>PFUD01000031.1:2771-39109 GCA_002789915.1 Comamonadaceae bacterium CG_4_9_14_3_um_filter_60_33 | reverse complement strand
CCGTCCGTATTGCTGATGCTGCTCGCTGCACTGGTCAACTGCAGTGAGCCACCGGTGGTTACTGCCGAAGCCGGCACTGATCTGAGCGCTGGACGAAGTTTCAGGATCACGCTGACGCTCTGAAAGGCGTCCGCTTCGGTAGGTGCCAAGAGGTGTGGAACGCATGGTGCGACTGCCGAGGTGCAGCCATAGGCGGTGACCAGTACGCTCTCTTTATCGGGGGTGGTGCCAGGCAAGGTGGTCGAATTGACGGGCTTGAACTCGACTGTGAATGATGGGTTGTTACTTGAAGCGAGGCTTGTGCCTGATGCAGGACAAGCGCAGCTAAGCATTGGGGAGCCCGACGCGTCACTCATGCTGCAACCAGGGAACGCAGTTGACACTGGTGCGAAACCTGCTGCGGCGCTGTAGGGCAGGTACTTAGAGCGAAATGACTGGGTATTTGTGCCGACCGTGGTGCAATTTGTATCGATGTATCGCACATCGTTAAGCATTGAGGTTGCCCATTCGAGGCCCGCTTCGGCAGCTTCGAAGGCCGTGGTCGAGCGCATTTGGTTTGCAGAGGTTTTCTGCTCGAACAGCAGACTTTTGTTGGCAAAGAAGGCGATAAGCGTCATGCTGATCAGCAAGATCAGCGAAATGACCAAGGTCCCGACGCCACGTTGTTGCTTCGGTGTTCTCATGTTGCTGCGTGAAGGCGCGAATTTCTTCATGGACATGTGCCTAGAAGTTCATCGTTGCGAATGCGTACTGTCTCCTGAAGGCTTCGAATGACCGAAGCGTCAGTTGTGGAGGTTCCCTGTAATACGATGTCAAAGCTGCGTATGCTGATGAATGGACATGTGGCGCAAGCCGAACTCGGGCAACCGGTTGTTGCATCCAGCGCGCAACCAGCGCAGGTGTTGCTGCTACCACCTGTGCAGTATTGCTGCAATGGCATGCATCGCTGTACTGGTGTGACAACAAAGTTGTTGATAGTTAAAGTGTTGTTGTCGGTGATCGCCTGCCAGTTGGTACTGCCTTGGAGGTATTGCAGCACGCCTGAAGTCAGTTTGAAGCCGAAATGTTCTACGCCATCTGCGTAGCTATAAGAGGTGCTTGTGGTCGCGGCTGTACCGGTTGGCTCAACTGATGCATAGGGCGAAATTGCTGCCACTGGATGGTCATTGGTGGTCACCACGCCGGCAGTTGAGTTATCCCAGTAAGCAGCTCGGCGCACATCCCTGGCGACAAGATCAGCAGCCACTCGCAAATCCTGATTGACGCGAGTTTCAAGTAACAGTTGCCGGTTACTGTTGACGTAGCTGGCAAAGAGTTGCAAAGCACCGGTGAGGATAAACAAGCCTACGGCCACGCCGACGAGTAGCTCGACGATCGACAAGCCGCGCTGGTGTCTCAAAAAGGAAGTGGGCTGCATGATTGAGCTAGCATGAAGTTGAAAAATAGCCACCGACGGAACCGCTGTGGCTACAGGTGTGCGTTCGACCCATGGGCGTAATCGACGCGCGTAACTGCCAGGCACCGATACTGCTATTGATATCAAAAGACCCTGAGGCTTCGCTTGTTCCATCCCAACTCGCCATGGCACGCACGTTGTCAAACATGAGATGGGTCAGGGAGTGGTTAGGGCTGAAACTGGCTGTTGATCCGGTATCGAGAACCTGCGTGCAACTCTTCGCAGTGCTGCCAACCGTATGAATCAGGTACCAGCCAGTTCCAAAGGTCACGTGCACATTTGACTTTCGCTTCACGGCTTTGTTGTGTGCAAACTGCAAGTCTGTCGCTAATTCTGTGAGTACCCCTGCAACCCTTTTTTTGGCTAGAAAATCTGAGAAAGAGGGGGCGGTAATGACCAATAAGATAGCCAAGATAGAGATTACCGTCATTGACTTGATCAAGGCAAAACCGCGACTTTTGAGCATTATTTGAGCCAGCAAGCCGTCGGTGTGTTCGCCACCGATCCGTTGGTAACTGTTACGGTCAGTGTGGTGCAATTCGTGTCGCTTGCTTGGCTTGTGCCACTGACTGCGGTCGCGGTCGCAGCGTAACCAGTGGCCGAGTTGGAACTGACGGCCAGTGTGTAATAGCCGCCGGATGTTGTCGTCGAAACACCAAGGCCGTTTGGCAGCGCCGGTGCCACCGCTGTATTGGCTAATGCAGTCGAGTAGGTCGCGTTGTTGGCTCTCCAACGTTCCTGCGCCTGTTGTACTTGCAGCAAAGCCTGCACTGCATCGGATCGGCGACTTTTCCGAATTTGTGACAAGTAGCTCGGGTAGGCGATGCTGGCCAATATGGCAACAATCACAACAACGATCATCACTTCGATCAAGGTAAAGCCATTGATCTTTACAGAGCGGTGATGATTTTGAATAGAAGTCAGGTAGGTCATATGTCATATTTTGCAGTGCACATCCTGAAACAGATCGGCCAATACGCACCGTCAGTCGGCCTGGTTCCGCCGTTTATTGGATAGAGCGACTTTCACAAGCTTCCGCGTCTGGCCGATGTGGCCGAATCAGCAAACTCTATAGCCGCTGACAGTGCCTTGGGGTGAGCAAGTTCGTGTGCGACCCATGATGTTGACCACCTGGCGAATCGAATTCCCGCTTTGACCAATGACGGTGATCGACCCAGCTGGCGAGGTTGTGCCGCGACTGGGGTCAAATAGCATGGAGGCCACATTGGATTGCAACTTGACGCCAAGTGCAGTGGCCAGTCCGACGCTTTTTTGGATGGAATTAGTGGGGTCGCTGCACTGTGCGGAGCCGTTGCTGCTGCACGTGCAGGCTGCAGCATTTCCAGTATGAATTAAATAGCAAGTTCCTCCGGAATCGGCGTAAAAGCTGATGCGGAGCCCTTTGTTTCTTGCTACCGATTCACTTCGAACATAGTGAAGGTCTGTGACAAGCTCCATTGCATGGCCCTGAAGGCGATGGCGCTCCTGAAATGCTTGAAAAGACGGAATCGCCAGGCTGGCTAATATGCCCAAAATTCCAAGCACCACAACCAGTTCGATCAAGGTCATCCCATCTTGCTTTACAGACCATGCCGTGCTGATCTTTCGGTGCCACCTGAGCGTGACACTTTTAATCGAGTTGGTTTTTTGACCCGCCATGGCGTTCTCTTTCTGGAAGCGATGACGTTCATCCTACGGGCATTCATAGACAACGTATATCCCCCAAATGGGGGGATTTGTTATTAAATTTTCAAAGGGGTGAATCCAATTCAACGCATTGCTGGTGTCCAGACGGCAGACGCATTTGGTTAAAGCTTTTCGTGGGGAGGGAGGGTCGACTGGTGCGTGAGAGTCAACTGATCTGCGGACACATGGCGGCATCGTTAAGAGGTTGGAAGTGTTTTATCATGATTCCCTGCAATTCAAGAGCGGGTAAAACGGTTCAGCAGGGCTCGGGCTACTTGTCGTTCGTACCCGCAAACGTACCGCCGACACCGCCTATCGCGTTTGATGCAGAGATGATTGCGCTGCTATCGCAAGCAGACTTGGCATTGGGGCAGTTGTCTGGCATTGCTGCCATACTGCCTAATCCTGACTTGTTCGTGGCGTTGTACGTCAAGCACGAAGCTGTGCTGAGCTCCCAGATTGAAGGTATTCAATGCACGTTTGATGAAGTTTTGGAACAGGAGGCCAATGACTCAGGCATTCGCACAAAGGCGATTGGTGAGGTGGTCAATTACGTCCACGCCATGAATTACGGCATGGGCAGGTTAAGCACGCTGCCCCTTTCCTTGCGCCTGCTGCGCGAAGTGCATGGGTGCCTGCTGGCGGGCGTACGTGGCGACAACAAGGACCCTGGGGGATAGCGCACCAATTCTGTCTGATGTAAGCGAAATGCGCGGGCGGTGGTGTGCAAGTCGGCCAGCGGCGACGCCTGCATTGCCACCACGGTAAATTTGTTCTCTCTCAAATGCGCAGACGGCAGCTTGGCGAGTTGAATTTTTTGTCATCCGCAAGTAATCGAAAACCATGCTGGCGGGGCAACATCTGAGCATGTTGATGGCGCTTGAAAAACGCGGTCATGCAGACCAGTTTTTGCTGCGAGCACCAAGCCCCATCATTTTTTCTGACCAAGACGCCCAACATCTGCTGGATGCGGTCAAACCAGCGCGCGCTCACCCCGAGTGGGTCACAGCGATTGAACTGACCGCCGGACAACGCAAGCAGCGCGATGACCAAAACGACAGCTTGTGCCAATTTTTTCGCAGCCTGCCGCGCGCGCAAGTGCACACGTAAGTGAACCGAGACGTCACGTTGCAAACCTGGCTACCTCCCGGGCGGCCGTGATGTCTTCCGAAAGCTTGAGCTTCGGTTTGGTCCAAGAGATCAGCCATTGGCACCACAAAAGTTGACATGCCCTGTTGAGTACCTTGTGTGTCGATCCAATGCAAATGGTCATAGAAACTTCGGCAACCTAAAGTAGCCTGCAAGCCTTTTTGATGCGTATCCGAACTTCTATGACACCAGCACCCACTGTTTCCATGGGTGTCCAGTCAGCGGCGCGCCTTGGCCAACGAGATCAGTCGGGTAATTTTAAAAAGTGCGTGCGGTAGTGTTCCAGCTCGTCAATGGACTCATGCACGTCGGCCAACGCGGTGTGGCGTTGTTTCTTTTTGAAACTCTTGTACACCCCAGGCGCCCAGCGTTTGGAGAGTTCCTTGAGCGTGCTCACGTCGAGGTTGCGATAGTGAAAAAAAGCTTCCAGCTTGGGCATGTACCTGGCCAGAAAGCGTCGGTCCTGGCTGATGCTGTTGCCGCACAGGGGGACACTGCCCTTGGGTATGTAAGCCGCCAGAAATTGGAGCAGTATGTTTTCGGCTTCCTCTTCCGTCAGGGTGGAGGCCTTGACCTTGTCGGTCAGTCCGCTTTTGCCGTGCGTGCTGGTGTTCCACTTGTCCATTTTGCCGATCAGGTCGTCGCCTTGGTGGATCACCAACACCGGGCCTTCAACGCGCCGGGTCAAGTGGGCGTCGGTGACGATGACCGCAATTTCAATGATGCGCTCCCGCTCCGGGTTCAAGCCCGTCATCTCGCAATCCAGCCAGACCAGGTTGAGGTCCGATTTCGCCAGGGGTGCAGATTCAGTGGGGGTGTTGGCATTGTGCATAGCCTCAATTGTCACCGATGCCCTAAACTCCGCGTCCATGACTGACATGCTATCTACTGCTTCACTCGGATTGACCGCGTTGTTTGCTGCTGCTCTGGGCTTGGGGTTGTTGCTCAGGCTCTGGCTGAGTTCGCGCCAGATTCGCCACGTGGCACAGCACCGCGAGGCGGTTCCTTCGGCCTTTGCGGGCACCATTTCCCTGGCGGCCCATCAAAAAGCAGCCGATTACACGCTGGCCAAAGCGCGCCTCGGACTGCTTGAAATGGCCTTGGGCGCGGCCGTGCTGCTGGGCTGGACCCTGCTCGGTGGGCTCTCTGCACTGAACCAGACGCTGGCGCAGTGGATGGGTCATGGCATGACCCAACAATTGGCCTTGCTGGCGGCTTTCGTGGTGCTGAGTGGCGCAATTGATTTGCCGCTGTCGTGGTACCAGACCTTTGTGCTGGAACAGCGCTTTGGGTTCAACAAAATGACGCTCAAACTGTGGTTGGCCGACCTGCTTAAAACCAGTCTGATCGGCGCCCTGATCGGCCTACCCATTGCCGCCTTGCTTTTGTGGATGATGGCGGCCACTGGCAGCCTGTGGTGGTTGTGGGCCTGGCTGTTCTGGATGGGGTTCAACCTTCTTCTGCTGGTGATTTACCCGACCCTGATCGCGCCCTTGTTCAACAAATTTCAGCCACTTGAAGACGAAACCCTGAAAGCCCGGGTGACCGCCTTGATGCAGCGTTGCGGCTTCTCTGCCAAAGGCCTGTTTGTTATGGACGGCAGCAAGCGCAGCGCCCATGCCAATGCCTATTTCACCGGTTTTGGCGCCGCCAAGCGGGTGGTTTTTTACGACACGCTACTGGCCAAACTCAGTGCGCCCGAAGTGGACGCGGTGCTGGCGCATGAACTGGGGCACTTCAAACACAAACACATCATCAAACGCATTGTCTCGATGTTTGCCCTGAGCTTGGCCGGTTTTGCGCTGCTGGGTTATTTGACCCAGCAGGTCTGGTTTTACACCGGCCTGGGGGTTCTGCCCAACGTGGCATCTGCCAACGACGCGCTCGCCTTGCTGCTGTTCATGCTGGCCATGCCGGCGTTTAGCTTCTTCATCGCCCCTGCTTTCGCCCAGTTGTCGCGCAAGCATGAATTCGAGGCGGACGCTTATGCCGTCAAGCAAACCAGTGTGCAAGATTTATCCACCGCGCTGCTCAAACTCTACGAGGACAACGCTAGCACGCTGACGCCTGACCCGCTCTACGTGCGCTTTTATTACTCGCACCCCGGTGCTACAGAGCGACTGGCGCGCATGCAGGGTGTCGCCTCGGTGGCGCTTTGATTTTTTGAGTTCAATATGCCTTTAGCCAAACCAATACGGGCCTTCACAGCGACTGAAATTGTGACCAAACTGGTCAAGCTGGAGGGCTGGCGACTGGACGGCGATGGCGCCGCAGTGGTGATTGAAAAAACCTACCGTTTTGCTGATTACGCCCACACTTTGCTGTTTGTCAACGCCGTGGCCTGGCTGGCTCAGGCGCGTAACCATCACCCCGAGTTGGTTGTGCAGTTTGACCGCTGCGTGGTGCGCTACAACACGCATGATGTGGCTGGGCTCTCGCAGGCCGATTTTGACTGTGCCGCTGCCGTGGACGCGCTGCCGGGTGCTGCCGAATCAACGCCGATGTGACTTGTTCATGATCGGAGTGCAACGTGTCCCCGGCCTGATCGTGGCCAACTACGGGCGCCACTTTTTGGTTGAGAACGATGCGGGCGAGCGCCTGATTTGCCATTCGCGCGGTAAAAAGAGCCAGGGCGTGGTGGGGGACAGGGTGTTGTGGCTGCCCTCGCAGGACGAGGGCACGATTGAAAAAATTGAGCCACGGCGCAACCTGTTTTATCGCCAGGACGATGTGCGAACCAAGATGTTCGCCGCCAACCTCGACCAGGTGCTGATTTTGATTGCCGCCGAACCCGAATTTTCCAGCAGCCAGTTGTCGCGCGCCCTGATCGCCGCCGAAGAGCAGCACATCACGCCAATCATTGCGCTCAACAAAAGTGATCTGGCCGTGCCCTTTGCCCGCGCCTGGAACTGGTTGGCGCCTTACCGCCACATGGGCTATGACGTGCTGGCGCTGTCGCTCAACGACGAAGCGGCGGGGCGTGCCGCCCTGAGCCCGCGCTTGACCGACAAAACCACACTGGTGCTGGGGCCGTCAGGCGCGGGCAAAAGCACCTTGATCAACTGCCTGATTCCCGGCGCACTGGTACAAACCGGCGTTTTGTCACAAGCCCTGAGCAGCGGCAAGCACACCACCACCAGCACCACTTGGTACTGGGTGGATGCGGCAAAGACCACGGCCTTGATCGATTCGCCCGGGTTCCAGGAATTTGGCCTGAACCACATCGACCCGGCGCAACTGGCGGCCTACATGCCCGACCTCAAGCCCCATGTGAAAAACTGCAAGTTTTACAACTGCAGCCACTTGCATGAACCCGGCTGTGGCGTCATGGCTGCGGTGAATTCAGACGACAAGCCTGACAGTATCAGTGTCAATCGGTACCAGATTTACAAGGATTTGTACGCCGAGCTCAAGCAGATGCGGCGTTATTGATCGGTTGGGGTCAGAGCACCTTGCTGCGTGAGTGGTCTGACGCGCAAAGTTCAGGTGAGTCAGGCTGTTGCGGTGACCAGTTTGGCCAAGGCTGTCACCAACTGGTTACATTGTTCGGGCGTGCCCACGCTGATGCGCAAAAACGGGTCGATGCGAGGTTGATTGAAATGCCGCACCAGCACACCTTGAGTGCGCAGCCCAGTCGCCAGGTCAGCGCCCGCATGACCGGGGTGACGGGCAAAGACAAAATTGGTTTGGGACGGAAGCACAACAAAGCCCAGGTCTTCCAAGGCCAGCACCAAGCCTTCGCGGCTGCTCATCACGGTCTGGCGGGTTTGTTCAAAATAGGCATGGTCTTCAAAAGCAGCCACACCACCGGCCAGCGCCAGCCGGTCCAGCGGGTAGGAATTGAAGCTGTTCTTGACGCGGTTCAGTGCCTCGATCAAGTGGGCCTGGCCACAGGCGTAGCCAATACGCAAGCCCGCCAGCGAGCGTGACTTGGACATCGTGTGGACCACCAGCAGGTTCGGGTAGCGGTCGATCAAGGCCATGGCCGTTTGACCGCCAAAGTCCACATAGGCCTCGTCGATCAGCACCACCCGGCTTGGGTGCATTTGCAGCAGCGCCTCGACGTCGGCCAGCGGCAGGCCGATGCCGGTAGGCGCATTGGGGTTTGCAATCACCACGCCGGCGAACGTCTGGTCGGCCGCACAGGCGTAGTCGGCCACGTTCAATTGCAGGCCTTCGCGCAATGGCACGGTGCGTGCTGCAATGCCGTACAAGCCGCAATAGACCTTGTAAAAACTGTAGCTGATGTCAGGCATCAGCAGCGGGCAGCCCTGCTGGAAAAAAGCAAAAAAAGAATGCGCCAGCACTTCATCCGAACCGTTGCCCAAAAACACCTGTTGTGGTTTTAGGCCAAAGTTGTTGGCTATGGCCTGGCGCAGTACTGTGCCATCGGGGTCGGGGTAAAGCTGCAAGCCATGTTGCGCCGCTTGCTGGATGGCTGCCACCACACGTGGCGAGGGCGGATAAGGGTTTTCGTTGGTGTTGAGCTTGACCAGATTGGCCATTTGGGGTTGCTCGCCAGGCACATAAGGCACCAGCTGGCCGACGATGGGGCTGATCAATTGAAGCTTCAAGACGGGTTTCACTTTAAAAGTTATCGCGGTTGATGACTGGCGAGTGCCATTCGGAATTTGAATTCGAGCTCAGGCGATGAGTCTCGCCAGCGTCAAGAGGGCCAACAAAACAACCCACATGACCACGGCGCGCCAGACCAGACCCACCAAAATGGCCAGATGCGCCAGTTCGGGCGGTGGCCGCAGGTTGAAACCATGGGCGGAGGCTGATCCGTCCGTTGCGGCCGAACTGACAACGTTTACTGCCGCGAGTTGGATGTTGATGGCACCGGATGTGGCGGCCAAGAGCAAGCCATCGTTGTTGGCGCCGGGCTGTGCTGCGTAACGGCGCCAGCCATCAATGGCTTCCTCAAAATTACCGACCACTGCGAAGCCAAGCACCGTCAAGCGTGCAGGTACGGTATCAATCCACTGCCAGGCGGCCTGCGCATTGCTTTGCAGTGCCTGGCTGACAGGCTGCTGCAAGGCCTGACTTTTGTGTTGCCAATAGCGAGCGACAAATTCGGCCAGGCGGTAGAGCACCGCTCCGGTGGGACCCAAACCAAGTGCCGCCAGCACCGAAAACCAGGCCAGCACCCCAAAGACGTGACGATGGGCGGCCAGCGCAGAGAGTTCGATAACGCGGCCGATCATCTCGTTGTGCGACCAGGTTTGGGTGTCAATGTGTTGCCACTGGGCCAGCAGCGTGCGCGCCAGTGTGTCGTCATCGTTGGCCAGGGCATTACGGATTGCGGTGAAATGAAAGCTGAATTGGCGAAAGCCAAGCGAGGCGTACAACACCAGCGCACTCCACAGCAGCGACAGCGGCCAACCGACCCAAAAATCTAGTGCCCCATAGATCAGCACAGCCAGCACGGATGGCCCAAGCACGGCCAGGCTCCAGGCCAGCCAGCCGTGCAAAGGCTTGCCGGCATCCAGCGTGCGACTGCAGAAACGCACCCAGGAGCGCGCGGCTGCGTGGATGGCGTTGCCGCGGCCCATGGGGCGCACCTGTTCGAGTAACAAGGCAAACAGCACAGAGATAAAGCTCATTCCTTGAATCATAGCGGCTGCCTGGCGCAGGCTCGCTCAGGCCCGTAAAAAACGGTAAAAGTTACGCAACATGCCGGCGGTGGCGCCCCAGATAAAACGCTCGGCAATCGCGTCCTGGTAGGGCATCGACAACCATTCGCGTTGAACGCCTTGCCACGTTGCCAGATGGTGGCGATGGTGCGCCGGATTCATCAAATAGGCCAACGGCACCTCGAACACATCGGCAACCTCAAACGGGTTGGGGCGCAAGACCATTTCTGGTGCAATCAGGGCCACCACCGGTGTAACGTGAAAAGCCGACCCAGTGACATAAACCGGCAACTGGCCCAGTACCTCCACAAATTGCGGCGCCAGACCAATTTCTTCGTGGGCCTCGCGCAGGGCGGCCGCAACCGCGTCTGCATCTGATTCTTCCACCTTGCCGCCGGGAAAGGCGACCTGTCCGGAATGGGTCGATAAATGCAGCGTGCGCAGCGTGAGCAGCACGGTTGGCTCAGGGCGCTGCACGATGGGCAGCAGCACCGCCGCAGGCATGGGCGCGCGCGCCATGAACATTTTCTCGCGTAAAAACTCAGCCTGCCAAACCGGTGGTGCGGCAAACCGGGCGCGCAACGCGTTGGGCCGTAGCGCCGCAGGGAGTACGGCCGGCAAGTGGCTGTCCACTTGCGTCACAGGCACTGTTCGCGGGTCGGGTATGAGCGCGGTCATGACATTCGGAGACAAAGCGTCGAAAAAAAACCGCCACAGTAAACTGAGGCGGTTTTTTCAAGCAGCGTGCCGGGTTATCAAGCGGCAGTGGCAACCACCGTCTTGCGCGCTGGCAATTTTTCTTTGATACGTGCCGACTTGCCGCTGCGCTCACGCAGGTAGTACAGCTTGGCACGACGCACATCACCGCGGCGTTTGACTTCAATCTTGGCAATCAGTGGGCTGTAGGTCTGGAAGGTGCGCTCGACACCTTCGCCGCTGGATATTTTACGCACCGTAAAGCCGCTGTTGAGGCCGCGATTGCGCTTGGCAATCACCACACCTTCGTAGGCCTGCAGACGCTTGCGCGTGCCTTCAACCACATTCAGGCTCACGACGACGGTGTCGCCAGGGCCAAATTCAGGAATGGTTTTGTTCAGACGAGCAATTTCTTCTTGCTCTAGGGTTTGGATCAGGTTCATAAGTTCTTTCAATGATCTTGTCAGCACCAGCGTCACCATGACGTATGCCAGCGCGCCATGCACGCCAGCGGTCTTACAGAGGATCGGGAAGCCCACGATTATAGCGTGAGAGAACGGCCTCGTCTGCCGCGTCCAAATGACCGGCTTGGCGTGCCTGCTCGATCAATTCAGGGCGCAGGCCTTGGCTGAGCATCAGGCGCTGGCTGCGCCGCCAGCGCTCAATGTTGACATGGTGGCCGCTGAGCAGCACGTCGGGCACGGCCTGTCCTTGCCAGATTTCGGGACGGGTGTAATGCGGGCAATCAAGCAAGCCATCGAGCGCCGGGTTGAAACTGTCTTGCGCATGGCTGTCGGCGTCGCCCAGCACGCCGGGTTGCAGCCGGGCCACGGCATCGAGCAGTGCCATGGCAGCAATCTCCCCGCCAGAGAGGACAAAGTCGCCCAGGCTGATTTGTTCGGTGACATGGGTGTCAATAAAGCGCTGGTCAAGGCCTTCGTAGCGGCCACAAATCAGCGTCGCGCCATTGCTGTCGGCCCAGTGCGTGACCATTTCGTGCTTGAGTGGCTTGCCAATGGGGGAGAACAGGACCACGGGTGCGTCATCAGCGCGCTCGGCACGAATGCTTGCCAGGCACTGCGACAGCGGTTCGGTCATCATCACCATGCCGGGGCCACCGCCAAAGGGCCGGTCATCCACGCGACGGTAATTGCCCTGGGCGAAATCACGCGGGTTGTGCAACTGCACATTGACTTGTCCCGACTCGAAGGCGCGCCGGGTAATGCCTGTGCTCAAAAATGGCGCAAATAATTCCGGAAACAGCGTCACCACATCAAATCGCATGGGGTTTGCTCTTAATAATCTGCTTGCCAATCCACCAAGATGCGGCGTGCGTCCAAATTCACATCATCGATGTAAACCGCCACAAAAGGAACCATGAATTCCACTGTTATGCCGTCTTGCACCTGGTCGATCACCAGCACGGTTTGCGCTGCAGTGCTCAGCAACTCCCGCACATGGCCCAGGCTGACGCCTTCGCGGTTGATGACTTCAAGCCCGATCAGGTCAACCCAGTAGTACTCGTCTTGTTTGGCTGAAGGAAAGTTGCTGCGCGCAATGAAAATGCGGGCACCGCGCAGGCTGTCGGCGGCATTGCGATCTTCAATGCCCTGCGCGCAAGCGACGACTGTGTCGGAGTGGACTTTGGCTTCCTTGATTCTCAGCTGGCCCACGCCTGCAAAGGTTTTGGTGCCTTTTTCAGCGGGCAGAAGAAACCACGATTTGGCAGAAAAAAGCGCCTCGGGGTCGGCGCTGTAGGGTAGAACCTTGAACCATCCCTTGATGCCCCAGGCATCAAGGATGCGCCCGACTTCGACGGCATCTACCGGTAATTCGGCAGCCTCCAGGCCGGGCAGCATTAGCAACGATCAGGCTGCTTTGGCAGCAGCTTGCTTGATCAGGCGTTCAACGGTAGGCGATGCTTGCGCGCCCACGCTGCGCCAGTAAGTCAAGCGGTCTTGGGCAATACGAATGCTTTCTTCGTTGGATTTGGCGATTGGGTTGTAAAAACCAAGGCGCTCGATAAAGCGGCCATCGCGACGGGTGCGTTTGTCTGCCACCACAATATTGAAAAACGGGCGAGCTTTGGCTCCGCCACGGGCGAGTCGAATGACGACCATGATGTATCCTTTGGGGAAGTGGAATGACTTCCACGAAAATTGGCATTTAACCTGGCGTTTGAGACACGCGACATAACCACCCGGTTATGCGACACGCCAGACAGCCGCACATTATATCGTTGACAAACACCATGCCCATCATTCGCCACAGCCAATCCAGCGACATTGCCCAAATTACCGCCATTTATGCGCACCATGTGTTGCATGGAACGGGCACTTTCGAAGTCGACCCGCCATCAGAAGCAGATATGGCGCAGCGCCGCGCTGATGTTTTGAGCAAAGCTTTGCCCTATCTGGTGGCGGTTGATGGCACACAAGTGCTGGGCTTTGCCTATTGCAACTGGTTCAAGCCACGCCCGGCTTACCGTTATTCTGCCGAAGATTCGATTTATCTGGCGCCGAAGGCGATGGGGCAGGGCCTGGGGCGCGCCTTGTTGGCCGAATTGATGACACAGGCTGAGTGCGCCGGCGTGCGCAAGCTGATTGCCGTGATTGGTGACTCGGCTAACCTGGGTTCGGTCAACGTTCATCGTAGCGCTGGTTTTAGTCATGTGGGCACGCTCAAATCTTGCGGCTGGAAGTTTGAGCGCTGGCTTGACGTGGTGATGATGGACAAGCCCCTGGGCTTGGGCGACAGCGCCGCGCCGCTGTAAAGCGGGCCAAAAAAACCGCCCGGCAGCAAGTGCAGCAAGGCGGTTAGTTTATTGGACGGCATCACCACCGATGCCTTCTTGCAAAGCAGGTTCAGGCGGTAGCAGTTTCCTTGACGGATGCGGCTGCGTCGGTGTAATCCTGCACCTTGTCAAAGTTCAGGTATTTGTAAATCTTGCCGCTGTCCGCTGACAACACGCCCATGTCGGCCATGTACTCTGCTTTGGTCGGAATGCGACCCAATTTGGAGCAAATGGCCGCCAACTCGGCGCTGCCCAAGTACACGTTGCTGTTCTTGCCAAGACGGTTCGGGAAGTTGCGCGTTGAGGTGGAGAACACCACCGCGCCTTCTTTCACTTGGGCCTGGTTGCCCATGCACAGGCTACAGCCCGGCATTTCGATGCGCGCACCGGCTGACCCGAGCACGTTGTAATGACCTTCCTCGCTGAGTTGTTTGGCATCCATTTTGGTGGGCGGCGCCATCCATAGCTTGACCGGAATGTCACGCTTGTTTTCCAACAATTTGGAGGCAGCGCGGAAATGGCCGATGTTAGTCATGCAGGAACCGATAAACACTTCTTCGATCTTGGTGCCGGCCACGTCAGACAAGGTTTTCACGTCGTCGGGGTCGTTCGGGCAAGCCACGATCGGCTCGTGAATGTCGGCCAGGTCGATCTCGATCACGCTGGCGTACTCGGCATCGTCATCACGCTTGAGCAGTTGCGGATTCGCCAGCCAGGCTTCCATGGCCTTGATGCGACGCTTGATGGTGCGCACATCCTCGTAGCCGTTGGCAATCATCCACTTGAGCATGACGATGTTGCTGTTCAGGTACTCCTGGATAGGCTCTTTGTTGAGGTGCACTGTGCAGCCGGCGGCGCTGCGCTCGGCAGAGGCGTCGCTGAGCTCAAACGCTTGCTCGACCTTCAGGTTCGGCAAGCCTTCAATTTCAAGGATGCGGCCGGAGAACACATTCTTTTTGCCCTGTTTGGCCACGGTAAGTTCGCCCGACTTGATGGCGTACAGCGGAATGGCATTGACCAGATCGCGCAGGGTGACACCCGGCTGCATGGTGCCTTTAAAGCGCACCAGCACGCTCTCGGGCATGTCCAGCGGCATGACGCCGGTGGCTGCGGCAAAAGCGACGAGGCCAGAGCCCGCCGGGAAGCTGATGCCGATCGGGAAGCGGGTGTGGCTGTCGCCGCCGGTGCCCACGGTATCGGGCAAGAGCATGCGGTTGAGCCAGCTGTGAATGATGCCGTCGCCCGGACGCAGCGGAATACCGCCACGGTTGCTCATGAACTCGGGCAGCTCGTGGTGCATCTTGACATCGATCGGCTTGGGGTATGCCGCGGTGTGGCAGAACGACTGCATCACCAGGTCGGCGCTGAAGCCCAGGCAAGCCAGGTCTTTCAGTTCGTCGCGGGTCATCGGGCCGGTGGTGTCCTGCGAGCCGACGCTGGTCATTTTGGGTTCGCAATAAGTGCCGGGCAGCACGCCCTGACCTTCGGGCAAGCCGCAGGCGCGGCCCACCATTTTTTGCGCCAGTGTGAAGCCCTTGCCCGTGGCTTTGGGGTTTTGCGGCAG
Organism: Comamonadaceae bacterium CG_4_9_14_3_um_filter_60_33; assembly: GCA_002789915.1. Lineage (GTDB taxonomy): Bacteria > Pseudomonadota > Gammaproteobacteria > Burkholderiales > Burkholderiaceae_C > Rhodoferax. The sequence continues at coordinate 24,128 of PFUD01000031.1, read as the reverse complement.
GCGGAACAGCGTGGAAACAGGCAGACCCAGGGCTTCGCGTGCCTTGGCGGTCAGGCCGCGGCCAATGATCAACGGAATGCGGCCGCCGGCGCGCACCTCGTCAAACAACACCTCACTCTTGAGTTTGAATTCGGCGATGACTTTGCCGTCTTTCAGGGCCTTGCCGTCATAGGGGCGCAGTTCAATGGTGTCGCCCATGTTCATCTGGCTGACGTCGAGTTCGATCGGCAGGGCACCGGCGTCTTCCATGGTGTTGTAGAAAATCGGCGCAATCTTGGCGCCCAGGCAAACACCGCCAAAGCGCTTATTGGGCACAAAGGGAATGTCTTCACCGGTGAACCACAGCACGCTGTTGGTGGCTGATTTGCGGCTGGAGCCGGTGCCGACCACGTCACCCACGTAGGCGACCAGGTTGCCACGGGCGCGCAGGTCTTCGATGAACTTGACCGGGCCGCGCTTGCCGTCTTCTTCAGGAGTGATGCCGTCGCGCTTGTTCTTGAGCATGGCCAGCGCGTGCAGCGGAATGTCGGGACGGCTCCAGGCATCGGGGGCAGGTGACAGGTCGTCGGTATTGGTTTCACCGGTGACCTTGAATACCGACAAGGTGATGCTTTGCGGCACTTCGGGTCGGCTGGTGAACCACTCGGCATCAGCCCAGCTCTGTAGCACGGCCTTGGCGTAGGCGTTGCCCTGGTCGGCTTTTTCTTTGACGTCATGAAATTGGTCGAACATCAGCAGGGTTTTTTTCAGGGCCTCAGCTGCAACACCAGCCACTGCCGCGTCGTCGAGCAGGTCGATCAGCGGCGTCAGGTTGTAACCACCGAGCATGGTGCCGAGCAGTTCAGTGGCTTTTTCATGGCTGATCAGCGCGCATTTTTCAGTGCCGTGCGCCACGGCGGCCAGGTAGCTGGCCTTGACTTTGGCGGCATCGTCCACGCCTGCAGGCACACGGTGGATGATCAAATCCAGCAAAAAGGCTTCTTCGCCTTTGGGCGGGTTTTTCAGCAGCTCAATCAGCGCGGCGGTTTGCTGGGCTGTCAAGGGCAGGGCGGGAATGCCGAGTGCAGCGCGTTCGGCGACATGGGCACGGTAAGTTTGCAACATGGATATCTCCTTTTAAATCAAAAAATGTGCTGGGTGGTAACAGCGATGGCGTCGGTCAGTAAAAAAGTGACGAGGGACTCTGGCGGTGTGTCAGCATCATCACGCCGAGAAAAAAACCTGGGCTGGATCATGGCTTTGCAGCCTGGCAGTATGGTGGGCGCGCACCAGCACTTGCCAAAAATAACGGTAGCTGGCGCGGTCGTGCAAATGACCATCGATTGATGTGGGCGCCCAATCTGCGGCATGGGCGGCACAGACGATGCGGCTGGCCTGCGTCACTTCATCGGCGTCCGGGGCAAACGCTGCCAGGATCGGTCGAATCTGATCAGGGTGGATGCTCCACATGCGGCCAAAGCCCAGCGCGCGGCTGGCATGGCGGGCTGCCTTTTCCAGTTTGGCAGTGTTTTTGAACTCCGTGACCACACAATGCGAAGCGACTTTGCCAAAAGCGTGGCAAGCTGCCGAAATAGCCAGCTTGGCACGCACCACCAGCGGGTGGCTGAACTGATCCAAATCCTCGGGCAGACTGCCTTCAGACGTGCCCATGGCGCTGGCCGGAATGGCGCCGCCATGGGCCGAGACAAAGTCCATCAGACCAAAACTGATCGATTCAACACGCGGGTGCGCGGCGATGGCTGCCACATGGTGCACTGCCAGCGGCGACTCGACCAGCACGTGAAGCGGCAAAGGCGTGGCGAGGGCATTGGCTCTTTCAGCTTGGTCGATGTGGATCAGGGCAAGATCAATGTCAGCGACCGAGTCCACTTTGGGAATCATGATATGGCAGAGCGCGTGTGCCGAGCGCCCGATGATGGCCGCAACATCCAGCGCAAACGCGGGGTGGTCGACCGGATGAACCCGAGCCGCAATTCGGGCGCGGCCGTTAGGCATCAACTTTTGATTCGCAGCCCAGGCATTTTCAGCCAGTTCCGCGACCATCTCTGCATGGTCTTTTTCTCCGCCAACCGGTGCGCCGTCCTCGCAGTCGAGCGTGACATCAAACACACAGGTGCCGAACTCTTGTGTCAATTCGGCTTGCAGGGCCAGGCTTTTGACCATGCGCGAGGGCGCGCCGCAATAGTGATCACACACCGGCAAGGGTGTGGCGGCCGTCGGGCCGAGCAGTACGTCGCGCGGGTGGGTCACGAGCCTGACTTGAAACTTGAGCTTACAGCAGGTGGGCGACGCCAGCCTGTTCGTCTTGTAATTCTTTCAAGGTCTTGTTGATGCATTCCTGGCTGAAGGCGTCAATGGGCAGACCCTCAACCAGTTTGTACTGGCCGCCTTCACAGGTGACAGGGAAGCCAAACATGGTGCCTTTGGGAATGCCATAGTCGCCGTTCGACGCAATACCCATGGTGACCCACTTGCCGTTGGTGCCCAAGGCCCAGTCGTGCATGTGGTCGATGGCGGCATTGGCAGCCGATGCGGCCGAAGACACGCCACGTGCGGCAATGATGGCGGCGCCGCGTTTGCCCACGGTGGGCAAAAAGGTGTTGGCGTTCCAATCGGCATCGTTGATCATGTCTTTCACGCTGGCACCGTCGATGGTGGCAAAACGGTAGTCGGCGTACATGGTGGGCGAGTGGTTGCCCCAGACCGCCATTTTTTCAATGGAAGCCACTGCCTTGCCAGTCTTGGTGGCCAGTTGGCTCAGCGCGCGGTTGTGGTCCAGGCGCAGCATGGCGGTGAAGTTCTTGGCCGGCAGATCGGGCGCGCTCTTCATGGCGATGTAGGCGTTGGTGTTAGCCGGGTTGCCCACCACCAGCACCTTCACATCACGGCTGGCTACGGCATTGAGCGCCTTACCTTGGGCGATGAAGATTTCGCCATTGACCGCCAGCAACTCGGCACGTTCCATACCAGGGCCACGCGGACGCGAGCCGATTAGCAAGGCGTAATCAACGTCCTTGAAAGCGGTCATGGGGTCGCTATGGGCTTCCATGCCGACGAGCAGGGGAAAGGCGCAGTCTTGCAGTTCCATCATCACGCCTTGCAAGGCTTGCTGAGCTTTTTCAACCGGGACTTCGAGCAGGCTCAACACGATAGGCTGATCCTTGCCGAGCATTTCGCCGGAGGCGATGCGAAACAAAATGGCGTAACCAATTTGACCTGCTGCGCCGGTAACGGCAACGCGGACGGGCTTTTTGCTCATGGTGAAATCTCCAAAAGGGTTAAGAAAAAAATTCGGTAGCTTTAGGGCAATCCGTGCTGGGCTATAACCTTAGCGATTGAAGTGTACTCTCGAAACCCTGTCTTCGTCAATTTGTCTTATGTCTTATATAAGATATGATTCGGAAAAATATGGCAACGCCACTTACCGAGACAAACCCACCATGCCAAGCTTTCCTGATCCTGTCATCGAGTCCGTTCTAATGGCGCCTGAGGCAGCCGTTGTACCAGCAGCATCGGCAACACCAGCCTTTAGTCCGCTTTACCAGCAAATCAAGGGCCTGATACTGAACAGTTTGCGTGCGGGAGAGTGGAAACCCGGTGAGCTGATTCCCAGCGAAATAGAGTTGGCGGCGCGCTTTCGTGTGAGCCAGGGCACGGTGCGCAAGGCGATTGATGAATTGGCCGCCGAGAACCTGCTCTTGCGCAAGCAAGGCAAAGGCACCTTTGTCGCCACACATTCCGAACAACAAGTGCAATTTCGGTTTCTCAAATTGGTGCCAGACAGTGGCACCCGAGGCAGTGAAGGCCCGGCGCAGCGCGACATCATCGAATGCAAGCGCAGTCGTGCCAATGCTGACGTGGCCCGGGCACTGGCATTGCGCAATGGCGATAACGTGCTGCAGGTGCGACGCGTGCTTAGTTTTGGTGGTACCCCCATTATTTTGGAAGATATCTGGTTGCCTGCAGCGCCATTCAAGGGCCTGTCGGCAGAGCAATTGGCCAACTACCAAGGTCCCATGTATGCCCTTTTTGAGACTGAATTCAATGTGCGCATGGTGCGCGCTGAAGAAAAAATAAGGGCCATACCGGCCACAAGCTTGCATGAGCAACTCTTGAGAGTCGCGCCGGGCACGCCGCTGTTGAGTGTTGAGCGCATTGCCTACACTTACCATGATGAGCCCATGGAACTTCGCCGCGGCTATTACCGCACCGATACCCATCATTACCTCAACGCACTTGGCTGATTTTTTCCGTTATGTCAGCTTGAAGTCCGTTTGGAGTGCCATCCTTGAGACAGAAATTTGATTGACCAAAATACTGCATCAATTGCCTCCAAAGGGCAGGCGCGTGCAACGTTGCAATAGAATTTGCCAGTTCTGTTTGATCAAACGGTTACCCAGTCGTCAACTAACCATGAAAGCATCGTATGTCTGAAACAACGGCTAGCACAGCAAAAAAACGTCCAGAGTTCTACAACATTGATGGTGCATCGCTCATCAGCTACCGATGGCCAATTGCCTCGATTGCGTCTGGCATGCACCGGGTCAGTGGTGCCATTCTTTTTTTCCTGATGCCCTTCATCATCTGGATGTTCGACAACTCCATCTCTTCCGAAATTTCTTTCCTCAAGTTCAAGGCGGCCTTCAATGAGGGCATGTTGGGTTTGCCAGGGTTCATCTGGAAGTTGGTGGTTTTGGGCATCATCTGGGCCAGCCTGCACCATTTCATCGCGGGCTTGCGCCACCTCTGGATGGACACGCACCATGAACACGTCACCAAAGACTTCGGTCGTCAGACGGCGGCAACGGTTATTGTGCTCACCCTTGCCCTCACCGTGGTGCTGGGTGCCAAGCTTTTCGGTCTTTACTAAAAATTCAGGAGTTATTCATGTCTGTCAATTTCGGATCTCATCGCCTGGTCGTTGGCGCTCACTATGGCATGCGCGATTGGTTGTCGCAACGCGTCACTGCGGTCATCATGGCCTTGTTCACCGTGCTGGTGCTGGCGCAACTGATTTTCAGCAAAGGTCCAATCGGCTACGAGCTTTGGGCTGGTATTTTTTCGCCCCAATGGATGAAGTCACTGACCTTCCTGGTCATTCTTTCCCTGCTCTACCACGTGTGGGTTGGCATGCGCAACATTTTTCAGGATTACGTCAAACCTTACGGCGTGCGTTTTGTCATGCACGTGTTTGCCATTGCTTGGCTGGTTGCCTGCACTGGCGGTGCCATCGAAGCCCTGTGGCGCTTGTAAGCCTGTTGTAAAACGACAGGTCTTTGCACACCCGGCCTTACGTCAGGGCGTGCAGTATTTCATAACCAAGACAAGAATTCATCATGACTGCAACTTCCAAAATTTCTACGCGTAAATTTGACGTCGTCATCGTCGGGGCCGGTGGCTCTGGCATGAGCGCGTCGCTGCAACTGGCCAATGCCGGCCTGAATGTGGCGGTACTCTCCAAGGTGTTCCCCACCCGATCGCACACGGTGGCAGCGCAAGGCGGCATTGCCGCCTCGCTGTCCAACATGAACGAAGACAACTGGGACTTTCACTTTTACGACACCATCAAGGGCGGCGACTGGCTCGGCGACCAGGACGCCATCGAGTTCATGTGCCGCGAAGCGCCCAAGGTGGTTTACGACCTCGAACACTACGGTATGCCCTTTGACCGTAACCCCGACGGCACCATTTACCAGCGTCCGTTTGGTGGCCACACCAGCAACCATGGCGAAAAGGCCGTGCAACGCGCTTGCGCCGCGGCTGACCGCACGGGCCACGCCATGCTGCACACGCTGTACCAGCAAAACGTCAAGGCGCGCACCAATTTCTTTGTTGAATGGATGGCGCTTGACCTGATTCGCGATGCCGAAGGCGACGTGGTCGGCGTGACAGCGCTGGAAATGGAAACCGGTGAAATGCACATCCTGCAGGCCAAGAACGTGCTGCTCGCCACCGGCGGTGCCGGGCGTATTTTTGCCGCCTCGACCAACGCTTACATCAATACCGGCGATGGCTTGGGTATGGCGGCGCGCGCCGGCATTCCGCTGCAAGACATGGAATTCTGGCAATTTCACCCTACTGGCGTGTACGGTGCCGGTGTGCTGTTGACGGAAGGCTGCCGCGGCGAGGGCGCCATTTTGCGCAACAGTGAAGGTGAGCGTTTCATGGAGCGTTATGCGCCGGCCTATAAAGACCTGGCCACGCGAGACTTTGTGTCGCGGTGCATGGACCAGGAAATCAAGGAAGGCCGTGGCTGCGGACCGAAAAAAGACTACATCAACCTCGACATGACGCACCTGGGAGCTGACACGATCGCACTGCGCCTGCCAAGCGTCCAGGAAATTGGTCATAACTTCGCCAATGTGGACATCACCAAGGAACCCATTCCTGTGGTGCCGACCAACCATTATCAAATGGGTGGTATCCCAAGCAGTATTTCGGGTCAGGTTGTGGCACCAAAAAATGGCCAGCAAGAGATCGTCAATGGTCTGTATGCGGTGGGTGAATGTTCATGCGTCAGCGTTCACGGCGCCAACCGGCTGGGCTGCAATTCTTTGCTCGACATCATCGTGTTTGGGTTCGCAGCAGGCAATCACATCATTGGGCAATCCAAAAAGACCAGCAGCCACAAGCCGCTGCCGGCCGACGCTGCCACGCGCTCCCTGGAGCGTCTCAATCAACTCGACAACAGCACCTCAGGTGAATACTCGCAGGTGGTGGCGGATGACATTCGCGCTGCAATGCAATTGCATGCCGGCGTTTTCCGCACGCAGGCCAGCATGGACGAAGGTGTACAAAAGATTGCAGCCTTGCGTGCGCGCGTGGCAAGCATGGGCCTGAAAGACAAATCAAAGGTGTTCAACAGCGATCGCATTGAAGCCCTCGAAGTAGACAACATGATTGAAGTGGCGCAGTCCACCATCGTTTCTGCCGCAGCCCGCAAGGAATGCCGTGGTGCCCACAGCGTGCTTGAATACGATCGTCCTGCTGACGACCCGACCTGCCCGCTGGGCCGTGACGATGTCAATTGGCTCAAACACACGTTATGGGACAGCGCTAGCAACAGCCTGAGCTACAAGCCGGTCGTGCTCAAGCCCCTGACCGCCGAGTCGATCGCCCCCAAAGTCCGCACATTCTGATCTGGAACAGTCAAGGAGAATTCATATGGCAAAACGCACCTTCCAAATTTACCGCTACAACCCAGACGTGGACAGCAAGCCTTACATGCAGACCCTTGAGATTGAGCTCGATGGCAGCGAACGCATGCTGCTTGACGTTCTTGTCAAGCTAAAGGCCTTGGACCCGACGCTGTCGTACCGGCGCTCGTGCCGCGAGGGTATTTGCGGCTCGGACGCCATGAACATCAATGGCAAAAATGGCCTGGCCTGCCTGATCAATATGCTGACCTTGCCCGACAAGATTGTGCTCAAGCCGCTGCCTGGCCTGCCTGTGATTCGCGATCTGATTGTTGATATGACGCTGTTCTTCAAGCAGTACCATTCGATCAAGCCTTACCTCATCAACGAGGTTCGGCCACCTGAAAAGGAACGGCTGCAAAGCCCGGAAGAGCGCGATGAGCTCAATGGTCTCTATGAGTGTATTTTGTGTGCCTGCTGCTCCACCAGTTGCCCAGTGTTCTGGTGGAACCCCGACAAATTTGTCGGTCCCGCCGGACTGCTGCAAGCGTACCGATTCATTGCCGACAGTCGTGACGAGGCCACCAGTGAACGCCTGGACAACCTTGAAGACCCTTACCGACTGTTTCGCTGCACCACCATCATGAATTGCGTCGATGTTTGCCCGAAGGGTTTGAACCCGACCAAGGCGATTGGCAAGATCAAAGAACTCATGGTGCGTCGCGCCATCTGATCTGATATGCAAACACCGAGCCTGGACGCAGGCGATGAACTGATCGACGAACGGGTTTTAAGCAAGCTCAGGTGGCGTTGTCGCCGGGGACTGCTTGAGAACGATATTTTTATCGAACGTTTTTTCAAAAGGTTTGCCACCACGCTCACTGTCAAGCAGGTGCAAGGTCTGAACGCTTTAATGGACTTAAGCGACGCAGACCTGCTCGATTTGCATCTTGGGCGCAAAACATTGGCTCAAGTTGATGCCAATCTGGTGCGGGACGAAGTTTGCGAAGTTTTGGAAATGTTGAAACAACCACCTGAAAGGTCACTATGAAGCTAGCTGAAAATAAAGCCACCCTGTCGTTTAGCAATGGCAGTCCGAGCATCGATTTGCCGGTTTACCAGGGCACTGTCGGCCCGGATGTGATCGACATACGCAAGCTTTATGGCCAGTCCGGTATGTTCACTTACGACCCTGGCTTTTTGTCCACGGCTGCGTGTCAGTCGGCCATCACCTACATCGATGGCGACAAGGGTGAATTGCTGTACCGCGGCTACCCTATTGAGCAGTTGGCCCGCCAATGCGACTACCTTGACACCTGCTATTTGCTGCTCAATGGCGAATTGCCCAAACTGCAAGAGCGCCAGGACTTTCACAAGCTCATCATCAACCACACCATGGTTAACGAGCAGATGCAGTTCTTCCTGCGTGGCTTCCGCCGTGACGCACACCCCATGGCTGTGCTGACTGGCCTGGTTGGCGCACTGTCTGCGTTCTATCACGACAGCACAGACATCAACAACCCTGAACACCGCAAGATTGCCGCCATTCGTTTGATTGCCAAGATGCCCACCTTGGTTGCCATGGCTTACAAGTACGGCATTGGTCAACCCTACATGTACCCGCAAAACGACCTTAGCTACGCGGGCAACTTCCTGCGCATGATGTTCGGTACGCCTTGTGAAGAGTATGTGGTTAATCCAGTTCTGGAACGCGCCCTCGACCGCATCTTCATTCTGCATGCCGACCACGAGCAAAATGCCTCCACCTCGACCGTGCGCCTGTGCGGTTCGTCAGGCACCAATCCGTTTGCGGCCATTGCGGCTGGCGTTGCCTGCCTGTGGGGCCCTGCCCACGGTGGCGCCAATGAAGCCTGCCTGAACATGTTGGAAGACATCCAGCGTCAGGGTGGCATCGCCAAGGTGGGCCATTTCATGGAGCAGGTCAAGGACAAGAATTCTGGCGTCAAGCTGATGGGATTCGGCCACCGCGTTTACAAAAACTACGATCCGCGCGCTACCCTGATGCAAGAAACCTGCAACGAGGTGCTGAAGGAACTCGGTCTGGAAAACGACCCGTTGTTCAAGTTGGCCAAGGAAGTTGAGAAAATTGCGCTGGAAGACGATTACTTCGTGTCACGCAAGCTCTACCCGAACGTTGACTTTTACTCCGGCATCGTGCAGCGCGCCATTGGGATTCCGGTCAACCTGTTTACCGGTGTCTTCAGTCTGGCACGTACCGTCGGCTGGATTGCCCAGCTCAACGAAATGATCAGCGACCCCGAGTACAAAATCGGTCGTCCGCGTCAGTTGTTCATTGGTTCTGGCACACGAAACGTTGTGCCCGTGGCTGAACGCTAAAACACACATCGCGCCTCTTGAGCCCGCCGGTTGGCAACACCGGCGGGCTTTTTTGTCCCGGTCTGAGTTGGCGCGTCAGCCGTTTAAAATCTGCGATTCACCTAGGAACCACCATGGGACGCACCCTTTACGACAAACTCTGGGACGAACACGTCGTCCACACCGAAGAAGACGGCACGGCACTGCTCTACATTGACCGCCATCTGGTGCACGAAGTCACCAGCCCGCAGGCTTTTGAGGGCCTGCGCCAAGCCAAGCGGTCGCTTTGGCGCGTCAGTTCGATCGTGGCCACGGCTGACCACAATACGCCCACCACCGGCTGGGAACTGGGCTATGACGGCATCACCGACCCGACCAGCAAAGAGCAGGTGATGACGCTCGACGCCAACATCAAGGAATACGGCGCGGCTGCCTACTTTCCGTTCATGTCGCAGCGCCAGGGCATCGTGCACGTGATCGGCCCCGAAAATGGCGCTACGCTGCCCGGCATGACTGTCGTTTGTGGCGACTCCCACACCTCCACGCATGGCGCGTTTGGCGCCTTGGCGCACGGTATCGGCACCAGCGAGGTCGAACACGTCATGGCAACGCAGACACTGCTGGCCAAAAAAGCCAAAAATATGTTGGTCCGGGTTGACGGCGTGCTACCGCGCGGCTGCACCGGCAAGGACATCGTGCTGGCGATCATCGGCAAGATCGGCACTGCGGGCGGCACCGGCTACACCATTGAATTTGGCGGCGCTGCCATCCGCGCCCTGAGTATGGAAGGCCGCATGACGGTGTGCAACATGGCGATCGAGGCGGGTGCCCGCGCCGGTCTGGTGGCGGTGGATGACAAAACCATTCAGTACGTCAAGGGTCGCCCGCTGGCCCCTGGCTACAGCGCGCCCAACGAGGCCGCTGCGGCGGTCGAATGGGATCAGGCAGTGGCGTATTGGAAAACCCTACATTCTGATGCCGATGCGCACTTTGATGCCGTCATTGAGATCGACGCCGCGCAACTGGTGCCGCAAGTGACCTGGGGCACCTCGCCCGAGATGGTGCTCGGTATCAATGACCGCGTGCCCGACCCTGATCGCGAAAAGGACGCCAACAAGCGCGGTGCCATCGAGCGCGCGCTGGCCTATATGGCACTGGAGCCCGGCAAGGCGCTCAACGACTTGTACGTGGACAAAGTGTTTATCGGTTCCTGCACCAATAGCCGTATCGAAGACATGCGCGAAGCCGCCGCCGTGGTGAAAACATTGGGCCGCAAAGTGGCGCCAAATATCCGCCTGGCGATGGTGGTGCCGGGCTCCGGCCTGGTCAAGGCACAGGCCGAGCGCGAGGGCCTGCACGAGATTTTTCTGGCAGCAGGTTTTGAGTGGCGTGAACCGGGTTGCTCAATGTGTCTTGCCATGAATGCCGATCGCCTTGAGCCCGGCGAGCGCTGCGCCTCCACTAGCAATCGCAATTTCGAAGGCCGCCAGGGCGCTGGTGGCCGCACCCATCTGGTGAGCCCCGCCATGGCAGCGGCAGCCGCCGTTCATGGCCATTTTGTCGATGTGCGCAAATTTGTCTAACCTAACCCTCAGGACTTCACCATGCAAAAATTTACCTTGCACAAGGGCCTGGTGGCCCCGATGGACCGGGAAAATGTGGACACCGACGCCATCATCCCTAAGCAGTTCCTCAAATCGATCCGCAAGACCGGCTTTGGTCAAAATTTGTTTGACGCGTGGCGTTATCTCGACGCAGGCTATCCCGGACAAGACCCCGCCAGCCGCAAGCCCAACCCTGAATTTGTACTGAACCAGCCGCGCTATCAGGGTGCTTCCATCCTGCTGGCGCGCAGGAATTTCGGCTGCGGTTCCTCGCGCGAGCATGCGCCCTGGGCGCTCGATCAATTTGGTTTTCGCGCCATCATCGCCCCCAGCTACGCCGACATTTTTTTCAACAACAGCTTCAAGAATGGCCTGTTGCCGATCGTGCTGCCAGAAGCGCAGGTGGCACAGCTTTTTAACGAGGTGGCCGCATTCCCCGGCTACAGTTTGACCATCGACCTCGAACGGCAGGTGGTGATCAAGCCCGATGGTATCGAGCTGCCGTTCGAGGTACAGGCCTTTCGCAAATACTGCCTGCTCAATGGCCTCGACGACATCGGCCTGACGCTGCGCCACGCTGACAAAATCAAGGCCTTCGAGGCCGAACGCCTGGCGCAAAAGCCCTGGTTAGCACACACCCTGCTGGCCTGACGACTATGGCAATTCAGTCGCTCCGGATGATGAAAGGCAGACGTCATTGCGAGCGCCCCGAATCAGGCTCGATACCGCACACGGTCCTAAAACAGGAGCGCCGTCACTGCGAGCGAAGCGTGGCAGTCTATGCCCCCGGAATTCATGGATTGCTTCACTGCGTTCGCCATGACGACGTTTGCTTTTGTTAAATTGTTTCCTTTGAAGATCAAATAATGACTATGAAAATTGCAGTTTTACCCGGTGACGGGATTGGTACCGAAATTGTCGCCGAGGCGGTCAAGGTTTTGAAAGTGCTTGATCTGGGCTTTGAAATGGAAAGCGCCCTGGTGGGTGGTGCCGCCTATGAAGCCCACGGACATCCATTGCCTGAGTCCACGCTGAAGTTGGCCAAGGAGGCCGATGCCGTGCTGTTTGGCGCGGTGGGCGACTGGAAATACGACACGCTCGACCGCCCTTTGCGCCCGGAGCAAGCCATTTTGGGTCTGCGCAAGCACCTTGGTCTGTTTGCCAACTTTCGCCCGGCCATTTGCTACGAGCAACTGGTGGCGTCCTCCAGCCTCAAGCCAGAGCTGATTGCGGGCCTGGATATTTTGATCATTCGCGAATTGACCGGTGACATTTATTTTGGCCAGCCGCGTGGCCGCCGCGTGGCCGTTGACGGGCATTTCCCCGGTGCTGAAGAAGCCTTTGACACCATGCGCTACAGCCGCCCAGAAATTGAGCGCATTGCCCACGTCGCATTCCAGGCGGCGCGCAAACGCAAGGCGGCCGGTTCCGAGGGCCGCGTCACCAGCGTTGACAAAGCCAATGTGCTGGAAACCTTCCAGCTCTGGAGAGACATCGTGACCGAGGTCGCTTTGCAGTACCCTGACGTGGCGCTCGACCACATGTATGTTGACAACGCCGCCATGCAACTGGTGCGCGCGCCCAAGAAGTTTGATGTGGTGGTCACCGGCAACCTGTTTGGCGACATCCTGAGCGACGAGGCCTCCATGCTCACGGGTTCGATCGGCATGTTGCCCTCGGCGTCCATGAACGCCAATAACCAGGGTTTGTTTGAGCCCAGCCACGGCAGCGCGCCTGACATCGCCGGCAAGGGCATTGCCAACCCGCTGGCCACCATTTTGAGCGCGGCCATGATGCTGCGCTTCAGCCTGAACCAAGCGCAAGCGGCAGACCGCATTGAAGCGGCGGTCAAGGCCGTGCTGGCGCAGGGCTTGCGAACCGCCGACATCTTCAGCGCTGGCAGCACGCGTGTCGGCACCTGTGAAATGGGCGATGCGGTGGTCAAGGCATTGAAGTAATTTACGGCATGGCAAACAGATCCTGTTTGCCTCGCATTTGAGTAACTATTTAATTGATCTGAAAAGGGTTTGTGATGAAAGTTGGTAACTTGGTAGGTTTGGTCGGTTGGCGTGGCATGGTGGGCTCGGTATTGATGGACCGCATGCAAACCGAGGGTGATTTCGCCCTGATCGAGCCGGTGTTTTTTTCGACGTCCAACGCGGGCGGCGCGGCACCGTCTTGGGCCAAAAACGAAAACAAGCTGAAAGATGCCTTTGACATTGATGCGCTAAAAAAATGCGACATCGTCATCAGCGCCCAGGGTGGTGATTACACCACTGCGGTCTTCCCCAAGCTGCGCGCGGCAGGCTGGAACGGGCACTGGATTGACGCTGCCTCCACGCTGCGCATGAAGGACGACGCCATCATCATCCTGGACCCGGTCAACCTACCGGTCATCCAGACCGCGCTGAAAAAAGGTGGCAACAACTGGGTTGGCGGCAATTGCACGGTGAGTTGCATGCTGATGGGCGTGGGCGCGCTGTACAAGGCGGGTCTGGTGGAGTGGATGAGCACGCAAACCTACCAGGCCGCCAGCGGCGGCGGTGCCCAGCACATGCGCGAGTTGCTGACGCAGTTCGGCACACTCAACGCCGAAGTCAAGGCGCTGCTGGACGATCCCAAATCGGCCATTCTGGAAATCGACCGCAAGGTGATTGCCAAACAACGCGCCCTGAGCGCCACCGAAACCGCCAACTTTGCCGTGCCGCTGGGTGGCTCGCTGATCCCGTGGATCGACAAAGATTTGGGGCTGGGCAAGCACTCCGACGAGCCCGGTTGGGGTCTGTCGCGCGAAGAGTGGAAAGGCATGGCCGAGACCAACAAGATTTTGGGCCAGGGCGCCGCCTTTGGCAGTGCCGAGACGCCGGTGGATGGCTTTTGCGTGCGCGTCGGTGCCATGCGCTGCCACAGTCAGGCGCTCACCTTCAAGCTCAAAAAGAATATGCCCTCGGCCGACATTGAAGCCATCATCGCCGCCGACAACGCCTGGGTCAAGGTAGTGCCCAACACGCGCGAGGCCACCATCCAGGATTTGACCCCGGTCGCTGTGACGGGCACGCTCAGCATTCCCGTGGGCCGCATCCGCAAACTGGCCATGGGGCCTGAGTACGTGGGCGCGTTCACGGTGGGTGACCAATTGCTGTGGGGCGCTGCCGAGCCGCTGCGTCGTATGTTGCGCATCTTGTTGCAGGCTTGATGCTCGTCCGCCCTAATTCGTTTGGTGCGGTCATTTTTGTTTCGCTAAGGGCATGATTTGGGCATCGGACTGTCTTGTTTCACCCTATAGAATCATCAACTCCCAACAGACGCTGGTGTCTGATGCCTTAATGGCGCATCAGCTTGCCTTGAGTGGGCATGATCGCGCGGGTGCGTTCCTGTTTTTGAGCAGGCTGAAAACTGGAGTCAATAAATTGATTGCTAAGTCTTATCGATGTGAACTCACCGCTGTGACCTGTGCGGTACTGCTGGCTTTGGCTGGAACCAACGCGCAGGCGCTGTCTTTGGGGCGCATCACCGTGCACTCTGCGCTAGGTGAGCCGTTGCGCGCTGAAATCGATATTCCAGAAATCACCTCCGAAGAGGCAGCCACGCTAAAAGCCCAGGTCGCCATGCCGGCGGCTTTCAAGTCGGCGGGCATGGACTACAGCCCGGTGCTGCCGAGTCTGCGGATGGTGTTGCAAAAACGCCCTGATGGACGCACTTATCTGCGCGTCAGCGGCGATCGCCTGGTGCAGGAGCCCTTTGTCGATTTGATTGTTGAGGCGAACTGGAACACCGGCCGCATGGTGCGCGATTACACCCTGTTGTTTGATCCGCCCAAGCTGCGTGCGCCAGAGCAGCCCGTTGCAGCGCCATTGGTAACGCCATTGGTAACGCCCAGGGTTACCCAGTTGCCGCGTTCCGAACCCGTTCCTGCTGCGCGCGTACCTGCTGCTCCCGTTGCTCCTGCTGCTGCTCGCCAACCTGCCCCGGTTGCCTCTACCAGGCCAGCGCCGGTGCCTGCCAGTAGCAACGGCCGACAGGTGACGGTCCGTCCCGGTGAGACAGCCAGCAGAATTGCCATGGCGAACAAGGCCGCCAATGTATCCTTGGATCAAATGCTGGTTGCCATGCTGCAGACCAATCAAGGGGCGTTTATTGAGGGCAACGTCAACCGCATCAAGGCTGGTGCCATTCTGCGGATGCCGACTGATGAACAGGCCCAGCTGAACACGCCAGTCCAAGCCAGTCAGATCATCACGGCGCAAAGCCAGGATTTCAACCGCTTCCGACAAACGCTCGCCAGCACTGCGACTGTCGTCAAGCAGGCGTCAGCCGAGCGCGCCATCAGCGGCACCATCGTGGCGACGGTGGAAGACAAAAATTCTGCAACACAGACACCCGACAAGCTGACGCTGTCCAAGGGCGCAGTTCAAAACGCGTCCGATCTGGAGCAATTGGCGCAAACCCGCGAAGCCGAGGCAAGCGCGCGCAGGGCCGCCGAGATCAGCCAAAACACAGCGGATCTCAATGAGCTGGCCCGGACAGCCGCGTTGGCGGCGGCCGCTGACACGGCCTCTGCTGCTGCCTCCGCCGATGTTTCCCAATCAGCGGCACCCATACCGCCGACAGCAGGATTGGAGCCGGCAGTCCCCGCACCAGATGTTCAGACACCGGCCGCTGTGGCCATGCCGGCGCCCCCGGCCCCCGCGCCTGAGCCGGCAAGCGGATTCCTCGACGACCTGCTTGCCAATCCCTTGTTGCCTGCGGCTGCTGTCGCGCTGATTGCGTTGCTGGGCGGATTGGCTTTTTACAAAACACGTCAACGTCGTAAAAAAGACCTTGAGGACAGTTTTTTCATGGAGAGTGGTTTGCAGGCTGAGTCATTTTTTGGCAGCAGCGGTGGCCAAAACGTGAATACCGACAATAGCCAGACGCCGGGCTCACCAGAGTCATTCTTACCCAGTCAGTTCAAGGCCGAGGCGGAGGCGGACGTGGACCCGTTGGCCCAAGCTGATGTTTGCCTGGCTTACGGCAGGGATGTACAGGCAGAAGAAATTTTGCAGGAAGCCCTGCAAGCCCAACCTGAGCGACTTGCGGTTATCCAAAAACTGCTCTCCATTTATGCCACGCGCCAAGACGCCAAAGCCTACGCGGGCATGGCGGCGCTGGCTCGTCCGCTGACGCAGGTTACCGGCCCGCAATGGTCCCAGATTTGCCGCACGGGCCTGGCCCTTGAACCTGGCAATGCTTTGTACCTTGCTGAAAGCCAGTCAACATCCGGGCTTGCCGCGCCCACTGCGGCGACCCCCGCTGTGGCTGAGCCGCCCCGGGTGGACATGGTTTTCCCTGAGGTCCCTCAAGCCGATGAGGACAACTCGGTCGATCTGGACCTCGATCTTGATTTCTCTATTGATGAGCCCGAGCCTGCACCCAGGTCACCCGCTGTTGTCGCCGTGCCCTCGGGCATGATGGCGTTTGACATGGACGCGTTGTCGCTGGACCTGGACGACAGCAGCGCGACGGATGGGGCTGCGCGCTCAGGCGCTAGCGCTGACCCACTGGCGTCGAAATTGGCGCTGGCCGAAGAGTTCAAGGCAAGTGGTGATGAAGAGGGCGCGCGTGAGCTGATCAAGCAGGTCATCGCCGAGGCTGATGGCGCCCTCAAGACCAAGGCACAGCAGGCCCTGAGTCAGCTTTAATGGCGTCTGCGGATGGGCAGTGAGCCACAAGCAAGCCATCGTGTTGCCTTGGGTATCAGTTACCACGGTGGTTATTACCAGGGTTGGCAAAGCCAACTGTCACGGCAAACGGTGCAGGACCAGCTTGAAAAAGCCCTGGGCCGTTTCGCCAACCAGCGGGTCTCCACCCTGTGTGCAGGGCGCACCGACGCCGGTGTGCATGGCCTGATGCAGGTGGTGCACTTTGACACCCCGCTGGTGCGACCTGAAGCCTCGTGGGTGCGTGGCCCCAACGCCTTGCTGCCGCGTGACATTGCGGTGCAGTGGGCCAGAGTCGTGCCGAAATCGTTTCATTGCCGAGCCAGCGCGGTGTCGCGCCGGTATGTGTACGTGGTGCTGCAGTCGCCGGTGCGCCCCAGCCTGGATCAGGGCCGGGTGGGCTGGGTGTATCGCCCCTTGCAACTCGAGCCCATGCAGCAAGCCGCGCAACAGCTCGTTGGCGAGCATGACTTCACCTCGTTTCGTGCCAGCGCCTGCCAGGCCTTGTCGCCGGTCAAGACCATGCTGCGCATCGCCATTTCGCAACGCGGGGCCTACTGGCGCTTTGAATTCGAGGCCAACGCGTTTTTGCACCACATGATTCGCAACCTCATGGGCTGTCTGATCGCCATTGGCGACCAGCGCCAGCCAGTTGATTGGATCAACGCGGTATTGGGCGCGCGCGACCGCGATGCGGCTGCGCCCACCTTTTCACCCGATGGCCTTTACTTTGTGGGGCCGCGCTATGCGCCACACTGGGGCTTGCCCGAAGATTCTCACCTGCTCGATGGATTGCCATGAACCAGACGATTGAAGCGCCTTTGCTGAGTCTGCACCGCACCCGCATCAAGATTTGCGGCCTCACGCGCGAGGCCGATGTGGATGCCGCAGTGGCTGCCGGTGCCGATGCCATCGGTTTTGTGTTGTATGCCAAAAGCCCGCGCACCGTCTCGGCGCAGCGCGCGGCCGAACTGGCGCGACGCTTGCCGCCCTTTGTCACGCCGGTGCTGTTGTTTGTCAATGAATCAACAGCCAACATCAGCGCAGCGTGTGCCCAAGTGCCCGGTGCCCTGTTGCAGTTTCATGGTGACGAAACGCCGCAAGACTGCTGGGCTGCCAGCGCACAAGGCCAGCGCCCGTATCTGCGCGCGGCGCGTATTCCCTTGGGGGAGGCCGGTCGCGCCTTTGATCTCTTAAAATTCGCGCAAGATTATTCACAGGCCCAAGGCCTCCTGCTCGACGCGCAAGTGGACGGGTATGGCGGCGGCGGGCACGCATTCAATTGGTCACTGCTTCCTCCAAACGTCAACGCTCACCTCGTCTTGAGTGGTGGGCTCAACGCTGCCAACGTGATCGACGGTATTGTGCAGGTGCGATCGCGCTGCAAAACGCTGGCGGTTGACATTAGCTCCGGGGTCGAGGTGCCGGATCAAAAAGGCATCAAGGACCCCACCAGAATCCGTGATTTTGTGGCCGCTGTCCGGCGCGCCGATCACCACATTAACCATTTGAGATAAGCATGTTTGAATACCAACAACCCGACCCGCGCGGTCACTTTGGCATCTACGGCGGCAGTTTTGCCTCCGAGACGCTGACCCACGCCATCAACGAACTCAAGGCGGCTTACGCCAAATACCAGTTCGACCCTGAATTTGTGGCCGAATTCGAGTATGAACTGGCGCACTTTGTCGGCCGGCCGTCGCCCGTTTACCATGCCGCGCGCATGAGTCGGGAGCAGCGTGGGGCGCAAATTTTTCTCAAACGTGAAGACCTCAATCACACCGGCGCTCACAAAATCAACAACACCATCGGCCAAGCCATGCTGGCCACCCGCATGGGCAAAAAGCGCATCATCGCTGAAACCGGTGCCGGTCAGCACGGCGTGGCCACGGCCACCATCTGCGCCCGTTATGGCCTGGAGTGCGTGGTTTATATGGGCAGCGAAGACGTCAAACGCCAAAGTCCCAACGTCTACCGCATGAAGTTGCTCGGCGCCACCGTGGTGCCGGTCACCAGCGGCAGTTGCACACTGAAAGACGCGCTCAATGAAGCCATGCGCGACTGGGTGGCCAATGTGGACAACACTTTCTACATCATCGGCACCGTGGCCGGCCCGCACCCTTACCCCATGATGGTTCGTGATTTCCAGAGCGTCATTGGCAAGGAATGCCTGGTGCAAATGCCCGAGATGCTGCAAGCTGCGGGTTGCAAAACCGAGCAGCCCGATGTGGTGATGGCCTGTGTCGGCGGCGGCAGCAACGCCATGGGTATTTTTCACCCTTACATTGCGCATGAAGCGACGCAACTGATTGGTGTCGAAGCCGCCGGTGAGGGCATGGACAGCGGCAAGCACTCGGCCAGCATCCAGCGCGGCAGCCCCGGTGTGTTGCACGGCAACCGCACCTATGTGCTGCAGGACGACAACGGCCAGGTCACCGAAACCCACAGCATCAGCGCCGGGCTGGACTACCCGGGCGTTGGCCCGGAGCACGCGTTCCTGAACGACATTGGCCGCGCGCAATACGTTGGTATCACCGACGTGGATGCGTTGGCGGCTTTCCACTACCTGTGCCGTACAGAGGGCATCATCCCGGCGCTCGAATCCAGCCATGCCGTGGCCTACGCCATGAAGCTTGCCAAAACCATGCGTGTTGACCAATCGATTTTGGTGAATCTGTCAGGTCGGGGTGACAAGGACATCGGCACCGTGGCCGACCTGAGTCACGCTGATTTTTACTGCCGCCCGAGTTGCCAGGGCCAATCGGTCAAGGGCGGTTTGGCCGCTGACGAAGCCATTGTGAAGGTTGTCAAATGAGCCGCATTGCCGCCACGTTTACGCAATTAAAAGCCCAGGGCCGCAAGGCGCTGATTCCGTTTGTCACGGCGGGTTTTCCGTTTGCTGACATCACGCCTGAGCTGATGCACGCCTTTGTGGCGGGCGGCGCCGACGTGATCGAACTGGGTGTGCCGTTCTCTGACCCCAGCGCCGACGGCCCGGTCATTCAAAAAGCCGGCGACAGGGCGCTGGCCGCTGGTGTCGGCCTGGTGCAGGTGTTGGCCATGGTGCGCGAATTCCGCCAGTCCAACGACAGCACCCCGGTGGTGCTGATGGGCTACGCCAACCCGGTCGAGCGCTACAGCCAAAAGCACCAGCGTGCCGATGCCGAAGAGGGCGTCAGTGCTTTCGTGCAAGATGCCGCCACCGCAGGGGTCGACGGGGTACTCGTGGTGGACTACCCGCCTGAAGAGTGCGAAGCCTTTGCCGCTGAGCTCAAGGCCAACCAGATGGACCTGATTTTTTTGCTGGCGCCCACGTCCACCGATGAGCGCATGCAGCAGGTGGCGCGCATTGCCAGCGGTTATGTCTATTACGTGTCGCTGAAAGGCGTCACCGGGTCCGGCGCGCTCGACACCGACGCGGTTGAGGCCATGCTGCCGCGTATTCGCCAGCATGTCAGTGTGCCGGTGGGCGTGGGTTTTGGCATTCGCGATGCCGCCACCGCCCGCGCCATTAGCCGGGTGGCCGACGCGGTGGTGATTGGCAGCCGTATCATTCAACTGATTGATGCGCAACCGCGCGACCAGGTCGCCGCCACGGCTGAGAAGTTCCTGCGCGAGATTCGCACCGCGCTCGATTCATAATTTGCCATCTTCAAGAGAAGACGAACAAGGAAACACCATGAGTTGGCTCGAAAAACTGCTTCCCCCAAAAATCCAGCACACCAATCCGGAAGACCGGCGCAGTGTGCCGGGCGGCCTGTGGGTCAAATGCCCCAGCTGCGACACGGTGCTGTACAAAACCGATCTGGAGCAAAACCAGAACGTCTGCCCCAGTTGCAGCCACCACCACCGCATTGGCGCAAGGGTGCGGCTCAATGTCTTTCTCGACAACGAAGGCCGTTACGAAATTGGCCAGGAAGTGTTGCCGGTGGATGCCCTCAAATTCAAGGACAGTCGAAAGTACCCTGAACGCCTGAAAGAAGCGCTGGAAAACACTGGCGAAACCGATGCGCTGGTGGTCATGGGCGGCTCGGTGCTAGGCATTGGCCTGGTGGCGGCCTGCTTTGAATTTGAATTCATGGGCGGCAGTATGGGCAGCGTGGTGGGCGAGCGCTTTGTGCGCGGCGTCCACACTGCCATCGAGCAAAAAGTGCCGTTTGTCTGCTTTACCGCCACCGGTGGCGCGCGCATGCAGGAGGGGCTGCTGAGCCTGATGCAAATGGCCAAGACCAATGCGTCACTGACTCATCTGGCCAAAAAAGGCCTGCCCTTCATCAGCGTGCTGACTGACCCGACCATGGGCGGCGTCAGTGCCGGCTTTGCCTTTTTGGGTGATGTGGTGATTGCCGAGCCCAAGGCGCTGATCGGATTCGCCGGACCGCGTGTCATCGAATCGACGGTGCGCGTAACGCTGCCCGAAGGCTTTCAGCGCGCCGAGTTTTTGCAGACCAAGGGCGCGGTGGACCTGATTTGCGACCGCCGCGAATTGCGCAAAACCATCGCTAACACGTTGGCTATGCTGACGCGCCAGAGTGCCGATGCAGTGGCTTGATCCTGCTGTTTGCATGTGGTCTCGCCAAC
>PFUD01000031.1:0-2732 GCA_002789915.1 Comamonadaceae bacterium CG_4_9_14_3_um_filter_60_33 | reverse complement strand
TGGTCTCGCCAACAGGAATCACAAACCAGGCTGTAACCCGCATGAATCCTAGCTTTTTGTTGCAAGGTGGCAGAAAATGCCCCCAAATGTGCCCCCAAACAGCAAAGGATACCCATCATGCCCCTGACCGATGCCCAACTTCGCAACCTGACCGAACCCGGTAAACACTTCGACGGCGCTGGCCTTTATCTGGAACTGACCAAGGCGGGCGGCCGCTACTGGCGCATGAAATACCGCCACGGCGGCAAAGAAAAGCGCCTGGCCTTTGGTGTCTATCCTGAAATTGGTTTGAAGGCCGCCCGCGTCAAAGCCAACCAAGCCCGAAAGACTTTGCAAGACGGCCGCGATCCCGGCGAACAACGCAAGGCCGCAAAAGCCAAGATCGTTCACGAAACCGCAAACACCCTTGAGGCGGTTTCACGTGACTGGCTGGCGCACCAGGCCGCCCGCTGGGCAACAGTTACACACGACCGAATCGAGGCATCCCTTAAAGCGGACATTTTCCCGGCGCTGGGTGCACGGCCTGTTGCCAGCATCAAGCCCGGCGAAATCATGGCGGCCGTCAAAAAGGTTGAAGCCCGTGGCGCTGCTGAACAGGCGGACCGGGTTTTGAAGCGGGTCAAAGCCGTTTACCGCTGGGCAGTGACTCATGAGCGCATCGAATCAAATCCGATGGTTGACCTGATGCCGTCTGAAATCCTGAAGCCCCGGCACGTTACACACCGGGCCGCCCTGGCAGATAGCGACCTGCCCGCGTTCCTGGCCAAACTGGCTGCCTACCAAGGCGACCCCAACACGGTGCACGCTTTGCGGCTGCTGATGCTGACAGCGACCCGGCCGGGCGAAACACGCGGCGCACGCTGGGCAGAATTCGACCTTGACGCGGCGCTGTGGATCATCCCGGCAGAGCGTATGAAAATGAAGATCGAGCACCGGGTCCCACTGTCAACCCAAGCCCTTGACGTGCTGCGCACCATGCAAACCCTGAGCGGCGGCCGTGAGCTGGTGTTCCCCAGTCCGACCTACCCCAGCAAGCCCCTAAGCGAAAACACCTTCAATTCAGCCCTTGCAAACATGGGTTTCAAAGGCACGGCAACTGCCCACGGTTTTCGGGCGCTGTTTTCCACGGTGGCGAATGAATGCAACTGGAACCCCGACGCGATCGAACGCCAGCTTGCCCACTTGGAAAAAAACGGCGTTCGGGCTGCCTACCATCGTTCGACCTACCTTGAAGACCGCGCCAAACTGATGCAGTGGTGGGGGGACTATCTCGACGGCCGCAAGACTGGCAAGGTCCTGAAAATGAAAAAGCGGGCCGCCTGATGGCCACGCCCGGCAGGTTTCGCCACGTTTCCAGGCTGCTACCTGGCAAAAACACTGGGGACACGGGGACAAACGGCCGAAACCCAGCAACCAGGCGGGTTAGCGGCAAAAAGGCAGCGGGGACAAAACGGGGACAGAGTGGGGACAAAGTGGGGACAGAGTTTTATATGAATGAAAGAATTCAATCAATCATTCATACTATTTGCCCCCTTGCCATGCCCCCATTCCGGGTCGCCCTGCGCTTTGCCGGGCCGCTTCGACCTGTTGCAAAAATGAGCGCGAAAGGGTTTTCCCCTTGGAACCATTCCCCGGCGGCGGTTTTTATCAAAAATCATTGTTTCGTGACTGTCACACAATGCCTATAATGTGACAATCACAAAATCAAACCACGCCATGAAAACACCCAACGAAACGACCGCCCAAGCGACCGAAGCCGCGCCCCCTAAAAAGCCGGGCCGCCCGCCCAAGCATGGCGCACCCATGCCCGCCAAATACCGGGCGGCCGCGTACCGTATGCGGCGGCGCGAGGCTGCCAGCATGGCGCATGAAAATTTGAAGGATGCAGCCCCGGCCGTGCTGTTGGCTGCGCTGGTGCGGAAATTCAAGACACTGGCAAATCCTGATCCCGAACTCGCGCCCGTTGTCCGCGAGCTGGCAGGCGCGATCATTGCTGAATTGTGTGACCGTTACGAAATACCGTTACCGCGAAGCCCTGGCGCGATCTGACCAGGGCAAAAAGGCGGGGCCGGGCAGTGGTGACACACTACCCAGCCCCTGACCACCAACAATCGACAAAGGATTGAAAATGGCTGCTGTGGAATCTACACCAAAAACACCCCGCCGGGCACGGCGTGCAAGCCCCAAGGCCAGCGAATGCATTCCCGCCTATGGTGCGGGCGCTGGCGTGCTGTCATTCCGGCACGGGCTGCGAGTGCGTGAGCGCAACACCATTGATAGGGCGCTGGCCATTATTGGGCGCTGCCTGGCCTTGAACCGGACAACGTTCGCCACGCCCGACGCGGTGAAAACCTACCTTCAATTGCGGTTGGCTGGTGAATCAATCGAGCATTTTTCAGTGATGTTTCTTGACGTGCAAAACCGCCTGATTGCGTTTGAAACGATGGCTGTTGGCACGCTGTCACAAACAAGCGTTTACCCCCGTGAGATTGTCCGGACCGCCCTGGCGCACGGTGCGGCGGCCGTGGTGCTGGCGCACAATCACCCAAGCGGTTCGGTTCAACCCAGCCGGGCCGATGCGTTGCTGACCCAAACACTTAAAACCACGCTGGCGCTGATCGATGTACGGGTGTTGGATCATGTGATCGTTTCCCCCGGTGAAGCCCTGAGCATGGCAGAACGTGGCCTGCTGTAACAATCAAGCCAAACCCAACACTCACACCCAAGGAAAC
>PFUD01000090.1 GCA_002789915.1 Comamonadaceae bacterium CG_4_9_14_3_um_filter_60_33 | reverse complement strand
CTTCGGGGCAAACGAACGCTTTGGTTGAATCACTTTTTCAACCACTGTCAAATGTACATGTTTTTTGTGAATTGTCGGATCGGCCAAGACCCGCTAAGCTTGCGCCATGAGCCAATTTTCGCCTGAAACGCCACCGCCGCTGTATGTGCCGCCGCCGTCCGAGGCGCCGCCCAAAGAAGTCATTGCCATGGCTTGGTCGGCGCCGCCGCGCTGGCTGCTGCTTGGCTGGCGCGATCTGGCCGCGCATCCGGGCATCAGCTTGTTTTACGGCCTGGCGTTCTGGTGCATGGCGCTGGTGCTTGGCGCCGTGTTCCGGGCCAGCCCCGAATACACCATGACGATGGCCTCGGGCTGTCTGCTGGTTGGGCCGTTTTTGGCGATGGGGCTGTATGAGGTCAGTCGGCGCCGGGAGTTGGGGCTGGCGCCCGACTTTGCCAGTTCGCTGACCTGCTGGAAAACCCACCTGCGCAGCATGGGCCTGCTGGTGGGCGTGTTGATTGTGCTGGAGCTGCTGTGGGGCCGGGCCTCGCTGGTGGTGATTGCGGTGTTTTTCAACACCGGCATGCCCTCGTCTGTTGGCGTGGTGCAGGCTGTTTTCAGCCCCGACAACTGGGAGTTTGTGCTGGCCTACACCCTGGTTGGCGGCGCCTTTGCCGCGCTGGTGTTTGCCATCACTGTGGTGTCGATCCCGATGATTCTGGACCGCGACACCGACGCCATCACCGCCGCCATCGGCAGCATTGAGGTGGTGGTGACACGGCCCGGCGTCATGCTGCTGTGGGGCGCGCTGATTGTGGCGATGGTTGCCGTGGCCTTGCTGCTGCCCTTTGCCGTGGGCCTGCTGCTGGTCGGGCCGCTGCTCGGGCACGCTACCTGGCACGCTTATCGGGGGTCGGTGCGCTGGCTCTGACCGACCCCATGCTTGCGCTCGCTCAAACTTTGCTTAGCTGAAGCTGTCGCCCATCAGGGTGTTGAACCAGGTGTTCATTTGCTTGAAGTTTTCGGTGTTGTGGTTTGAGGCCTCGGTGACTTTGGCGCCCACGGTACGGCCGCCGTTGTCTGCCACCACCATTTTTTGGTTGGCGCTGTCATATTGGTAAACCGCTGTGAGCCAGGACGCGGTGCTGGCCGTCAGGGGCGAATAGCAGGCCGAATTCGCCACCGGGGCCGGGTCAGGCTGCTGGCCGCCGAGCAGACGCACGATCGCGTCAGCGCAGATTTTGGCTTCCTGGTTGGCCACATGGCCGGCTTTGGGCATGCCACAGTTGGCTGCATCGCCAATCACATGGATGCCCGAGGCGTTGGCAGCGGTGGACTGGTAAGACAACACGTCCACCACGGCCCAACGGCCGTCAGGGCTGTTGTTCAGACCGGCTGCAGCCAGCCAGCCACCCGGGGCGCTGCCGCTGGCGCGGTGCGGCACGATCGGGTTGACCACGTTGGCGCTCACCGTTGTGATGGTGCCCACCTGGTCGGTGTAGGTCACCGCCTTGGTGTCGGGGTTGATGTGCACATTGGTGACGCCGCTTTCGTACTGAATGACACCGGCGTGCAAGGTGTTGAAAGCGTAGGTGAAGCTGGCCACCTCGGCCTGGATGCTCAGGTTTTCGTCGAGCACCAGCACCTTGGAGCCCGCGCCCTTGTTGGTTTTTAAAAAGTCGGCCACCAGGCTGGCACGCTCATACGGGCCGGGCGGGCAGCGGTAGGGCGACTTGGGGATGGTCATGACAAAGGTGCCGTTGGCTGGCATGGCCGCCAGTTGCGTGCTGAGCAAGGTGGTTTGGGCACCGGCGCGCCAGGCGTGCGGGGTTTTGCTGTCGTAGTCGGCTTGGGTCAGGCCGTAAGCATCCATAAAGTCAACGCCGGGGGCGAGCACCAGGCGGTCGTAGCTCAGGGTGCTGCCGTCCGACAAGGTGACCGACTTGGCGGCTTTGTTGATGGCCGTGACCGCCGCCTGCTTGACCGCAATGCCGTATTTGCTGGCCAGACCGGTGTAGCCGTAGGCCAGGCTGGAGACGGTGCGGCTGCCATTGAGCACCAGATTGCTCATGATGTTGGAGGTGTAGCTGGTGCTGGGCTCCACCAGCGTGATGGTCAGGCCGCTGCCGCCCCACAGCCGTAGGTATTTGGCCACGGTGGCGCCGGCCATGCCGCCGCCGACCACCACAATGTTGCCGCTCAGGCCGGTGTTGGCCGCAGCCACGGTGGTGTTTTGACCGGCAGAAAACTTGCCGCCTTCGTCATGATCATCGTGGTGATCGTCGCCGCTGCGGCTCAGCATGGGCACCATGCCGACGGCGATGGCGGCGGTGGCCAGCGCCAGCAGATTGCGGCGCGAAGTGGGGGTGTTGTTAAAAGCAGTCATGTGAGGTCTCCAAAGGGTCGCGTGTTGGGGCGGGTTTACTGTTGCAGGTAGGCGATGATGGCGTCGAGCTGGGCGTTGGTGTAGCCCTGGGCATGGGCTGCCATGATGTCGCTGCCAGCGGGCTTGGTGAGGTAGTCGCGGACTTCACTGGCGTCGCCACGGATGGCATCAAAGCCGCCCATGCCGCCGGTGCCGTGGCACTGGAAGCAGTTGGAGGCCAGCAGACGGCCGTTGGTGTTGGCGGGCTGTGCCACCACAGTGCCGGGCTGGTACAGGTTCTGGACGGCATCAATCTCGCCTGCGTCGCTGTCGTCCGTGACCAGATTGGTTAACGGCTGGCTGGTGGTCAGGCCGTGCTCGTCATCAATCTTGCCAGCTGCTTGTGCCAGGTCGTCGCTGTGGTCGCTGTCGTTTTCGTCAAAGTCGTTTTCCATCCGCACACGCACCTGGTCCAGCCCTTTGAGCGCGGCTTTGGCGCTGTCGTGGCCACCGCTTTCCAGCGCCGTGGTCACGGAGTTCTGCACCGCAGTGGCCAACTGGCTGGCGCCGGTTGTATTGGCCACTTGCAAGGCGGCAACCAATTGGCTGACATCGACTTTGCTCTCCTGCGACTTGACCACTTTGGCGATGGCTTTCATCATGCGTTCTTGCGCCTTGTGGCTGCTTTCGCCAGGATTGGCATTCAGGCTGGCCAGCAATTGCACGGCCCGCTGCAGCGCCACCGCCTGGGTGTAGATGGCCGGCGTGCTCGCCAGTGCAGCCACCGGGTCTTTGCCCAGGTCGGCCACCGTCAGGCCCAGGGCCGTGGCTACCAAGGTCTGGGCTGCGGTCACATCCGCGGCCAGACCTTGCGCCACGATGGCATCAACCAGCGAGGTCAGCGGTGTCACCACCTGACCCTGGGTGGCTTTGCTGGCGCGCGCCGTCAAGCGGCCGGTAAAGGTGTTGCCCGTGTCGGTATCTACGCCGCCGGTCACCACAATTTGCAAGCCTTCAATGGCGCTGCTGACCTGGCTGTAATCAAGGGTGTATTGACCCGTGGCGCTGGTCAGAGCGCTGGGCTCGCCAGTATCTTGCAAGCCGTTTTTGTTGAGGTCCAGGAACACCGTGGCGCCTTGCAGATAGCCGTCCACAGCAACACCGCTCAGAGAGCTAATTGAACTGTTGCCCGGACCGGACGGACCTGCGCTACTACTACCGCCGCCGCCACCGCAAGCCGCCAGGGTCGCGATGGCCAGAGCGAGGGCCAGCGGGCGTAAATGGCGCAAATGATGCAGTTGGCGCGGGCTTGTTTTGGGTTTTTTGATCGTCATAAAGTCTCCTTCAGGTGGGTGGGTGGTTGGGGGAGGGGTTGGGTACTGGCGCTTAATCGTCGAGCTTGATTTCTGTGGCTTCCCACTGGCCGTTGTTCTGGTACGCCTTGACCTCTACCAGCGGCGCGGGGTTGCTCGCCCAGTTAACGTCTTCAAAGCGCGTGCTGGTGCTGTAGTGAAAGGTGTAGTCGCGCAGCACAAAGGTTTGTGCCTGGGTGTCAAGCTGGCTGACCTGACCGTAAAACTCGAATTCCTGGTTGGCGGAAGCGTCTTCGCTTTCAACTTTTACTTTTTCGGCCACTACGATTTGCGCGCTGACCGTGCCCTTGATCTCGACCCGCACGCCCAGCCCCAACGTGCCGCTGATGCTGGCGCTGCTGGCGTTGACCGGGATGCCGTTGACCTGAAAGCTTTGGTTAGACACGAAGGCGGTGATAGTGCCGTGAATCTCGGCTTCGTCGTCGTCGTCTATTTCAAATTCCAGCAGGGGTGAGCTCAGCAACTGCAGCCGGGTTGCAGTCCAGAGGGTGTCTGCCACGCCGGTTTGTGGCGTGGTGTTGAGTTGCACGCGCACCACATCGCCGTTGTTCCAGGCGGCGGGCTGTTCGATCTGGGCCGCCAGCACCATGCGTGTGCTGCCAATCTGGAACGTTGCTTGGTCAGACGCTTTGGCGCTGACCACGCCGCTGAGCCGATATTGCGCTGGCTGTGTGGTGCTGGACTCGATGCGGGTGGCCTGCAGATGGCCGGTGGTGGTGTCAAGGTAGCCGTAAACCTCAACATAGTGGTTGCTCAAAAGTTCTGAGAACTGCAGTGCTGCGCCCTCAAAAACGGTACTGGCAAGGGTGTCCACGGTGAGCCCGAAGACCGTCAGGGTGGTGTTGCCCAGGGCATCAATCGGCCCTTGCCATTCACTACCCACGCTGATACGACTGGCCGTGGCTTCGGCAATAGCGGTTGGGGTGGCGGCCGGGGTGACGGCCGAACCCTGAATCGAGACCACCATGCCCAGCTTGAGCGCCCGGGCGCTGGGCGTGCTGTCGTCGCGTGAGACCACGCTGGCGGCGCTGTCGTCGTAGCGAATGCCGTTGACGATGATCGAGCCCAAGCCCGTGATGGTGCCGCTGGTAAATGAGCCGCCACCGGTGCCGCCGCTGGTCAGGCCCGCCAGGCCACCACCGCCACCACCGCAGCCGGTCAGGTGCAGGGCGGCGCCAGTTAGTGTCAGCAGGGCTGTGCGGCGGTTCAATAACGTGGGCAAATGGTGTGCGTTCATGATGCTTCAGGGAGAGAGGTTGCGGGTGGGGTCGTTGGCGCTGGACCAGGCAAGGACGCAGGATCGGGCGTGGAAGTTGGCATGGCATCGGCCCAGGCATACAGACCAATCCGCACCGACTGGTCTTGCGGCCTTTGGGCGGCCTGGTCGGCGTCCATCAGTGCCTGCAATTTGGGGCCGAGGTTGGTGACCAGCGTGCGCCACTGCTTTTCGATCAGGCGGCGCGCTGTCTGAACGGAGTCGAGCGATAGCTCGTCGGCCAGCAGCGCTTGCTCAAAATGCGCTGGCGCCGGGTCGAGCACGTTGGCCACGGCAGCGCGCAGGTGGTCGCCCACATTGGTACCTAAAAAGCCCACCATTTGCGGCCAGTCACCGCGCGGCACAAACACCTCTTGCAGCAGCGTGACGGTGTTTTGCGCAGGGTCAATTGCCACAAGTTTGAGCCGTTGCATTTCGGCCAGCAAGGAGCGCGGGTGCACATCTTTGGTCACCGACAGAGCCAGCGCCTCAAAGCTCGGGGCTGCGCCCTGCCGTGCCAGCACCAGGGGCTGGCCGTCTGCGCTGACATAAGCCGGTTGGCTGATCCAGTAGGTGAGCACGTCGGTGGCAGAGGTGCGGGTGGGCGGGAGTTCGGGCGCATCTTGCGTCTGCAAACGCGCCACTTCGCGGCGGGTGAGGCCGGTCATGGTGCTAATGCGGCTGGTCAGGCGCGCCGGGTTGGCGTCGCCACAGGCAGTGCGGGCAGCGTTGACAAAGGCCTGGCGTGTGAGCTCTTCCACCGCCTGGATCGGCACCCCTTTGGCCAGGCACAGCCGGGCAAACGGTGCCATCAGACGCGCCAATGCGGCCAGCAAGGCTTGCTGATCGGCGTGTATGGGGTCGGCTGCGTTGGTCATGGCTTACGGGCAGGGTTGATTTGCCGCAATCATAGGCAGTAAATGTGCAAAAAGCACATTTAAAGTTGTAAGGAAACGCAACAGAAGTGTCTGTGCTTTGGTTCGGCTTGACCCGTCATCCCAGCCATCGCTAAGGCAACTTTATTGCCCCGCACATGAAAAACGTCGGTGATTTGCCTGCGCAGCGTCAGCCGGCTGGGCGATGCATTACAACCCCAGCGTCTGCCAGACCTGCTCCATCCGTGCTGTCACCTCCGGGCTCATGGTCAGCGGCTTGCCCCATTCGCGGCTGGTCTCGCCAGGCCATTTGTGGGTGGCATCGATGCCCATTTTGCTGCCGAGGCCACTCACCGGCGAAGCAAAGTCGAGGTAATCAATGGGGGTGTTGTCCGCCAGCAGCGTGTCGCGCGTGGGGTCAACCCGGGTGGTGATGGCCCAGATCACGTCTTTCCAGTCGCGCGGGTTGACGTCGTCATCGACCACCACAATGAACTTGGTGTACATGAACTGGCGCAAAAAACTCCAGATGCCAAACATCACGCGCCGGGCGTGGCCGGGGTAGGCTTTTTTGATGCTGACTACCGCCATGCGGTAACTACAGCCCTCAGGTGGCAGGTAAAAGTCAGTGATCTCGGGGTACTGGCGCTGTAGCAGTGGCACAAACAACTCGTTCAAAGCCAGCGCCAGCATGGCGGGTTCGTCGGGCGGCTTGCCGGTGTAGGTGGAGTGGTAAATGGGCTCGCGGCGCTGCGTGATGCGGTCGATGGTGAAGACCGGAAACTCGGCGCACTCGTTGTAATAACCGGTATGGTCGCCAAACGGGCCCTCCAGGGCGTGCTCAAAGCCGCTTTTGTGCGTTGCATCGGGGTTGATGTGACCTTCGAGCACGATTTCGGCAAAGGCGGGCACGCGCAGCTCGCTGCCCAGCGCCTTGACCAGTTCGGTGCGGCTGCCGCGCAGCAGGCCGGCAAACTGGTATTCGCTCAAACTGTCGGGTACGGGGGTCACCGCGCCCAGAATGGTGGCCGGGTCAGCGCCCAGCGCCACGCACACCGGGTAGGGCTGGCCGGGGTTTTGTTGGGCATGGTCGCGAAAGTCGAGCGCGCCGCCGCGGTGCGGCAGCCAGCGCATGATGACCTTGTTGCGCGCGATCACCTGCTGGCGGTAAATGCCCAGGTTTTGTCTTGCTTTGTGCGGCCCTTGCGTGATGACCAGGCCCCAGGTGATGAGCGGTGCCACGTCGCCGGGCCAGCAGTGCTGCACCGGCAGTTTGGCCAAATCCACGTCCGTGCCTTCCCACACCACCTCCTGGCAGGGCGCGCTGCTGAGCTCTTTGGGCGACATGCTCCACAGGGTTTTGACTAGGCTGCGCATGCCGATGAGTTCCTTGAAACCCTTGGGTGCTTCGGGCTCTTTGAGCGTGGCCAGCACGTGGCCAAACTGGCGCAGCTCGGACACATCATTGACGCCCATGCCCAGAGCGACCCGGCGCGTGGTGCCAAACAGGTTGCCAAGCACCGGAATGCTGTGGTCAGTGGGGTGCTCGAACAGCAGCGCCGGACCGCCAGCACGCAGCGTGCGGTCGCACAGCGCTGTCATTTCCAGGTGGGGCGACACTTCGGCGCTGACGCGCTTGAGCTCGCCCAGTTGTTCGAGTTGGGTGATGAAATCTCTGAGGTCACGGTAGGCCATGGTGCTGTAAGCGTTTGAAGAACTTTTCAGAAGAAATGGTTCATGGGTGTTGGGCTATGGATGTGCGCTGCGCAACAACCGGATGGGGCGTCCCCCTCATACTGGAGTACCAGAAATCGGGGGCCACCCCATCCGGCTGTTGCGCGGAAAGGTGTGCTT
>PFUD01000169.1 GCA_002789915.1 Comamonadaceae bacterium CG_4_9_14_3_um_filter_60_33 | reverse complement strand
TGACACGTTCACCCCAAGGCGACTCGGTGATGGTGGTGAGCGCTGACGGCAAAGTGGCGCCCCGAGCGATCAAGGTGGGTGCCCAGCAAGCCGGTCAGTGGGTGATTCTGGATGGTCTGCAAAACGGCGACCAGGTCATGGTCGATGGCTTTCAGAAGCTGCGCGGTGGCGCCCCGGTAAAACCGGTCCCGTGGCAAGCCCCGGGCAGCGCGCCTGTCAACACTGGCGGCGCGCCAGTTGCTGGTGCCGCACCAGCGCCAACAGCGCCCGCAGCGGCCACGCCAGCCACCAGCGCAGCGCGTTAAGAAAGCACTGTCATGGCAAAGTTCTTCATTGACCGGCCCATCTTTGCGTGGGTCATTGCGCTCTTCATCATTGTGATGGGCGCCGTGTCCATTACCCAATTGCCCATTGCCCAATACCCGCCCGTGGCGCCGCCGTCGATCGTGATTTCGGCCAGCTACCCGGGCGCAGCGGCGCAGACGCTGGAAGACAGCGTGCTGTCGATCATTGAGCAGGAAATGAACGGCTCACCCGGCCTGATCTACATGGAGTCGGTGGCGCAGGCCAACGGCACTGGCAGCATCACGCTGAGCTTTCAGCCTGGCACCAATCCTGATCTGGCGCAGGTTGATGTGCAAAACCGCCTGAGCCGCGCCAGCCCGCGCCTGCCCTCGGCTGTCACGCAGCAAGGCGTGCGGGTGGACAAGGCGCGCAGCAACTTTTTGCTGTTCGCCATTCTCTCCAGCGACGACCCCAAGCTCGATCCGGTGGCGCTGGGCGACTACGCGTCGCGTTCCATCGTGCCCGAAATTCAACGCCTGCCCGGCGTCGGTCAGGTGCAACTGTTTGGCACCGAGCGTGCCATGCGCATCTGGATCGACCCAGCCAAGCTGCAGGGCTACAGCCTGTCAGCCAGCGATGTCATTGCGGCCATCCGCGCCCAGAACGCCCAGGTTTCGGCCGGTGAAATCGGCAGCCTGCCCAACGTAGCCGGTCAGGGCATTGCCGCCACCGTGGTGGTGCGCGGCCAACTCAGCAGCGTGGCCGAGTTTGGCAATGTGGTGTTGCGCGCCAACACCGATGGCTCTGCGGTGCGCCTGAAAGACGTGGCCCGCATCGAACTCGGCGCCCAGGCCTACGCCACCTCGGCGCGCCTGAACGGCAAGCCTTCCACCGGTATCGGCGTGCAGCTCTCACCCAGTGGCAACGCCCTGGCCACGGCCAAGGCGGTACGCGAGCGCATGGCAGCGCTGGAAAAATTCTTCCCGCAGGGCATGACCTGGGCCATTCCCTACGACAGTTCGCGCTTTGTCGAAACCTCGCTCAAGCAAGTGGCGGTCACGCTGCTCGAAGCCGTGCTCCTGGTGTTTTTGGTGATGTTCCTGTTCTTGCAGGACTGGCGCTACACGCTGATCCCGACGCTGGTGGTCCCCATCGCCCTGCTGGGCACCTTTGCCACGCTGCTGGCGTTGGGCTTTTCAATCAATGTACTGACCATGTTTGCCATGGTGCTGGTGATCGGCATCGTGGTGGACGATGCCATTGTGGTGGTGGAAAACGTCGAGCGCATCATGAGCGAGGAAGGCCTGCCGCCGCTGCAGGCCACGCGCAAGGCGATGGGACAGATTCAGGGCGCCATCATCGGCGTGACCGTGGTGCTGATCGCGGTGTTCGTGCCACTGGCGTTTTTCAGCGGGTCGATTGGCAACATCTATCGCCAGTTCGCCACCGTGATGGGCGTGGCCATTGCGTTTTCGGCATTCCTGGCGCTGTCACTCACTCCCGCCTTGTGCGCCACCCTGCTCAGACCCGTTGAGGCGGGTCACCACCATGCCAAGCGTGGCTTCTTCGGTTGGTTCAACCGCGGCTTTGCCAAAACGGCCAAGGGCTACGAAAACGGCGTTGCCAAACTGCTGCCGCATGCCGCACGCTACATGGTGATTTATGTTGCGATTGTGGCCGGTGCTGCCTGGATGTACAAAGGCCTGCCGACCTCGTTTTTGCCCAATGAAGACCAGGGCACGATGCTGGTCAACGTGCAACTTCCCCCCGGTGCCACGCGCGAGCGCACGCTCGACGTGATGCAACAAGTCGAAGGCTTCATGCTCAAGCAACCCGAAGTACAGGGCATGGTCAGCGTGCTGGGCTTCAGCTTCTCGGGCCAAGGCCAAAATGCTGCGCTGGCGTTTGTCACGCTCAAGGATTGGTCAGAACGCAAGGGGCCAGGCGCTTCAGCGCAGGCGCTGGCCGGCCGTGCCTTTGGCGCACTGAGTGGCATCCGCGATGCCTTCATTTTTCCGTTGAGCCCGCCGCCGATTCCAGAACTTGGTTCATCATCAGGCTTTAGCTTCAGGCTGCAGGACCGCGCCGGTCTGGGCCACCAGGCGCTGTTGGGCGCACGCAACCAGTTGCTGGGCATGGCTTCCCAGAGCAAGGTGCTGACGCAGGTGCGCCCCGATGGCCTCGAAGACGCACCGCAACTGCAACTCGACATCGACCGCGACAAGGCTGCTGCGTTGGGTGTGCCCTTTGAAGCCATCAACGCCACCATTTCGACCGCGTTGGGTTCAGCTTACATTAACGACTTCCCCAACAACGGCCGCCTGCAGCGCGTGGTGGTGCAAGCCGACGCACCGGCGCGCATGCAGCCCGATGACTTGCTCAAGCTCAACGTGGCGAACCGCCAAGGGCAAATGGTGCCTATGTCGGCCTTTGCCAGCACCCGCTGGGTGACAGGGGCCATGCAAACCGTGCGCTACAACGGCTACCCGGCCATGCGCATCAGCGGCAGCACGGCGCCTGGCTACAGCACGGGCGCGGCCCTGACCGAAATGGAACAGTTGGTTAGCCAATTGCCAAGGGGTTTCGGGTACGAGTGGTCTGGGACTTCGCGCGAGGAAAAACTGGCCGGCTCGCAAGCCATCATCCTCTACGGTTTTGCCATCTTGGCGGTCTTTTTGTGCCTGGCCGCGCTCTACGAGAGCTGGACGATTCCGCTGTCGGTCATTTTGGTGGTACCGCTGGGCGTCTTGGGTGTGATTGTGGCGACGCTGCTGCGCTCTTACTCGAACGACGTTTACTTTCAGGTCGGGCTGATCACCATCATCGGCCTGTCCGCCAAAAACGCCATCCTGATCATCGAGTTCGCCAAAGACCTGCAGGCGCAGGGCAAGAGCGTGGTGGCCGCCGCGCTGGAGGCTGCGCACCTGCGTTTCAGGCCGATCCTGATGACCTCGCTGGCGTTCACCCTGGGCGTGCTACCGCTGGCGCTGGCCAGTGGCGCGGGCTCTGCCAGCCAGCGCGCCATTGGCACCGGCGTGATCGGCGGCATCCTGACCGGCACCGCGCTGGCCGTGGTGTTTGTGCCGATCTTTTTTGTCGTGGTGCGCAGTCTGTTCAAGGACAGCGCGCGCCAACAGCAGCTTCACGCCGAACAGGCCGCGCACATTGGAGTGCATTCGCATGAATAATTTTGTTTCCAAAACCGCCGCCCTGGCCGCCAGCGCCTTGCTGACCGGTTGCTCGCTCATGCCCACCTACGAGCGCCCCGGCGCGCCGGTGGCGCAGCATTGGCCTGACTCAGCGGCCGTTGCCCCAGGCGAGATGGTTAGCGCACAAAGCGTTCCGCTGCTGGCCTGGCAAGACTATTTCAGCGACCCCACCCTGCGCCGACTCATCGACACGGCCTTGGCCAACAACCGTGACCTGCGCGTGGCGATGCTCAACATCGCGCAAGCGCGTGCGCAGCTCGGCATTCGCCAGGCTGACCAGTTGCCCACGGTCAACGCTGCGGCCACGGGCGCGCGCACGCCTGACGGCAGCGGCGTCATCAACACTGCTTACACCGCTGGGCTGACGGTCACCGCTTACGAGCTTGACTTTTTTGGCCGCGTCGCCAGTCTCAAGGAACAGGCGTTGGCTCAATACCTGGCCACCACCGAGGCCAGTCACAGCGCACAGATCAGCCTGATCGCCACGGTGGCGCAGGGCTGGATGAGCTTGCTGGCCGACGAGGAACTGCTGGCCGTGTCGCGCCAGACCCTTGACTCACGCGCTGAATCGCTCAAATTGGTGGAACTTAAGGTCAAGCACGGTGCTGCCTCTGATTTTGAATTGCGCGGTGAGCAAACCCTGGCGGAGCGGGCCCGCGTCACCTTGGCCCAGCAGCAGCGCCAGCGCGCGCTTGATGAAAATGCCTTGGTGTTGCTGCTCGGACAGCCGCTCGACGCGGCAACCCAAGCGCAATTGAAGCAGCAAAACCTGAGTCAATCGAACTTATCCGAACTGCCCGCCGGGCTGCCGTCTGACCTGCTCTTGCGCCGCCCCGATATTCGCCAGGCCGAGCAAAGCTTGATCGCCAGTAACGCCAATATCGGCGCGGCCCGGGCCGCTTTTTTCCCGCGCATCAGCCTCACGGCGGGTGCCGGTTCAGCAAGCTCTGAACTTGGCGGTTTGTTCAAGAACGGTTCCTGGGGCTGGACGCTGGCACCGCAACTGGTGCTACCCATCTTTGACGCAGGGCGCAACCAGGCCAATCTCGATGCCGCAAGAACCGGTCGCGAGATTGCCGTTGCACAGTATGAAAAATCTATCCAGAGCGCCTTTCTTGAAGTCGCCGATGCCCTGGCCAGTCGCGCCGCGCTGGGCCAGCAGTTGCAAGCCAACCAAGCGCTGCTGGAAGTTGAAGCATCGCGCAACCACCTGACCCAACTGCGCTTCGACAACGGCGTGGCCAACCAGTTGGAATGGCTGGACGCCAAACGCTCACTGTTCGCTACGCAACTGGAGCTGGTGCAAATTCGCCTGGCCTACCAGCAAAACCAGATTGCGCTCTTTAAGGCACTGGGCGGTGGTGCCCCTGTTCGATAAAATAGCCCTACCTGCTGGCATGGACCAACGCGACAATTACAGTCAATGTCATTCCTTCAACTTGAAACCTTAGCAATCACCTCATGAAAAATGCCACTCTAGCCGTCATGACAGCCCTCGTTTTGGCCGTATCCGCCTGTTCCAAAACCGAAACGCCCGCCCCCGCCACATCGCCAAGTACCAGCACGGCGCCGGCCACGACAGCGGCGCCTGTCGCCAACGTTGGCTCCCGCTACGATATGGTGGCGGCCGACGGCAAGGGCTTTACCGTGGGCGCCCTGATGAGCGCACAACCTGTCTACGTGCTGTTCGACCCGCAATGCCCGCACTGCGGTCGCTTGTGGCAGGCGTCTCTGCCTCTGCTCGACAAGGTCAAGTTCGTCTGGATTCCGATCTCGTTCAATCCGACCAAAAGCGTGCCCCAGGGTGCTGCCCTGCTGACTGCTGCCAATCCGGTGGAAACCATGACGGCGCATGAACAGTCGTTGCTGGCTGGCACCGGCGGATTGGCGGCCAGTGCCGATGTGCCCGACGACATCAAGCAGGCCATCACCACCAACACCCAGCTACTGACTCGTCTGGGCGTAGATTCGGTACCATTCTTGATGGGCAAGCATCGCAAAACCGGTGAGATCGTGACGTTCAATGGCGCCATGGAAACAGCGGCGCTGGCCAACTTGCTGGGCGTTGAGTAGACTTGACGAGTCAGGCGTGCCTGGCTGACACATAAAAAAAGGATGCATCGCATCCTTTTTTTCTTCGTGTGACCCAGTTCAGGTTGTCGCAGGCTCCTGAACCTCGGGTTTGGTACGTCCCTCTTTCTTGGGCAGTGGCTGGATGTCGAGCAGCACTTCAGTTTTGCTCTCGTCCGTGTCGTCGAGCTCCACTTTCAGGCGCCCGCCATCGACCAGCCGGCCAAACAGCAGTTCGTCGGCCAGGGCACGGCGAATGGTGTCCTGAATCAGGCGCTGCATCGGCCGCGCACCCATCAGCGGATCGAAACCTTTTTTGGCCAGGTGCTTGCGCAACTTGTCGGTGAAGGTGACCTCGACCTTTTTATCGGCCAGTTGCGCTTCGAGTTGCAACAGGAACTTGTCCACCACCCGCAAAATCACGTTCTCGTCAAGCGCCTTGAAGCTGACGATGGCGTCGAGCCGATTGCGGAACTCGGGCGTGAACATGCGCTTGATGTCTGCCATCTCGTCGCCGGCTTCGCGCGGATTGGTAAAGCCAATGGAGGCCTTGGCCATGGTCTCGGCGCCCGCGTTGGTGGTCATGATGATGATCACATTGCGGAAATCGGCCTTGCGCCCGTTGTTGTCAGTCAACGTGCCGTGGTCCATGACCTGCAGCAGCACATTGAAAATGGCCGGGTGGGCTTTCTCAATTTCGTCGAGCAACAACACACAATGCGGTTTTTTGGTGATGGCCTCGGTCAGCAGGCCACCTTGGTCAAAGCCGACGTAGCCGGGCGGTGCACCAATCAGGCGGCTCACCGCGTGCTGCTCCATGTACTCGCTCATGTCGAAGCGGATCAGCTCGACGCCCATGATGTAAGCCAATTGCTTGGCCGACTCGGTTTTGCCAACGCCGGTGGGGCCACTAAACAAGAAGGTGCCGATCGGCTTGTCTTCCTTGCCGAGGCCCGAGCGCGCCATCTTGACGCTGGAGGCAAGCATGTCGAGCGCCTTGTCCTGGCCGAACACCACGTTGCGCAAGTCACGCTCGAGGGTTTTGAGCTTGCCACGGTCATCGTTAGACACGTTGGCCGGCGGAATGCGGGCAATCTTGGCCACGATATCTTCGATCTCTGCCTTGCTGATGATTTTCTTGCGCTTGGACGGCACCAAAATGCGCTGCGCGGCACCGGCCTCGTCGATCACATCAATCGCCTTGTCGGGCAGGTGGCGGTCGTTGATGTACTTGGCACTGAGTTCGGCGGCTGCCTGCAAGGCCGCCAGCGCATATTTGACGTGGTGGTGCTCCTCAAAGCGCGACTTGAGCCCCTTGAGGATATCGACCGTTTGCTCCACCGAGGGCTCCAGCACATCGACCTTCTGGAAACGCCGAGACAGGGCGGCATCTTTTTCGAAAATGCTGCGGTATTCGGTAAAGGTGGTGGCGCCAATGCATTTGAGCGCACCCGAGCTCAGCGCCGGCTTGAGCAGGTTGGAGGCGTCGAGCGTGCCGCCGGA
>PFUD01000139.1 GCA_002789915.1 Comamonadaceae bacterium CG_4_9_14_3_um_filter_60_33 | reverse complement strand
ATTTTGCCCGCGCCGCGCCGCGCTGGCTCGCCTACCTGTTACTGGCCGCCAGCATGTCGCTGGTCGGCAGCTATGTGGCGCTGAGCAAGCCGCTGGTGTTGGCGCTGCCCGTGATGTTGCTGGCGTGGCTGCGCTTTGGCATTGGCGCGCTGGCCATGCCGCACTGGTTGATCAGGCCGGCAGGTGAAGCGCCTCTGAGCCGCAACACCAAAGGGCTGCTGTTTCTGGAGTCGTTCCTGGGTAATTTCCTGTTCACCATTTGCATGTTGTACGGCGTCAGCATGACCACCGCCGTGTCGGCTGGCATCATCTTGGCCACGCTGCCCAGCGTCGTGGCGCTGCTGAGCTGGCTGTTTTTGCGTGAACGCATCGGCCTGCGCGTGTGGGCGGCGATTGCGCTGGCCGTGATCGGCATCAGCTTGTTTTCGATGTCAAAAGCTGACGTGTCTGCGCCTGCCGGGCACAACGCGCTGTGGGGCAATCTGCTGGTGTTTGCCGCCGTGCTGTGCGAGGCCAGCTACGCGGTGATCGGCAAAAAGCTCACCGGCACGCTGTCACCCAAACGCATCACCGCGCTCATCAACTTGTGGGGCTTTGCACTGATGACCCCGTTTGGCTTGTATGCCGCCTGGGGCTTTCACTTTGCCGAGGTGCCTGCACCGATGTGGCTGCTGCTGCTGTTTTATGCGCTGGCCGCCAGCGTCTGGACCGTGTGGCTGTGGATGACCGGGCTCAAAACTGTTGCCGCAGCCCGCGCTGGCGTCTTCACCGTCATGCTGCCCATTTCAGCGGCACTGGTCGGCAT
Source organism: Comamonadaceae bacterium CG_4_9_14_3_um_filter_60_33 (assembly GCA_002789915.1). Lineage (GTDB taxonomy): Bacteria > Pseudomonadota > Gammaproteobacteria > Burkholderiales > Burkholderiaceae_C > Rhodoferax. The sequence continues at coordinate 7,457 of PFUD01000139.1, read as the reverse complement.
GCTCTTTTTGGGTGAACGGCTCAGCGGCGTGCAACTGTTTGCGTTTGTCATGTGCCTGGCCGGCGTGCTGCTGGCCACCCTGCCGGGGCGGGCTAAACGAGCTTAGTTGCGCTGACGACCATGCCATCAGCATCGGCATACAACCAGTCGCCAGGATGCACCCAAACGCCCTGAATCTGCACCGCCAAATCTTTCAAGCCCTGGTTCTTTTTTTCGGTTGGCATCGGCGTGCTGGCCAGCGCACGAATCCCAACATCCAGCGCAGCCAGCTCGGCCACGTCGCGCACGCAGCCGTCAATCACCACGCCGGCCCAGCCGTTTCTGGCTGCCGCTGCGCCCAGGTTGCCACCCAACAAGGCGCGGCGCAAGGAGCCCGCGCCATCAACCACCAGCACCTTGCCGATGCGCCCCATGGGCGTGTCTTCATGGCCAACTGAATCGACCGCCGCCTTGACCAGCGAGTTGTCTTCAAAGCATTTGACGGTCACCACCGGGCCGCAAAAAACCAGCCGTGCGCCATAGTCCCGGAACACTGGCGGCAGTACCCGAAACAGCTCGGGTACGTCATTTTTGTGGGCATCGCACAAATCACAGGTGGCAAAAGTGGGGTTCATAAAAAACAATACTCAAGGGTTGAACGGTCCTGAAAATTGTAAATCGGTAAAAAACGCAACATAAATGACTTTTTACTGGAAAAATTAGCATCTCCCCTCTTGGAAAGCCGTTGTTTCTCCAGTAGGATTCGGCACCAACCAGCCGATCTTTTTTGCTGGCGTTTGATCAACTACGAAAAGGACACCCACATGGCAACTGCAAAAAAAGCGCCGGCAAAAAAAGCGGCACCTGCGACCAAGGCCGCACCAGCTAAAAAGGTAGCTCCAGCAAAGGCAGCGGCACCCGCCAAAAAGGTTGCCGAAAAGGCGCCTGCTGCCAAGCGAACCGTCAACGCTGCTTTCATGAAAGCCATGACGCCCAGCGCTGCTCTGGCTGCTGTCGTTGGTAGCAAGCCACTGCCGCGCACTGAAGTGGTCAAACAACTGTGGGTTTACATCAAGGCCAACAAGTTGCAGGACACCGTCAACAAACGCTTGATTAACGCCGATGCCAAGCTCAAGGAAGTTTTCGGCAAGGCTCAGGTCACCATGTTTGAAATGGCCGGCCTGATTGGCAAGCATTTGAAATAATCCTGCCTCAAACATGTCTTGAAAGGCCGACGCAAGTCGGCCTTTTGTTTGTGGCATGATTCTGCTCACCAATACCGACCACCGACCATCGATCAATGCTCCGTTTCTTTCTGACCCGCTTCAGCCTGATCATTCCCACCTTCATCGGCATGACGCTGGTCGCGTTTTTTCTGATTCGGATGGTGCCCGGCGACCCCATCGAAACGTTAGCTGGCGAACGCGGCATTGACGCCACTCGCCACGCCGAACTGCTCAAAGCCTATGGCCTGGACCGCCCGGTGCTGGTGCAATATGGCATCTACATTGGCCGCGTGTTGCAGGGCGACCTGGGCAAATCCATCATCACCCACGAGCCGGTGCTCAATGAATTCATGGCACTGTTTCCGGCCACCATCGAGCTGGCGATTTGCGCCATTTTGTTTGCGCTGATCGTTGGCATTCCGGCGGGCATACTGGCGGCGGTCAAGCGCAACACCATTCTGGACCACGGTGTGATGGGGATTTCGCTCACCGGCTACTCGATGCCAATTTTCTGGTGGGGGCTGCTGCTGATCCTGCTGTTTTCGGTGCAGCTCGACCTAACCCCCGTGTCCGGGCGCATCTCGGTGATGTACTACATCGAGCCGGTTACTGGCTTCCTGCTGATCGACACCTGGCTGGCCGATGACATGGACGCTTTCTGGTCAGCGGTCACGCACCTGATTTTGCCGACCATCGTGCTCGGCACCAACCCGCTCGCGGTGATTGCGCGCATGACGCGCTCGGCGATGCTGGAGGTGCTGGGCGAAGACTACATCCGCACCGCACGCGCCAAGGGCTTGTCCAACTTTCGGGTGGTGGCGCTGCACGCGCTGCGCAATGCGCTGATCCCGGTGATCACGGTGATTGGCCTGCAGGTGGGCGTGCTGTTCACCGGCGCCATCCTGACCGAGACCATTTTTTCCTGGCCGGGCGTGGGCAAGTGGATGATCGAAGCCATCGGTCGGCGCGACTACCCAGTGCTGCAAGGCGGCATGCTGCTGCTGGGCGGCATGGTCATGCTGGTTAATTTGCTTGTCGATGTGACCTACGGCATCATCAACCCGCGCATCCGGCACTGAACCCTGGTTAAAGACCCACCATGACGACCCTTGCCGACACCTTCAACCAAATCGAACCGCCGCACCGTCTGCGCGAGTTCTGGGACTATTTTTCAACCAACAAGGGCGCCGTGGCGGGCCTGGTCATTGTGCTGGGCGTGCTGCTGATGGCCGCCCTGGCGCCCTGGATTGCGCCCTACTCGCCCAACGAAACCGACCCCAGCGTTTTTCTGACGCCGCCGGCTTGGCAAACCGGTGGCTCCAGCGCGCACTGGCTCGGCACCGACGCGATTGGCCGCGACATCTTGTCGCGCCTGATGCATGGCGCACGCCTGTCCTTGGCCATTGGCTTGGCGGTAGTGGCGCTGTCGGTGGTGATCGGCACCGTGTTGGGCCTCACCGCTGGCTATTTCCGCGGCATCTTCGAAGTGGCTGTGATGCGCCTGATGGACATCATCCTGACGCTGCCCAGCCTACTGCTGGCGATTGTGATCGTGGCCATTCTGGGCCCCGGGCTCATGAACGCCATGCTGGCCGTGGCGGTGGTGGTGCTGCCGCATTACGTGCGCATCACGCGGGCGGCGGTCATCACCGAAATGAGCCGAGACTACGTGACCGCAGCGCGCATGAATGGCGCCAGCCACCTGCGCCTGATGTTCAACGAGGTGCTGCCCAACTGCACTGCGCCGCTCATCGTGCAGTCTTCGCTGGGCATTTCGTCGGCCATCCTGGACGCCGCCGCTTTGGGCTTTCTTGGCTTGGGCGCGCAACCCCCGTCGCCCGAATGGGGCACCATGCTGGCCGACGCACGCGAATTTGTGCTGCGCGCCTGGTGGGTCGTCACCTTTCCTGGCCTGGCCATTTTGATCACCGTGCTGGCCTTCAACCTGCTGGGCGATGGCCTGCGTGACGCCTTTGACCCCAAGCTCAAACGCTAACCAATCCGTTTATGCCACTGCTTGAAATAGAAAACCTGTCAGTCAAATTCCCGACCAAGACCGCGGTGATGCACGCTGTGGATGGCGTGTCGCTGTCGGTGGACGCGGGCGATGTACTTGGCATTGTGGGCGAATCGGGCTCGGGCAAAAGCGTGACGATGATGGCGCTGATGGGCCTGGTGTCGTTCCCCGGCGTGGTCACGGCCGACACGCTGCGTTTTGATGGCCATGATCTGCTCCAGCTCTCAAACAGCGCGCGCGCCAAGCTCACTGGCAAAGACATCGCGATGATTTTTCAGGACCCGACCACCAGCCTCAACCCCTGTTTTACCGTCGGTTTCCAGCTGGCAGAAACGCTCAAACTGCACCTTGGCATGGACAGCAAGGCGGCGCGCAAACGTTCCATCGAATTGCTGGAGCAGGTCGGCATACCGGCCCCCGAGAGCCGCCTTAACGTGTTCCCGCACCAGATGTCGGGCGGCATGAACCAGCGCGTGATGATTGCCATGGCGATCTCGTGCAGCCCGAAGCTGCTGATTGCCGACGAACCCACCACCGCGCTTGACGTCACCATCCAGGCGCAAATTCTCGATCTGCTGCGCACCCTGCAAAAAGACCTCAACATGGCGCTGGTGCTGATCACCCACAACATGGGCGTGGTGAGTCAGATGGCGCAGCGCGTGGCGGTGATGTACGCCGGTCAAATCATGGAAACGCGCAGCGCCCATGATATTTTCGAGTCTCCGCAACACCCCTACACCGAAGCCCTGCTGGCTGCCATGCCCGAACGCAGTGAAGGTGCCAGCCGCCTGGCCACCATCCCCGGCATGGTGCCCGGCCTGTATGACCGGCCAGCTGGCTGCCTGTTTGCGCCGCGCTGCATCTACGCCAACAACCATTGCCGTAACGACCGCCCCGAATTGCGCGAATGGCAAAGTGGCATGGTGCGCTGCCACTATCCCTTGCCGGCGGTGAACCCATGAGTCAGCCTGACATGACAACTGAAGCCACCGCAGCCCCCGCGGTGGTGGCCCGCAACCTGAAACAGGTGTACAAAATCAGCCGGGGCATGTTCCACCCGGCTGACCATTTGCAAGCCGTCAGCGGCGTGTCGTTTACGGTGCAGCCCGGTAAAACACTGGCCGTGGTGGGTGAGTCGGGTTGCGGCAAATCGACACTGGCACGCATGGTGTCGTTGATCGAAACACCCAGCGCTGGTGAACTGCTGCTGGGCGGTGTCGATGCGGTCAAAGCCAGCCCTGAGCAGCGCCAAGCCCTGCGCCGCACGGTGCAACTGGTGTTTCAAAACCCTTATGGATCGCTCAATCCGCGCAAGAAAATTGGCGCTATTCTAGAAGCGCCACTGGAAATCAACACTGACCTGGATGCCAAATCTCGCGCTGAGCAAGCCCGTGCCATGCTGGCGCTGGTGGGCCTGCGCCCCGAGCACTATGACCGCTATCCGCACATGTTCTCCGGCGGCCAGCGCCAGCGCATCGCCATTGCTCGCGCCCTGATGCTCAAGCCCGCGCTGATTGTGGCCGACGAGCCGGTGTCGGCGCTCGACGTGTCGATCCAGGCCCAGGTGCTCAACTTGCTGGCTGACCTGCAACAGGAACTTGGTCTGGCTTACCTGTTCATCTCGCACGACCTCGGCGTGGTGCGCCACATTGCCCACGATGTGCTAGTGATGTACCTCGGCCACGCGGTCGAGCAGGGCGAGAAAAAAACCATTTTTGCGCAGCCACTGCACCCTTACACGCAAGCGCTGCTGGCTTCCACGCCCGGCATTGTCAGCACCGGCGTGTCAAAAAAGCGCATTGTGCTCAGCGGCGAACTGCCCTCACCGCTCAACCCGCCCAGCGGCTGTGTGTTTTCAACCCGCTGCCCGCACGTTGTGGCGCAGTGCCACAATGCACGCCCGGAGCTGCGCGAGCTCGCTGGAAGGAAAGTTGCTTGCCATCTGGCTGAGCAATTCATTCAACCCGTTTAATCAACCCGCTGCCCGGCAGCATTAACCTGTAGGAGTCTTCATGATGACTGTTCACAAATCAAAGCGCAGCTTCACGCTCAAGCGCAGCGCGCTGCTTGCGCTGGCGCTGCCAATGTTGCTGGCGGGCACCCAGGTTGGGGCCAAGACCTTGGTGTACTGCTCGGAGGGTAGCCCGGAAAATTTTGCCCCCAGCATCAACACCACCGGCACGTCGTTTGACGCCAGCGAACAAATCTACGACAACATCGTGCAATTCAAGCGCGGCAGCACCCAGGTGGAACCGGCGCTGGCCAAAAGTTGGGACATCTCTGCAGACGGCCTGACCTACACCTTCCACCTGCGCCAGGGCGTCAAGTGGCACAGCAACAAAAACTTCAAGCCCAGCCGCGACTTCAATGCCGATGACGTGCTGTTCATGTTCGCCCGCCAATGGAACGAGAACGACCCCTACTTCAAGGTCACCAGTTCCAACCACGCCTACTTTGGCGACATGGGCATGCCCGAGCTGCTCAAGTCGGTGGACAAGGTGGACGACTACACCATCAAGATTGTGCTGAAAAAGCCCGAAGCGCCGTTCCTCTCCAACCTGGCCATGCAGTTTGCCGCCGTGCAGAGCAAGGAATATGCGATTGCCATGCTCAAAGCCGGCACGCCCGAGAAGATCGACCAGGAGCCGGTCGGCACGGGCCCATTCACTTTGCTGCAATATCAAAAAGATGCACTGATCCGCTACAAGGCTTTCCCCCAATACTGGGCGGGCAAGGCCAAGATTGACGACCTGATTTTTGCCATCACCCCCGATGCCTCGGTGCGCTGGGCCAAGCTGCAAAAAGGCGAATGCCATGTCATGCCCTACCCCAACCCGGCCGACGTGGCCGCCATGCGCAAAGACCCCAACGTGGTGGTGCTGGAGCAGCCCGGCCTGAACATCGGCTACCTGGCTTACAACACCACCAAAAAGCCGTTTGACGACGTGCGCGTGCGCAAGGCTGTCAACATGGCCATCAACAAGCAAGCCATTGTTGATGCGGTTTATTTGGGTACTGGCATCCCCGCCACCAACCCGATCCCGCCAACCCAGTGGTCGTACAACAAGTCAATCAAGGACGACGCCTTCAACCCCGATGCAGCCAAAAAGCTGCTGGCTGAAGCTGGGCTGAAAGACGGCTTTACCACCGACCTGTGGGCCATGCCGGTGCAGCGCCCCTACAACCCCAACGCCCGGCGCATTGCCGAGTTGATGCAGGCTGATCTGGCCAAGGTCGGTATCAAGGCCGAAATCAAGAGCTTTGAGTGGGGCGAATACCGCAAGCGCATGCAGGCCGGCGAACACCAGATGGGCATGCTGGGCTGGACCGGCGACAACGGCGACCCGGACAACTTCCTGCACACCCTGCTGGGCTGCGCATCGGCCAAGTCGGGCGGCTCCAACGTGGCCAAGTTCTGCTACAAGCCATTTGATGATCTGGTGGTCAAAGCCAAGTCGGTCACCAATCCGGCCGAGCGCACCAAGCTCTACGAGCAAGCCCAGGTGATCTTCAAGCAGCAGGCGCCCTGGTTCACCATTGCCCACGCGGTGGCGCTGAAACCCGTACGCAAGGAAGTCATCGACTTCAAGATCAGCCCGTTTGGCCGCCACACCTTCTACGGTGTCGATCTCGCCAAGTAAGCGTTTTCAGCTCGTCAACAAAAGGCCGGTGCAAACCGGCTTTTTCATGGGCTCAGGATGTGACAACCGTGTGCCGCCCAACTCCCAGCGCCGCGACCACGCTCAGCAGCAAAACGGCTGCTGCGCCAAACAAAGTGGCACCGTACCAGCCACGGTCCATAAAAACCCCAAAAATCAGCGGCGAAATGGCAAAACCCGTATCCAGCCCCGAATAGACCAGACCATAGACCCGCCCCGTGGCGCCTTGGGGTGTGGCTTTCTTGATCATCATGTCGCGCGAGGGGCCGCCAACGCCCACCGCAAAACCGGTTGCCGCCAGCACCACCATGGTCAGCGTGGCGCCAAAAAGTCTGGTGCCGCACAGTGCCAGCAGCACGGCAGCGGCTGACATCGACAGTGCCACCACCCGGTCGCTATGCTGTGATTTGGCGGCCACGAAGCCACCGACAAACATGCCTAAAGCGCCGCACAACATATACGCGGTAAGCGTCAAAGTAGCCGCCTCAAAACTCACGCCATGCATGGCTGTGAGAATGGACACCGAAAAACTTTGGATCACCGCCAGTGTCATGGTCGAAAGCAAAAAGAAAGCAA
>PFUD01000132.1 GCA_002789915.1 Comamonadaceae bacterium CG_4_9_14_3_um_filter_60_33 | reverse complement strand
AGTGGGTGATCTTGCAAAACACCTCGTCCTGGTACTGCGTCTGGCGCTTGCTGCGCAGGCCATAAATCACCTGCGCCGGGCGCTCGGTAAAGCGAGCAAACTCGTTTTTCCACTGGTGCTTGAGTGAGGTCGGGCACACCACCAGCACCCGCTGCACGCCAAAGTGGCGCGCCAACAGCTCGGCCGCGGCAATGGCCTGAATGGTTTTGCCCAGGCCCATTTCATCGCCAATCAGGCAACGGCCCGCACGCGCGGCAAACAAGGCGCCTTGCGCCTGGTACGGGTAGAGTTTGGTCTTGAGCAGCTTGTTCAGCGCCTTGTCATCCGCGCCCTTGGGGTAAGCCTTGCTGAGCAACGTGTCGCGTTGCTGGGCATCCAACTGGCCTGCCACAAACTGCCAGACGTCGTCATAACAACGCAAGTCATGGCCAACTTCCTGCGCGGCTTGCAGCAAAGCCTGCAAGCCCGAAAAACGCTCTGGGCGCAGCGCCCACTGCGCGCTGACATCAAACAATTCCTGCGCCTGCATCCGCACTGCATCTGGACAATCGGCACCCAAGCGCAGCCGTACCTGGCGCTGGCCGGCGTAATCGAGCCAGATTTCGCTGTAATTTGGCTCAAAACCATGTTTTAGAGTTGCCTTGCCACCGCGCTTGGTCTGCAATTTGGCCAGGGTGAACTCAATGTGTTTGCAGGTGCCCAGATCGTTGGTGGCAAAGTCGGGGCAGGTGCAAAAATTTTGGCCCAAATCGGCTCCACGAATCGCCACCCGGTAGTTGGAATGGGTTGCCGGATTGCTCACGGCAAAGTCAGAGAACACGGGCTCTGTGCCCAGGTTTTTCAAGCCAAAAGACTGCTCGCGCCCAAACTGACGGCGCAGTGCCGTTTGCCAGTCAGCGGTTGGCAGGTCGGAAGGACGACGGGTGCGCGACAGACGGGGTTCTGCGGCTTTGGTTGTTTTGGACTTTTTCGGGGTGGGTTTGCGGCAGGTGGACATGGCGGCGGTTTTGGTGCGTTGGGACGGTCATATTTTCAACCATCAGGCATGCATCAATTGACAAATTGAATACGGCGATTACTCAAACAGGTCAGCATGTGATCCAGAGCGAACAAACACAATCAGCCCATGTTTGGCAATATCCACAAGCTTGTAGGTAAGCAAAAAGTCGCCGCCAATATGGCACTCACGGTGACCGCTCCAGTCACCACCTAGCGAATGATCAAGCCATTCTGGTCCCAACGGTTCTTCGTTGGCGATTAACAGCAGCATGGCTTCTTTAAGCCGGTTCATGTCATACCGGCCAGCCCTGGTCAAACGCTCCCAGTCCTTGAGGAATGACTTCGCATAGTCGGTTGCGCGCGGAAGACGGGCACGTTTACTTGCTGCTGTTCTTTTCGAGGTCATCAAAAAGCGCATCCGAAGACATGAACCGGGCGCTGTTGGCGCGTGCGATTTCGTCGGCTTCAACCATTGCCACCCGGGTTTCAGCGTTGGGTGCCTTGATGGCAAATGGCATTTGTTTCTCGGCCACCACGCGCATCAAAAACACACGCACAGCGTCAGAAATGGACAAACCCATCGTTGCCAGCGTCTCGGCAGCCTGGGCCTTGATTTGCTCATCCACACGAACATGAACCATTGTTGTTGCAGCCATAGTCACTCCTATCGATTGAGATACATTGTATCTTCATGAGTTTCTGCCATCGTTCCTAAAACTGGCGGCTCCGGCGACATTCGCCAGCAGAAACGGCACCCTAAAGTGCCGTTTCTGACAAGCTGCTATCGCGCTTGAAGCAAGCTTATGCAGCCTTGGCCGCCGCCTTCACCTTCAGCCGCCAGCCGTGCAGCAGCGGCTCGGTGTAGCCGCTGGGTTGCGCCAAGCCCTTGAAGACCAGGTCACAGGCAGCCATGTAGGCCATCGAGGTGTCGAAGTGACCAGCCATCGGCTTGTACAGCGGGTCGCCAGCATTCTGGGCATCGACCACAGCGGCCATGCGTTCAAAGGTTTCCTTGACCTGCGCCTCTGAGACCACGCCATGGTGCAGCCAGTTGGCCATGTGCTGGCTGGAAATGCGCAGCGTGGCGCGGTCTTCCATCAGCGCGATGTTGTGGATGTCGGGCACCTTGGAGCAACCCACGCCCTGATCGACCCAGCGCACCACGTAGCCCAGAATGCCCTGGGCGTTGTTGTCGAGCTCCTGCTGTTTCTCTGCGTCGCTCCAGTTTGGGCTGGCCGCCACCGGCACGGTCAACAGGCCGGTCAGCAGCGCATCGCGCTCCTTGTCAGCGTTGATCTTTTCCATTTCCTTTTGCACATCGCTCACCAGCACCTGGTGGTAGTGCAGCGCGTGCAGCGTGGCACCGGTCGGGCTCGGCACCCAGGCAGTGTTGGCGCCAGCCTTAGGGTGGCCAATTTTTTGCTCCAGCATGGCGTGCATCAAATCAGGCATGGCCCACATGCCCTTGCCGATTTGCGCCTTGCCGCGCAGGCCGCACTGCAAGCCGACCAGCACGTTGTTGCGCTCGTAGGCCTGAATCCAGGCGCTGGTTTTCATGTCGCCCTTGCGGATCATCGGGCCGGCCTGCATGGCACTGTGCATTTCGTCGCCGGTGCGGTCCAGAAAGCCGGTGTTGATGAAGGCGACGCGGCTGGCAGCGGCGGCAATACAGGCTTTCAGGTTGACGCTGGTGCGGCGCTCTTCGTCCATGATGCCGAGCTTGACCGTGCTGTCGGGCAGGCCCAGCATGGCTTCAACTCGGCCAAACAATTCGCTGGCAAAAGCCACCTCGGCCGGGCCGTGCATCTTGGGCTTGACGATATAAACCGAGCCTTTGCGCGAGTTGCGGATGGCATCCTTCTTGGTCTTGACCAGGTCATGCATGGCGATCGTGGTGGTGACCACGGCGTCCAGTATGCCCTCGGGGATTTCGCGTACTGCGCCGGCCTTGTCGGTGTACAAAATAGCCGGGTTGGTCATCAGGTGACCCACATTGCGCACAAACATCAGCGAGCGGCCGTGCAGGCGCACTGGCTTCTTGCCATTAGGCGCGGTGTACATGCGGTCGCCGTTGAGGCCACGGGTGAAGGTTTTGTCACCCTTGGCAACTTCTTCGGTCAGCGTGCCATTCAAAATGCCCAGCCAATTGCTATAGGCCAGCACCTTGTCGTCGGCATCCACCGCAGCCACCGAATCTTCGAGGTCGAGGATGGTGGACAGCGCCGCTTCGAGCACCAGGTCTGACACACCCGCCGGGTCGGTGGCACCAATCGCGGTAGCGCGGTTGATGATCAAGTCAAGGTGCAAGCCGTTGTGCTCAAACAGCACGCTTGACGGCGCCTTTGCATCCCCCTGATAACCCACAAACCGCTCGGCATCCGCCAGGCTGGTGTTGCTGCCGTCGGCCAGTCTGATGGCCAGCTTGCCGCCCTTGATGCGGTACTCGACCGAATCGACATGCGAGCCCTTGCGCAACGGGGCGCAGCGGTCGAGCACATGGCGCGCGTAAGCAATCACCTTGGCGCCGCGCTTGGGGTTGTAGCCACCTTTTTTACCGACCTTTTCGCAGCCTCGTGCCGAGTCAATCGCGTCGGTGCCATACAGCGCGTCATACAAACTACCCCAGCGCGAGTTGGCAGCGTTCAGCGCGTAACGCGCGTTCAAAATCGGCACCACCAGTTGCGGACCGGCTTGCTTGGCCAACTCGGCATCGACGTTTTTGGTGCTGATGCGTGTCTTTTTGGGAGGCTCAACCAGGTAGCCAATGCCCTCTAAAAAGCTGCGGTAGACCGGCATGTCGGTGATGGGGCCAGGGTGCGCCGTGTGCCAGGCGTCGAGCTCGGTCTGCAGGCGGTCGCGCTCGGACAGTAAGGCAATGTTTTTGGGAGCCAGGTCGGCCACGATGGCGCCAAAGCCTTTCCAAAATTTGGCGGGCGTCACGCCGGTGCCGGGCAGCACCTGGGTGTCGATGAATTGGCACAGGTTGGCAGCAATTTGCAGGCCGTTTTTGGTAATGCGTTCAGTCATGGTGGTAAGGCTCAGAGTTAAGAATCAGAAAATTCAGCGCGGGAAGAAATCCAGCACTGCGCGTAAATCATTGCCGGTGTGGCTGGGCTGGGTGCCCAGTTCTTCAAAGGGCAGATGGTAGCGGTTGACCCACAGCGTGGTGTAGCCATACCAGTTGGCACCCAGTGCGTCCCAGGCATTGCAGCTGACGAACAGGATGTCACGCGCAGCAAGCCCGGTGGCCTGCTCGCCCAGCGCGTAAGCGTCGGGGTGGGTTTTGTATTTGCGGATGGGGTCAACGCTGATGACGTGATCAAGCAGTCCATCAAAGCCGGCCGAGTGAACGGCGGCATGCAGCATGACGGCGTCGCCATTGCTCAAAATGCCGATCGGAATACCCTGGGCTTTGAGCTGTTGAAGTACGCCAAGGTTTTCCGGGAAAGCATCCAGGTGCTGGTATTGGGCCAGCAGCATTTCGATGGCTGGATCATGCTCGAGCATAAAGTCGTCATGCAACAACGTGCCGCCCACGATCTTCTTGAGCGCAAACACCAGCGCCGCCCGGGTCAGCGCACCAAACGGCTGGTAATGCGCACCGTTGTTGCTGGTGGTGACGAGCCGGGTGTATTCAATCTGCTTGTCACGCCACAGCACGCTCAAAGCCTGGCCGTGACCGGGGAACAATTCTTCAGCCAATTGCGCCACGCTGTACACGTCGAACAGCGTGCCGTAGGCATCAAACAAAACAGCGCGCGGCTGGCTTGAGCCGGGCTTGGGAGCTTGCGCGCGCAGGGATGTTGACGAAGTTGCCATCACGCGATTTTAAGGAATGATGCTGACAACAGACTTGGCAACAGTGCGCAACAGCTTTGACCAAAACGAGTGCAATGCCATCATCGTCAAGCATTGATCACTGACTGCGCCTGGGCTGCGACAAATCTTGTCGCTGCCATAATTCGATGCATATCCAATATTTTCTATCCGAGGATTGATCCATGAATGCCCTGCTGCTGGACTTGCCCGTTGATGCTCTGGCTTCGCCCGGGATGTCTCTGGAATCCATGGCCAGCGAGGCCAAATTCATGTTGGCACTCAAGCTATTCGAAGTAGGCCGCTTGAGTTCTGCCAAGGCTGGCTTACTTTGCGGCATGGGTCGCGTTGAGTTTCTGCTGGCTTCAAGCCGTGCCGGTGTGCCCGTGGTGGCCATGGACAGTGACGAAATCAATGCCGAATTCGCACCCAATGATTGAGCGTGCAGTTATCAACGCCGGGCCACTGGTGGCACTGTCTTTACTCGGTCAGCTCGAACTTTTGCCCGCCCTTTTCTCAGAAATTTGGGTTCCTCAAACGGTATTCCATGAAGTGGCCATAGCCGGCATCGGTAAGGCGGGTGCCGAGTCACTGCAGAGTGAAGCTTGGCGAAAACGCGTGCCCGTGAGCCCGTCGCCTGACCCATTGTTGGTCATGGAGCTGGACGCTGGCGAGGCAGAAGTCATCAGCTTGGCGCGCCAGCTATCACCATGCATTGCGGTGATTGATGAGCGCCGAGGTCGTCGTATTGCTCAAAATGTCATGGCTTAACTGTCAAGGGTGCCGCTGGGCTACTGGTTGAGGCACATCGCCGTGGCTTGATTTCAGGCGTTCATCCAAGATTGATGGCGCTTCGCGAGGCGGGCTATTTCATAGCGGACAACGTGATGGTTGCAGCGTGCCTGGCGGCTGGCGAACTTACTTGAAGGCAAGAGACTCCATGACCGCCGGGGGAGCGCCAGCTCGCGCATTTCTTGGTCTGCCTGGGTGTTGGTGTCGCTCGGCGCGTAACAGGCGTACAGCACCTGGCCATACTTCTCCAGCGAGTTGCCCCAGCGACCTAAACGCTCTTTGACGGCGATGGGCAATTTTTCATCGGTGTTGACCGGGTCACGCTTGGCCCAGGCAAAGCCACCGCCGGGCTTGGCCGCCAGCCAGCGGGTGATAGCACGGCATTGCCGGGCGTGCCCTGGTCGACCGAGTGCCCTGTCGTCTGGCGCAATCGATTGGGTACCCACCACCATGCCAATCAACGGCGGGCCGATGTCGTCTGCCGGAAACACCACAAAACTCATGCCGCCGTAAGGCCCAAAGGTGTCCTGGTCAGGCGCAATCAAGGCGATGTAAGGCACGGCACCTGCTTTGGTGTCGGCATTGACCCGCAATTGAAAGCGCGCCTCTTCGGGTTGTTTTTTGTTTTCAAAGTCCTTGATGCGCAAGTATCGGTCTTTGATGTCCTGGTAGAAGGCCTTGCGAATGGCTTGTTCGTCCCACTGCGCGCGTGGCAGGTTCACCACCTTGAGAATATTTTGCATACCAAGCCTGCTCCCAGAAAAAATGGTTCATTCGTCGTGGACCAGTTTACGTTAAGCAAGCCAAAGCTCTTCCATGAACAGCGAACCCTTTCGCGGAGCCACTTGCGCCAGAAACAGATAATGAGGCGCTATCCACTTAGCCCAGAAATTACCGCACACAGACCAGGTTTCCGCAATGAACGCCACACCAAAAAATCAAACCCACCAACTTCCCCTGACCGGCCTGCGGGTGGTCGAATTCACCCACATGGTGATGGGCCCCACCTGCGGCATGGTGCTGGCCGACATGGGCGCCGAGGTGATCAAGGTCGAACCCCTTGAAGGCGACCGTACCCGGCATTTGCTCGGCGCCGGGGCGGGGTTTTTCCCGATGTTCAACCGCAACAAGAAAAGCATCGCTATCGACCTGCACAAGCCCGCCGGTGCCGCCATTGCGCGCCAACTTGCCGCCAGCGCCGACGTGGTGCTGGAGAACTTCAAGCCCGACACCATGGCCAAATACGGGCTGGACTACGCCGCGTTGTCTGCCCAAAACCCCAAGCTGATTTATGTCAGCCACAAGGGCTTTTTGCCTGGCCCTTACGAGCACCGAACGGCGCTGGATGAAGTGGTGCAAATGATGGGTGGCCTGGCCTACATGACCGGCCGCCCTGGCGACCCGCTGCGCGCCGGCACCAGCGTCAACGACATCATGGGTGGCATGTTTGGCGCCATTGGCGCTTTGGGCGCGCTGATCCAACGTGGCATCACCGGGCGCGGCCAGGAGGTGCAAAGCGCACTGTTCGAGAAC
>PFUD01000100.1:7694-8924 GCA_002789915.1 Comamonadaceae bacterium CG_4_9_14_3_um_filter_60_33 | reverse complement strand
CACAATGCTTTCATGAAGGGATTGGGGGATGTCAAATAAATACGATGCCAACGTGCACGTCTCTGCCGCTGAGGCAAGCGTGCGTTTGGCAGATATGCGAACTGCGGACAGTGATTGTCCGGACCTCATCGTCAGTGTCGACGCCCATATGAAGATTAGCTTTGCCAACCAGGCTGTGGCAGACATGGCGGGCTTGCCAGTCACTTCACTCGCAGGGCTTGTCGTGGATCAGCTCGCAACAACCCTTGGTGTCAATGTCGTGACCGCAATGCGGGATGTGCATCGCACCGGACAGGCGGTGCGTATTCAGTCACAAGTTGCCAGGGCTGGTGTTGCGCGTTGGTTTGACGTTTGGGTCGTCTTGCGAGAGGCTGAGGATGTGGTCTGCTTCGCGCGGGACGTTACTGAAATGAAGCATACCGAGGAACTTTTGCGCAAGTCGGTCGGCCGGGATTCGTTAACAGGCTTAATGAACCACGCGTCGTTTCACGAGGCAGTAAGCAAGGCGGTAAGCTCTGATGCGGGGCAACGCGGCGAAGTTGCTCTGGTGCTGTTCGACCTCGACTACCTCAAGTTAATGAACGATGTTCACGGCCACCAAACTGGTGATCAAGCGCTCAAAGAAGTCGCCTCCATTTTGACGACATCCACGCGGGAATTCGACTGTATTGCACGCTTGGGTGGTGATGAATTTGGCGTTTTGTTGGTGGGTAGCCAGAGAGACGACGTGATCCGGGTGGCATGGCGGGCGGTCACAGACGTGTGCGCAACCGGTTTGCCTGGTGTCGGACGGCTTTCTATTTCGGCAGGTGTCGCTTTCATGGCCTCGACACGAGAGCCTGGCGACCTGTTTGATCGTGCGGATGCGGCCGTTTATGACGCAAAGGCCCGTGGGCGAGGTGTGGTATCGGTTGCGGACATGACAGAAATTGCTTACGCCAGCCGCAAATGCGATATTTCCGAACCCGTGCCAAGCCTGCCTGCGTCTGAATTGGCCAATGCCCGTAACGTCAAGACCGCCGCGAGGGGGGCTTTGCGGGAATGGGTGCATGTTCTTGCATGTTCAGGAGGGTGTCTGGACCTGCTTGATGCACAGGCAGAAAACGTCAATGCAATCTCGTACTTTCGCTTCGGCCATGACGACTGGAAGCTGGCCGAACAAACCTACGCGTTGATCGATTACCCGAGCACAGCCAAGGCCCTGGCGCAGGGGCGAACCTACACCTGCCG
>PFUD01000100.1:0-7674 GCA_002789915.1 Comamonadaceae bacterium CG_4_9_14_3_um_filter_60_33 | reverse complement strand
TGTTACTGACCCCGCTGGTGTCTGCAGGCCAACCGATTGGCATCATCGAGCTGTTTGACACGCGCCCCCGGGTATTTACGAGTTCAGACCAGCGCATCGCGATGGCATTGGCGAATCACTTGGCCCCCTTGCTGGTTGTCTTGGGGGAGCGATCGACCAGCGAGACACGGTAAGTCTCAGCAAGCCGCGATCAACGGTGCTGCCGGCCCTCTGGCCAACTTCGACTCACTGCATCAGTGCGCCAAACAATGGGTGGCGCAGGACTCAACCTCTTCAAACCAGTTTACCGTGACGGCAGTTGCCGAAGAAACCTCTGCGCTCAGCACAAAGGCTTTTTTCATGAACGTACAGCACTGACGTCACGCGCAATGCGCCCGTCCACCAACTCCAGCAGGCGGTCGCAACGTTGCGCCAGGTGCTCGTCATGCGTGACCAACACAAAAGACGTACCCTGCTCGGCGTGCAGGCGGCGCAGCAGCGCAAACACTTCTTTGCTGGATGCCTGATCCAGATTGCCGGTGGGTTCGTCGGCCAGCACCAGCGGCGGGTCCAGCACCACCGCGCGGGCAACCGCCACGCGCTGCTGCATGCCACCCGACAACTCTGCCGGGCGCTTGTTTTCGGCACCGGCCAGACCCACTTGCGCCAGCAAGTCCAGCGCGTGTCGGCGCTGCGCTGCGCTTACGCTGCCATGGATCATCATCAATGGCAATGTGACGTTTTCCAGCGCGGTAAAAGCTGGCAGCAAATGGTGAAACTGGAACACAAAACCCAGCGTTTGGCGGCGGCGCAGTGTCAGCCCGGCATCAGCCAGACCGCGCACCTCCTGACCTTGCAATTGGTAAGAGCCTGTCGTCATGGGCTCAAGCAGCCCCAAAATGTTGAGCAGTGTGCTTTTGCCAGAACCTGACGGCCCCATCAGCGCGACAAACTCGCCGCGCCCCACCTGCAAGTCGATGCCATGCAGCACCTCGGTATGGCTCGGCAGACCCAGGTTGTAGCTCTTAAACACGCCCTGCATGGCGATCAAGGGCGAGGCTGATGTCGCTTTTTCCATAGAGGCTAAAGGCCAAAATTGCTCATAACCGAATGGCCTGCGCCGGGTCCATGGCGGCCGCGCGCCGCGCCGGGGCGATGGCCGCCAGCACGCCGCACACACTGGCCATCAGCGCCACGTTCAGCCCCACGCGCCAGGGCAGTGTGATGTTGAACAGCGGCAACCCGTCCGAGCCTTTGACAAAGTGGGTAAAGGCCGCAATCAGCGCCACCGCAATCACAATGCCCAAGGCAGAGCCCAGCACACCAACCACCGCGCCTTGCAACAAAAAGACGCGCAGAATTTGCGCCCGCGTGGTGCCCATGGCGCGCAAAATGCCAATCTCGCGGCCCTTTTGCACCACAGAAACCACCAGCACGCTGGCAATGCCCAGCACCACCACAATCATCACCACGCTGCGGATGATGCTGGTGCTGACCGACTGGGCGTTGAGCGCCGACACCAGTTGCGCGTTGTTCTCTTGCCAACTCTCGATCTTGTAGGGGTAGCGCGCGCGCAGGTCAAGGGCCAGCGCCTGCGCGATCCACACGTCATGCAGTTTGAGGTCGAGGTTGGTGGCGCCGCCAGGCAACGCCAGCAGGCTCTGCGCCGCGCGCAGCGGCACGATGACAGTGCGCCGGTTCAGGTCGCGCACGCCCAGGTCCACCAGTGCGGTGGCGCGCACTGATTCGCTCACCAGGCTGCTCGCGGTGCCAGTCTGAATGGTCAGGCGGTCGCCCACGCGCACACCCAAATCATCGGCCAGTTCGCGGCCAATGATGGCTTCGCCCGGCGCCAGTCGCGCCGTGCCCGCCACTACTTTGGCGCGCAGGCCGACGATGCGGTCGTACCGATCCAGATCAACGCCCAGCAGCGCAATTGACTGCTGCGCCTGACCGCGCAGCGCCAGCCCCGAGCCCGAGACCATCGGCGACACATCGGACACCTCGGGCATGGCTTCGAGCACCGGCACCAGGCTTTGCCAGTTGACCAAGGAGCGCAGTGCTTGCGCGCGCGGTTGGGCTTCGCTCAGCACCACCTCACCCGCAGCTGGCAGGCGCGCGCCCAGCACCACGTCTTGGGGTGTGCGAATGGTGATGTGACCCTGCGCACCGAGCGTTTTGGCCAGCGTGCTGGCCTGCAAGCCAGTGATCAGCGCCGAAATGTAAGCCACCACCGCCACCCCGGCGGCCACGCCAACGATGATCAGCAGCGTCTGCATGCGCCCTTCGCGCAAAAAGCGCAGCGCCACCAGCCATTCAAACCCCAGCGTTTTGCCCATGATGAAACGGCTCACCGGCCCATGGCGCTGCCCAGCGCCGCACCGGCAGCACCGGCCTGATTGCCTGCACTGGTTTTGGTGACATTGGCTGGCGCCACTTGACGGGCACGCACGCGCTGGCCGGGCTGCACGCTGGCACCCAGCAACACCACATCGCCGGCGGCCAAGCCGTCGAGCACCTCGGCGGCTTGCAGGTTGCGCACGCCCAGCCGCACGCGCCGTGCCTGGGCGCGGCCGTCAACCGTCAGCAGCACCTCGGCGCTATCTTCGTTGCTGGTGTTGATGCCACCGATGCCGCCGATGCTTTTGGTGCTGCGCAGGGCGGTCAGCGGCAGAGCCAGCGCCTGTTCGCGGCGGGCGGTTTCCACCTCGACCGACAAGGTCATGTCTTCACGCAGAAAAGCCGGGGCAGGCTGGTCGAGCGCCAGCGTGACTTCGACCGCGCCACGCTGCGGGTCCACCGCCGGCGCAATCGTCAAGACCTTGGCCGCCAGACGCTGGTCGGCAAACGCGTCGGCCACCACGGTGGCCACTTGGCCGGGCGCCAGTTGCGCCAAAAAGCGTTCGTCCACTTGGGCTTTGAGCTGCGTCGGCCCGGCCAGCGCCAGCGCCAGCAGGGCGCGCCCGGGCTGCACGATTTGACCTGGCTCAACCATGCGCGCCAGCACTTTGGCATCTGTCGGGGCAAGCACAGCGGTCTGCGCGAGCCGCGCCTGCGCTGCCAGCACCGCCGCGCGCGCCAGCTCCACTTGCGCCAGCGCCTGGCGCAGATCGGTGCCGGCATCGGCATTGGCCCGCACCTGGGCGGCGGCAGCATCCTGCGCGGCCTGTGCCACCTTGAGCGCGCGCTCGGCCTCGTCGAGCCGCGCCGGGCTCAAAAAACCTTGTGCCACCAGTTGCCGGGTGCGCCCAACCTCGTTTTGCGCCGCCTGCAAGCCGGCCTGCGCCTGCGCCAGCGCGGCCTGCGCCTGGCTGCGGCCGGTGGACTGCAAGCCCAGCACACGCGCCTGCGCTTGCGCCAGGCTGGCTTGTTGCTGCGCCTGTGCGGCACGCAACTCGTCGGGTTCAAGCCGCACCAGCACATCGCCCTGGCGCACCGCATCACCCTCGCGCACCAACACCTGCGCTACCCGGGCAGTGAGCGTGCTGCCCACCTCCACCCGCGCCAGCGTCGCCACCCGGGCCGAAAACTGAATACTGCGCACTAGCGGCGCGGTTTGCAGCATCACGGCATCGACCTGCGGCGCGCGCCAGGCAAACCACGCCAGCACTGCAGCGATGGTGACCAACATCAAGGCAAGCAACCAGCGACGAGCGCGCGTCATGGCTGGCTCCGCAAGGGAGTTGAGGGCGTCATTCGTGGGGCAGAGGAGATCAAAGGCATGCGGGAATGGTAGCGGAATCATCCTGCGGTTCGGCCACGAGACCGGATTAACCCCGAGGGGATGCGATCCTGGCTTCGGACAGGGATTTAAAATGACCGCGGGGGTCGTCAGTGACCCTTACCCGACGTTCACCAAATTCGCATGAATACCACCTGAAAGTAGAAAAGCTGACCTTCAATTTCGCCGACAGCAGTCATTCACCGGCGTGCCAAAAAATTGAAAGCAGTCAGACAAACGGGGATGCCAATTGTCTTGGCTGTCCGGGTCCTGGGCAGCGGTTGCGGGTCTACGGAAATTCAAATTGCTTGCCCGATACCTGACATTGGCGTTAGTCGGCCAAAACTCAACGCTATGGCCACAATTTCAATCCATGGGGCACCTGGGACTCGACCAAATTGAGTCGCTCGGTTTGTGCCTTGCATAGCGTTCATTGAGCCGGTCACGAGATGCAGCTTTCATAGCGCTCAGTTCAAATCCAGGCAGAAGCTGTTGAAGGTGGGATTGCAAAAGGCAGCCTGGGCTCTATACCGCATCGATGCGCATCGTTTACGCACTGATACCCGGGCGCGACATCAGGCGACATTGGGTTGACTGTAGGGATTTCCCTTGACGTTTTCTAAAATTGTCATAACATACAAACATTAACCAATCAGGAGAATCAAGATGAGCGTGCACACCTGTTCAAGCCGTGAGTTCACCCGAGATGTTGGCGCAGCCAAACGGGCAGCAGCGCAAGGTCCTGTATTCATCACGGACAGGGGGCGACCGGCATTTGCCTTACTCAAAATCCAAGACTATTACGAGCTCACGGGCAACAAGGAAGTATCACTTTTGGACTTAATGGATTCGATTCCGGGTGGCGAAGGCATAGAGTTTGAACCAAAGAAGACTCTGGTAGAAATAAGTGCCGCTGAGCTACTTTGAGGCTGGCATATATGTATGTTTTAGATACAAACGTCATCTCGGAGTTGCGCCACGGCAAAGCGAATCAGTCTATGGAAGTGCGCGCATGGGCTTCGGACAAGCCGGTCAGCCATTTGTTTATTTCCGCCATCAGCATACTGGAACTGGAAAAAGGGGTTTTGGCGCTGGAGCGCCGCACACCACCACAAGGCAGAGCCTTGCGCGTCTGGCTGAATGGGGTAAAGGCAAATTTTGCAGATCGTACATTGCCGTTCTCAGGAACCACCGCCACGTTATGCGCGGCGATGCATGTGCCAGACCCAAAGTCAGAACGTGATGCCATGATTGCTGCCACGGCTTTGGAGCACAGTATGACCGTGGTAACACGCAACGTCGCGGACTTTGCAGGTACTGGCACGAAACTGATCAATCCGTTCTTGGCTTAGGCAATTTGACATCAACACTTCACTCCAGATGGCCCATGGCGAGTGCAAGGGAATTTGGTATTCACATCTGATCGAGCAAAGTCGCACCACCGGGTGAATGTCGTGAAATGAAAACACGGCGGCCTCTACCCGCGAGCTCAGGTTGAGCTTGTCCATGATGTGGCGCACATGCAGCTTGACGGTGTTGTGGCTGATGTCGAGCGCTCGGGCAATGACCTTGTTGCTCTGGCCGCTGGCCACGTGGTCGAGCACCTGGCGCTCGCGCTCGGTCAGCGTCGCCACCAGGTCGCCCATGGCCGAGGCCGCCACCATCTCGCCGCGATGCTCCAGCAGCTCCTTCAGGCCGCTGCGGCACAGCGAATGGTCGTCCACCAGCATGACGCGTATTTTTTACTTGAGCGCCTGGGTCTCGTCGTGCGCTTGAATGGCATCGCTCAGCAGCGGCAGCCGCATGCGGGCGTAGGCCAAGGTTTGGGCAAGTGCGTCGTGCACTTCATTGACCATTTCCTGGCGCTCTTTCATGACCGAGAGCCGAAGCCGTTCGCGCTCAATGCGGGCATTGTGCAAGCTCAGCCCCAGCAATTGCCCGACCAGGCGCAGCAGGGTTTGCACCGAAGGCGCAATGCGGGACGTGCTGTCAAAAAACAGGTTGTAGATGCCCAGAATTTCGCCGTTGTGCGGCAGCGAGATCGCCAGCATGCTCTTGCACTGCGTGCCGAAATACAGATTGCTGCCATGCCTGGCACAGCTTGCTAGGTCGTCCAACCCCAGCAGCACATCGGTGCTGGCGGCACTTCCGCAAATGCCGCAGTGGCGGTCAACCAGCCGCTCGGACGCCGCCACCTGTTTTGGCAAACCCTGTTGCGCCACCAAGCGCATGGATTGGCCGTCGTCTTTGACCACCCGCACCGCGCCCGCCTTCCAGTTGCTCGAAGAACGCGTCAAAGCCTACACGCCTGAATGGGCCGAGGGCATCACCGGCATTCCGGCTGAAACCATCACCCGCCTGGCGCACGAGATGGGCATCACCGCGCGCGATCAAAAAATTGAGTTGCCGATTGCCTGGACCGACTGCTGGGGCAAGCGCCACCAGTCGGTCACCGGCCGGCCGGTGGCCTTTCACGCCATGCGCGGGCTGGCGGCGCACTCCAACGGTTTCCAGACGATTCGCTCGCTGTCCATTCTGATGTCCTTGCTCGGCACCATCGACCGACCCGGTGGCTTCCGGCACAAGGCGCCTTACCCGCGCGCCGTGCCGCCCAATGCGCGTCCGCCCAAGGGCCCGCAGGCGGTCAAGCTCAACAAGCCGCTGGACGGCGCGCCGCTGGGCTGGCCCGAAAGCCCAGACGATTTGTTTGTCGATGACGCCGGTGGCCCCGTGCGCATCGACAAGGGTTTTTCGTGGGAGCACCCACTCTCAGCCCACGGCCTGATGCAAAACGTGATCACCAACGCCTGGCGCGGTGACCCCTACCGCATCGACACCCTGCTGATTTTCATGGCCAACATGGCGTGGAACGCCACCATGAACACCTCAGACGTGCGCCAGATGCTCAATGACAAGCATGTGGATGGCGACAAGGCCGGTGAATACAAAATCCCGTTTCTGGTGGTGTTGCGACGCCTTCCAGTCAGAAATGACCGCCTTTGCCGACCTGGTGCTGCCTGACACCATCTATCTGGAGCGTCACTACACTATGTCGATGCTGGACCGCCCGATTTCCGAATTTGACGGCCCGGTCGACTCGGTGCGCATTCCGGTGGTGGCGCCCAAGGGCCAGTGCAAACCGTTCCAGGAAGTGGTGGTCGAACTGGCCAGCCGGCTCAAGCTGCCGGCTTTCACCAACACCGATGGCACGCGCAAGTACAAGGGCTACACCGACTTTATCGTCAATTATGAAACCGCGCTCGGTTCAGGCATCGGCTTCCTGGCGGGCTGGCGCGGCAAGGGTGGCGAAAAACCGATGCGCGGCGAACCCAACCCCAAGCAGTGGGAGATGTACGAGAAAAACAACTGCGTCTTTCAATACCACATGCCGCCCGAGCACCAGTACATGCGCAATTGGAACCTGGGCTACATGGAATGGGCGCAAAAGGTCGGCATTCGGCGTGACAAGGACCCCATCGTCATCCACATTTACTCTGAATTTTTGCAGGGTTTCCGCCGCGCGGCGCAAGGCAAACGCGCGGGGAAGCAACCGCCAGACCACCTGCGCAAACGGGTCGAAACCTATTTCGATCCGCTGCCGTTTCATTACGCGCCGCTCGAAGAGCAGGCCACCGACATGGGCAAATACCCGCTCAACGCCATCACCCAGCGCCCCATGACCATGTACCACTCGTGCGACTCTCAGAACGCCTGGTTGCGCCAGATTCACACGCACAATTACCTGTTTGTGAACAGCAAAACCGCCCAGGCCCAGGGTATTGCGGACGGCGGCTGGATGTGGGTCGAGTCGCAATGGGGCAAGGTGCGTTGCATGTGCCGCTACTCTGAGGCGGTAGAGCCTGGCACAGTTTGGACCTGGAACGCCATTGGCAAGTCGGTCGGCGCCTGGAACCTGAGTGCAGATGCCAACGAATCGCAACGCGGTTTTTTGCTCAACCACCTGATCTCTGAAG
>PFUD01000095.1 GCA_002789915.1 Comamonadaceae bacterium CG_4_9_14_3_um_filter_60_33 | reverse complement strand
GCAGTGTCAGGCTCAGGTAGTACCACTCCACAAAGTTGGACTTTTTGCCCAGGTAGCCAATACCCACATGGGTGATTTCGTCAAACCGGATGACACGCTCTTTTGTTCCAAAGCGGGTCGTGTCGGCAACGGTGATGCGCCGCCGCTTGGGGTCAATGGTGATGGTTTGTGTGCCCGTGGCGAGCAGTCCCCACACGCCCAGCACCAACAGGAACAGCCCCAGTAAAAAACCGGCCTTGGTGTTGAGGTTGCTGAAATGCCTGAAGGCATAGAGCAGCACCCCACCCATCGCGGTCAAGAACCATGCGGCCAGGGTTTGCTTGGTCGGGTTGCTTTGTGCGGTCCAGATATTCATGCTTGACCCCTTTTGAAGACAGCGCAGAACAAGACTGTACTGTAGCCCGCAGCGGTGCTCAGGTCGTGCTGTTTTGAGCAATAGCGCAGGCCGCGGCCTCAGCTAGCTTGATGCCATCCACCCCCGCGGACAAGATGCCCCCGGCATAGCCCGCGCCTTCGCCACCCGGGTACAGCCCTGCCGTGTTGATGCTTTGAAAATCTTCGCCGCGCGGCATGCGCAAGGGGCTTGAGGTGCGGGTTTCCACACCGGTCAGCACGGCCTCGGGCATGTCAAAGCCCTTGATTTTTTTACCAAACACCGGCAAGGCTTCGCGCAAGGCATCAATTGCATACATGGGCAGGGCGGCGTGCAGGTCGCCCAGTTTCACGCCCGGCTGGTAAGACGGCAGCACCGCGCCGAAAGTGCTCGATGCCGTGCCCGCGATGAAGTCGCCCACCAATTGCCCCGGCGCCTCGTAATTGCCGCCGCCCAGCACATAGGCACCCGATTCAAGCCGGCGCTGTAGATTGATGCCCGCCAGCGGGTGCGTGGCGCCGGGGTTTGCAGCTTTGAGGCGTTCGGATTCTTCGGCGTAGCGCTGGCCAGCGCTGCTGCCAAAAGCCTGAACAAAAGCGGCCTCGTCCTGCGCAAAATCAACGGGCTCGATGCCCACCACTATGCCGGCATTGGCGTTGCGCTCGTTGCGCGAATACTGGCTCATGCCGTTGGTCACCACGCGCCCCGGCTCGCTGGTGGCGGCCACCACGGTGCCGCCCGGGCACATGCAAAAGCTGTACACCGCGCGGCCGTTGCTGGCGTGGTGCACCAACTTGTAGTCGGCCGCACCCAAGCTGGGGTGGCCGGCGTGACGGCCCCAGCGGGCGCGGTCGATCACGCTTTGCGGGTGCTCGATGCGAAAGCCCACCGAAAACGGCTTGGCATCCAGCGCCACGCCGCGTTCATGCAGCATGGCAAAGGTGTCGCGCGCGCTGTGTCCCAGCGCCAGCACAACCTGGTCGGCGCGCATCTCATAAATTTGGCCGCTGGCCTGGTCCCGCACCGTGAGTCCGCGCAGCTGGCGCCCTTTGGCGCCGTCTTCAATGAGCACGTCGATGACGCGTTGTTCAAAACGGATATCACCACCGAGCGCGATGATCTGCGCGCGCAGGTTTTCCACCACCTTGACCAGCTTGAAAGTGCCAATGTGCGGGTGCGATTCCACCAGAATCTCGGGCGGCGCGCCGGCCTTGACGAACTCTTCCATCACCTTGCGCCCCAGATGGCGCGGGTCCTTGATCTGGCTCCACAGCTTGCCGTCGGAAAACGTGCCGGCGCCGCCTTCGCCAAACTGCACGTTGCTCTCGGGGTTGAGCACATGCTTGCGCCACAGTCCCCAGGTGTCCTGGGTGCGCTCGCGCACCTTTTTGCCACGCTCCAGCACGATCGGCTTGAAACCCATGTGCGCCAGAATGAGCGCCGCAAAAATGCCGCACGGGCCAAAGCCCACCACCACCGGGCGCAGCGCCAGGTTGGCAGGCGCCTGCGCCACCAGTCGGTACGCCATGTCGGGCGTGGGAACGATGTGCGGGTTGCCAGCGTGTTGCTGAAGCAAAGCGGCTTCCTGCCCAGGCTCGGCCAGCGTCACATCGACGATGTAAACCACCCGCACCTGCGCCTTGCGGGCGTCAAAACTGCGTTTAAAAATGTGCCACTCGGCAAGATCCGCCGGCTGGAGCGCCAGCGTTTTGAGGATCAGCGCGTTGAGGTCGTCAGGCGTGTGGTCAAGCGCGAGTTTGAGTTCGGAGAGTCGGATCATTTTGCGGGCTAGGTGGGCTTGTGTTTATCAAGCAGAAGCTGCGCATTTTAGAAGGCCCGTCCAAATCTTCAGGACTGCAATAAGGGACGATAGGCTTTGTTGCGCTCGCTGGCAACTTGCTCCAACCGCTTGTCAAATGTCCACAGCAGCACTTTGTCTGTGAGCAAGACTGAGGCAAACAAACTCAAGTCAACCAGTCCGCAACCACGGCCATAGAGCCGAAAGCCTGCCAGCATGGACAGAATCTCGTTCGTTGTGGCAAGGGTCGTGCTCTCGAGCTCACCCAACATCTCAATGATGGCGCGTCGATTGGGCGGTGTGCCGCAAGCAACTTCCATCACGATATAAGGGTGACAAACGACCAAGTGGTCTCTCAGCAAAGTTGCAAGCTGATCGTTTTTTTGTTTGAAGTGGTCCACCCATACAGATGAGTCAACCAGCACGTTCATGAGTTGATGGCCTCTTCACGGCGGCGCGGCACCAGTTCAATGTCTGGTGCCATGCCCCCAAGATCAGCCAAACGGCGGGCAGCTTGCCGTTGAATGAATGCCTTGACGCATTCCCTGATCAATTCTGACTTTTCAATGCCAGGTGGCGCCAGAGATACCGCTTTGGCATAGAGCTGATCGTCAATTGTCAGTGTGGTGCGCATCATCTTCTCCTGCATCAATTAATGCATCATTTTGCATCAAATGCGGACGATAAGTGCTTGCTCTGTCCCATCAATCAGCCCGGCAAAAAGCCCTCTACTGACAAATAGCGCTCGCCAGTGTCGTAGTTAAAGCCCAGAACTTTCGAGCCAGCAGGCAACTCAGGCAACTTTTGCGCAATCGCGGCCAGTGTGGCGCCACTGGAAATACCGACCAGCAGGCCCTCTTCGCGGGCACTGCGGCGGGCATATTCGCGGGCCGGTTCGGCATCGACCTGGATCACGCCGTCAAGCAAATCTGTATGGAGGTTCTTCGGGATGAAGCCCGCACCAATGCCCTGGATCGGGTGCGGCCCAGGCGCGCCGCCCGAGATCACTGGCGAGGCCACCGGCTCCACGGCAAACACTTTCAGCTTGGGCCATTTGGCTTTCAACACCTGCGCTACGCCGGTCAGGTGACCGCCGGTGCCCACGCCGGTAATGATCGCGTCGAGGCCGTCAGGAAAATCGGCCAGGATTTCTTGTGCGGTGGTGCGCACATGGACGTCGATGTTTGCCGGGTTCTCGAACTGCTGCGGCATCCAACTGCCGGGTGTGGCGGCCACCAGTTCTTCGGCACGGGCAATGGCGCCCTTCATGCCTTTTTCGCGCGGCGTCAAATCAAAGCTGGCGCCGTAGGCCAGCATCAGCCGTCGGCGCTCAATGCTCATGCTGTCGGGCATCACCAAAATAAGTTTGTAGCCCTTGACCGCGGCCACCAGCGCCAGGCCCACGCCGGTGTTGCCGGATGTGGGTTCGATGATGGTGGCGCCTGGCTTGAGCACGCCCGATTTTTCAGCGGCTTCGACCATGGCCAGCGCAATGCGGTCCTTGATGGAGCCGCCAGGGTTGCTGCGTTCGGACTTGACCCACACCTGGTGCATGTCGCCAAACAGGCGGTTGATGCGGATGTGCGGCGTATTGCCAATGGTTTGCAGGACGTTGTCGGCTTTCATGTGGGTCTCCTCGAATTGATGGAACAGTCATTTTGAACTACTTGATCAACAGATAGGGATATAAGCTTAGAAGCCCACGAAGTAAGCGCTGGGAAGCCGCGATAATGCAGCCGTGAAGCCCGTCAGACTGCCGCTGGTGCAATTCTGGAAACAGAGCACTGGAGGAACGTCCGGACTGCATAGGGCAGCGTAGCAGCTAACGGCTGTCCACTGAAAGCCTGGAGCGCAAGCCCTGGGTATAAGGTGAGGATCAGAGCAACAGAGACGAGTCGCGCCGGGGCAACCTGGTTCGGGTGAAACGGGCAATCTCTACGCGCAGCAATACCAAATAGGCACACGTTGATGGGGCCCCCGGAGTGTGCGGGTAGGTAGCACCGAGCCACGCAGTGATGCGTGGCCCAGATGAATGGCAGTCACGCTCAAGGCAACTTTGGCGCACAGAATCCGGCTTATCGGTGGGCTTCACAACTACTGATAGAAAACGGGACAGACCGCAGTGACGCAGCGCGCACCAGCTCTGTTCCAGACTGATTTTTGGCTGTTATCCGCGTGCCAGCAATGACTGGCCGAGTGCAAACACCGAGTTGGGCGCGTTGGTGCGCACTGGCTGGTGCAGCGGTTTCTTGAACACGCCGCGGTTGGGCGCGGGCTTTTGCTCAATTTTGACGCCCTTGGCCAATTGGTCGAGCACCAAGCTGCGCAACGTGACCGACTGCATGAAGTCGAGCACCTTGGCGTTCATGGTATCCCACAGGTCTTGCGCCATGTCGAGGGTTGTCGAAATCGTTGCGGTGCTCGCTTTGGCAGGCACCTCGTCTTCAACTGCGCCAATGATGTCGGCCACGGTGATGGCGTCAGCGCGGTGTCCCAGGGTGTAGCCACCGCCGGGCCCGCGCGTGCTGGCCACCAAGCCTTGCTGGCGCAGCTTGCTGAACATTTGTTCCAAGTACGACAGCGAAATCTGCTGGCGCGTGGCAATGTCAGACAGTGGCACGGGACCGAGCTTTTCGCGCAAGGCCACATCGATCATCGCGGTGACGGCAAAACGTCCTTTGGTACTTAGTCGCATATAAATTTCTCCTGTCAGTGTCATTGAATCAGACACACCATCTACTTTAAGGTTCATATTACTTCGTGTAAATTCGAATAATCAACGAATTTACTTCGTAAAAAATGAATAGTATGCAAGATAACTTGGGCCAAACACATGAATTTCAAGCACCTTTACTATTTTTGGGTCACGGCGCGCGCCGGTGGCATCATGCGCGCGGGGGAGCAGTTGCACACCACGCCGCAAACGCTCTCTAGCCAAATCAAGCTGCTCGAAGACTGGCTCGGGCGCAAGCTGTTTCGCAAAAGCGGCCGCGGGCTCGAACTCACCGAGCATGGCCGCCTGGCGCTGGGCTATGCCGACCAGATTTTCAGCCTCGGCAGCGACCTCGAAAGCAGCTTGCGCCAAGTGCGCGGCGCCCAGCGGCGGCTCGATTTCAGGGTGGGCGTGGCTGATTCGCTGTCCAAATCCATTGCTTACCGGCTGCTGGAGCCGGCATTTTCGATCAACGAGCCGGTCAAGCTGCTGTGCAGCGAGGGCAAGTTCGACGACTTGCTGGCCCAACTGGCCTTGCACCGGCTCGACCTCGTGATTGCTGACGAGCCCATGCCCCGGCGCGTCAGCGTCAAGGCTTTCAGCCACGCGCTGGGCAGCAGCGTGATGAGCTTTTTTGCCGCGCCCGGCCTGCTGCCGCGCCTGTCCGGCAAGTTTCCCGCCTGTCTGGATGGCGTGCCCATGCTGGTGCCGGGCGCCACGACGTCGGTGCGTCGGCAACTTGAAGGCTGGTTTGCCAAACACAAGATTTCGCCGGTGGTGGTGGGCGAGTTTGACGACGCCGCGCTGATGAAAGCCTTTGGCCGCGAAGGCCAGGGCGTGTTCATGACACCGCGCGTGCTCGAAATTGAGACCTGCACCCAGTTTGGCGTGCAGACCATCGGCTACACCAACGAGCTGGTGGAAGAGTTTTACGCGGTGTCCATCGAGCGGCGCATCAGCCACCCCTGCGTGCTGGCCATCACTGACGCGGCGCGCGGCCAGTTGTTCACTGTGTGATTTGATGCACTGACGGCAACCGGATAATTCACATATGCCACTCAGAGAAATCAACCATTCCGCTATCGATGTCGATTTGCGCTACGCCGGGCCAGACAACTTCACCGGTAAAACCATTTACGACCACGCTGTGGCCTACCTGCATCAGGATGCCTTGGCGGCACTGGTACGCGCCGCAGAGCTGGCCGCCGCCCAAGGCTTGCGTCTGCGCGTGCTCGATGCCTACCGCCCGTCTGCCGCGCAGTGGCGGTTGTGGACGGCGTTGCCCGACCCCCGTTTTGTCGCCGACCCGCGTGTTGGCTCGGTGCACACGCGTGGCGTGGCGGTGGACCTGACGCTCTGCGACGCCAGCGGTGCGCCGCTTGACATGGGCACGGCTTTTGATGAAATGACCGAGCTGTCTTTTCACGGTGCGACCAACATCGCCGATGTGGCTCAGCGCAACCGCGGCCTGCTGCTGGCGCTGATGACCCAGGCCGGCTGGACGCATCACCCGTACGAGTGGTGGCACTACAACCTGCCCGAGCCCACCCGCTACCCGCTGCTCAGCGACGGCGCCGAGGGCAGTTTTTTGATGGATTAAAACCGTTCGCCTTCATGCAGGTAGCGCCATTGGCCTTCGGGCAAGCCAGATAGCGCGACCCGGCCCACGCGCTGGCGCTTGATGCTCTGAATGTGCAGGCCGACGCGCTCGCACAGGTAGGCGATCAAGCCGGGGTGCGCGCCCTTCAGCGCAACCCGCAGGCGTGTCGACGTGTCAGACGTGCTGTTGATGCTGACCTTCACTGGCGGCAGCGGCTGGCCGTCGCTGTTCAGGCCGGCGTTCAGGCGCTGCAATACCTCGGGCGCCACCTCGCCTTGCACTTCCACCACCAGTTCGTGTTCAATGATGGTTGCATCTTCAGTGAGTTTGCGCAGCACGCGCCAGTCTTGCGTAAACACCACCAGGCCGCTGGCAGCGACCTCCAGCGGCACGCAGGCAGTGAGCTTAATAAAGTGGTGTTTCAGTAGCCGCACGCCGGAAGGGTCTTGCGCCCAGTGATTCCCTGGCAGCAGCAGTTGGTGCGCAGGCTTGACGCGTTTGTTCGCTTCACCCGGCGCGGCCATGGCCTCATAAGTGGGCGGCTTGTGCAGCAGCAGCGTGACGTCAAGCTGCGTCATCAGGCTGGCGTGCGGGTCCACCACCACGGTCTGGTTGGTCACGCGCGCCATGGGCGCTTCGACCACCTGGCCGTTCACACTGACCCAGCCGCCTTCGATGTACTGCTCGGCCTCGCGGCGCGAGCAGTGCATCAGGTGCGCCACGCGTTTGGATAAGCGCTCGCCGTCCTGGGCGAGCGGCTTGGGTGGCTTGGGTGTTGGCGCAACTTTGCGAGATGACACGGGTTTGTGAGGTTTGATCATTGGCCGCAATGGTAACCAATGGCAATGGTGAAATAGATACGTCGACCAGTCTTACCAGCTCAGCGGGTCCAGCTGGTAAAACTGGCTGAGCTCCCGGTACAGCGCCGGGTGCTCCTGCGACATGGCCTCGGGCTGTTCAAAAAACACCTCGGAAATCACGGCAAAAAATTCGCCCGGGTCGGTCGCACCGTAGTCGCTGAACAGCGACGGCGCGCCGCGCGTCACGCGGGCTTGCAGGGTGGCAAATTCGGTGCCGAGCACGCTCGACCAGCTTTGCTGTTGCGCCCTTCGCCCGAGCCTGGGCGCACCGTTGGCGCTGCCGCTTTCCTGATCGAGCTGGTGGGCAAATTCGTGAATGGCCACGTTTTGCCCGTCGTCTGCCACTGCCGCGCCGTCCAGCGTGTCTTGCCACGACAAAATCACCTGCCCGTCTGACCACGATTCGCCTGCCAGCACATCGCGCGAGCGCCGCGTCAGGCCGATGTGGTCCACCTGGTCGCGCTGCACCACAAAGCTGTCGGGGTAAACCAGAATCTGCCGCAAATTGGGGTAGTAGCCGCCGGGGCGGTTCAGGATCAGCAGGCAGGCGTGGGCGGCAATGGTCACGCGAATCTCGTCGCTGATCTCAAGCCCATTGCAGCCGATGAACGCTTTCTCGGCCAGAAACACCTGCATGTGCTGCTTGAGCTGCAATTGCAGGTCGGCGGGCAACCGGCGCACATAGGGCACGCGCTGCTGCAACACCGCGCGCCAGGGCGCCGGAAACGGCTGGGCACGTAGCTTTTGGCGCTTGCGCTCAAGCCACCAGGGTGCGCCCACCAGCCACAGCACCAGCAGCAGGCCCAGGCAGAAAATGATGACGGCTGGCATGGTGTTGCAGTGGTCAGGTCATCATGCTTTTGAGGCGCGCCACATGCGCGATCAGTGAGCGCTTTGCCACTGGCCACATGCGCTGCGGCACGTCGGCATACACCTGCGCCAGCCAGTCGTCTGGCGTGCCATCGGGCTGCGCCTGCATGGCGGCCATCACCTTGGTCTCGCGCTGCAGGCGGTGCGCTTTGAGCCGGGCGATCGCCGCATGGGCCTCGTCATCCGGTCCACCGATCACGTAGCCATGGGCCGGCAAAATGTACTTGAGTTGGTGCGTAATGCAAGCCGCGCTCAGCAGGTCCAGCGAGTTCAGGTAATCACTCATGTCGCCGTCGGGTGGATCCACTACCGTGGTGCTGCCGTTCAGAATGTGGTCGCCGCTGAACAACAAGCCGTCTTCGAGCAGCAGCAAACACAGGTGGTTGGCGGCATGGCCGGGGGTATAAACCACCTGTAGCGTGTGGCTGGCGTGGCCCTGTAGGAGCGGCGCCCCCGCCGCGAAGGTATTTTTGCCAAGCGTCAGCAACCCACCGTTTTGCAACACCCTGTCCGGCACAAATGTGCTGTTTGCCCGCGCCGTCTCGCGACTTGGCCGCCCCAGAATCGGCGGCTCGTTGGCGCACATGGCCTGCAACGGCTGGGCGCCGGGGGCGTGGTCCGGGTGCGAGTGGGTACAGACGATCATGCGGATGTCGCCACCCGCCGCGCGCCACAGTTTTTCCAGGTGCTCGGGGTCCGCCGGGCCGGGGTCGATGGCGATGAAACCGGTGGCGGGGTCACCCACCAAATAGCTGTTGGTGCCGGGGCCGGTCATGGCGCCGGGGTTGGGCGCAGTGAGGCGCTGCACGTTTTTGAGCAAGGGCACGGGTTGCTCGCACTGCCAGTCCAGCGCGTGCGCAATCTGCCCGTCCGGGCAGACCAGCGCCAGTTCGCCATATGCCGACTCATGCTCCATGTAGCGCGCCTCGCGCCCGGCCAGCAGACCGCTGCGCGGGCAACTAGTCCAAAGCGGATATTCCGACATAGCGCATGCGTTCAGTACGGCGTCGACCGTGGCCAGGCCGTGCAGGCGCTCCAGCGTGACGATGGTTGGGTAAATCATGAAAAAGCTGCCCGACTGGTGCCGCGCCAATGCATCAAAGGGGCGCACCCAGACCGGCTCGAACTGCTCGGTTTCGTCTGCCACCGGCGTTTGCCCGGGTGGCACGCGCGCCACCAGAAAACCCACATCAAAGCGCTTGGGCAGGTCACGGTCGGTGACCCAGCGCGCCAGCACCTGCATGTCGCTGGCGGCCAGCGTCAGTCCGCGCGTCGCGCACTGGGCGCCAAAGTCACCTTGCCGGTCCATCGCGTCAATGTCGGCCTGCGTGGCCCAACTGCCATCCGCATGGCGCGCCAGTAGCAAGCCCAGCTCTTCAAAGCTCTCGCGAATCGCGGCAATGGCTTGCGTTAACGCCTGGGCGCTTTGCGTGGCCCGGCGCAGCGCCAGCGCGTGGCAGCAACCGTCTGTCGCATCGATGCCGCCGCCCGGAAACACATAGGCGCCCGGTACAAAACTGGCCGCGCTGGAGCGCCGCGTCATCAGCACTTCCAGGCCATCGGGCGTGTCACGCAGCAGCAGCACGGTGGCCGCCGCGCGGGTGGGCGCCGGCGGGCGTGCGGGGTGCAGCAGTTGGGATGGGCGGGGCATGGGCAGAGGGTACCAGACCAAATGCTGCTCACCCAAATTACCGGCTTCGCCCCGCCTTGTACTTCCCCTTGCCCGCACCAATCACCCCGTCGGCCAGCGCCAGCCGCGCCATGGCTTTGTGAGCGTGGGCGTGGGTGATGGCCAGACCCAGCGCGTCGGCGGCGTCGGGGCCGGGCAGGGCGGGCAGGTTCAGCAGGCGTTTCACCATCTCCTGAATCTGGCCTTTGCTGGCGCGACCCCAGCCGACCACGGCCTGTTTCATTTGTAGCGCCGTGTATTGCGTCACCGGCAAATCTGAAAACACCAGCGCGGTGATGGCGGCGCCGCGGGCCTGGCCCAGCAGCAGCGTGGACTGCGGGTTGACGTTGACAAACACGATCTCGATGGACGAGGCATCAGGCTCATAGCGCGCCACCACTTCGCGGATGCCGTCGAACAGCACCTTGAGGCGCTCGGGCAGCAGGTCTTTGTCGAGATGGGTGGTGGTGATGGTGCCGCTGGCCACATAGGTCAGCTCGGAGCCATTCACGTCCACCACGCCAAAACCAGTGGTGCGCAGGCCGGGGTCAATGCCGAGGATTCTCATAAGCCAAAGTACCAGCGTACTGAATGGAAGAACACCGGCGCGGCAAAGCACAGCGAGTCAATGCGGTCGAGCATGCCGCCGGCGCCGGTGACCGCCTTGCCTTGGCCATGCCAGATCGGGATGCCACGGTCGCGTTTGAGGGCTTTCATCACCAGATGCCCCAGCGAGCCCGCCGCGCAGGCGATGAAAGACAGGGCAAAGGCCTGCCCCGGCACAAACGGCGTGATGCCCGCCAGCAGCGCGCCCAGCAGGCTGCCCGCGGCCATGCCCCAACTCCAGCTGTGCCAGGTAAAGCTCTGGCTGATCTGCGGCGCATCTGGCGGCCGAGGCCGGTGGCGCGCCACCAGGTGCTGCGTGACCATGCAGGTTTGCACCACCAGCACCAGAAACAGCAGCAGAAACGCGTTTTTTTTGTCGTAGTGCGGAAAGTCCAGCAGCATCAGCGCCGGCACATGGCTCATCCCGTAAATGCACACCATGATGCCCCATTGCAGCTTGGCATTGCGCTCCAGAAAACGCACCGGGTCGTTGGCCAGGGCGCTGGCCACCGGCAGCGCCAGAAACACATAGACCGGGATGAACACGGTGAACAGGTTGAAGTGCTCGGTGCCGACCAGAAAGTATTGCAGCGGCAGCACCACAAAAAAAGCCAGCACCAGGCTGCGATGGTCGCCCTGGCGTGTGGGCGAGAGGGTCAGGAACTCGCGCAGCGCAAAAAATGAGCCCAATGCAAACAGCAGCAGCCGGCTGATGTCGCTGGCCAGCCACGCCACCCAGAAGACAAAAATCAGCGACCAGCTGGTGCGCAGCAGGCCGCTCAGGTTCTGCATGCGCTCTCTGTGGTTTTGCTGCGCCAGCCCGTCGTCATGCTCGCGCATCGACAACAAAAACAAGGTGAGCGAGGCCAGCAGCAGCAAGCCGAACACCAGCACGAACATGGCGCCAATCTGCTGCGACGGACTGAGGTTTTTCAGGGTTTGGTACACGGTTGGGTCTCAGATGTCGCGCAGCGCGATGACGGCGCTGCGTGCGCGCGCCAAAAAGGTGTGGCAGTCTTCGCCAGCCTGCACCTGCATGGGCGCGCCGAAGGTGACCGAGCACAGCACCGGCACCGGCACCACTTCGCCTTTGGGCATGACGCGCTGCACGTTGGCGATCCAGGCCGGAATAAGTTCCACCTGCGGGAACTTGAGCGCCAGGTTGTAAAGCCCGGCCTTGAAGGCTTGCGGCTCATCGGCATGGCCGCGCGTGCCTTCGGGGAACAAAATCAATGAGTCGCCTGCGGCAAGCGCCTCGACCAACGGCTCCAGCGGGTCCTCGTCCGCGTGGCGCTCGCGCGAGACATAAATCACGTTGAACACCGCCGTGGTGATCCATTGCCTGACGGGCGATTTAGTCCAGTACTCGCGTGCCGCCACGGCGCGGGTGTTGCTACGCAGCTCCTTGGGCAGGGCGGCCCAGATCATCACCAGATCGGCGTGGCTCTGGTGGTTGGCAAAGTAAATGCGCTGCTCGGCCTTTGGCGGGCAGCCCCACCAGCGCGCCTGTGCACCGGTGAGCACGCGGATCAGCCCGAGTAAAAACAGGCTCACCGCGCTGGCCGCCAGCGGCGACAGCCAGTCGGCTGCGCGGCTGCGCCAGTTGTCGGGCAGGCGCGGCAACGGCTTCATGGCAGTTCGGCGCTTTCCAGGCGGCGCGCAATGATGCCGGCGCGGCCCGCCACATAGCTTGAATCGGGCAGCTTTTCAAAGTACTTGGGGCGCGGCAGCATCACCGCCAGCCGTGCGGCTTCGTAGGTGCTCAGGCGCGCAGCGGGCTTGCGAAAGTAATGCTGCGCCGCCGCCTCGGCACCGAACACGCCCTCGCCCCATTCGACGCTGTTGAGGTAGATTTCCAAAATGCGTTCCTTGCTGAGCACGGCTTCCAGCAGCAGTGTGAGAACAAATTCCTGGCCTTTGCGCAGAAACGTGCGCTCGCCAGACAAAAACAGGTTTTTGGCCAACTGCTGGGTGATGGTGGAGCCGCCGATGATCTTGGGGGCCTTGATCGGCTTGACTGCGGGGGCTTTGGCTGCCGCCTTGGGCGGGGCTTTACCGACGTTTCTGGCCGCAGCTCTCGCTTGGGCCTGCGCCGCCAGTTCTTCTGCCCGGGTGTTTTTTTGCCAGGCTTTCTCGATCGCATCCCAGTCCACGCCGTCGTGGTTGGCAAAGCCGTCGTCTTCGCTGGCGATTACCGCGCGCTTGAGGTTGTTGGATATCTTGTCGTAAGGCATCCATTGCTGGTGCCAACGCAGCGTGCCCTTTTGTGTGGCGATGCGCCAGGCTTCGGAGCGCTCAAAGGTGGTGGATTGCGGGTCGATCACCAGCATGGCGGCAATGCGCGCCACAAAAAACAGTTGCAGCAGCGCAAAAGCAACTGCTACCAGGCCGAACCAGCGCCAAAACGGTTTCATGGCTTCAGTGCCCGCCCGCAATGACGGCGCGCAACTCGCTCAGCAGCTGACCCGACGGCGGGCGCACGCCGCGCCAAAGCAAAAAGGACTCTGCCGCTTGCTCCACCAGCATGCCCAGGCCGTCGCGCGGCACGGCGCCGTGGGCGCGCGCCCAGTCCATGAAGCCTTGCGCGCCGGGTCCGTACATCATGTCGTAGGCCAGCGCACCGGGCTGCAAAACACGCGCGTCAACCGGCACGCCCGCGCCGCTCAGGCTGGTGGCAGTGGCGTTGATGATGACGTCGAAGGCTTCGTTGAGTGCGTGCAGGTTGTGTGCTTCCAGCACCGTGTTGTGCTGCGCCGCCAGCGCTTGATGCCGCGCCACCAGTTCGCTGGCCTTGTGCAGCGTGCGGTTGGCCACGCTGAGGTGTGCCGGGCTGGCTTGCAAGAGCGGCCCCAGCACGCCGGCCGCAGCGCCGCCTGCGCCAATCAGCAGCAGGCGAAGTCCCTTGAGCGGCAGGTCGGCATTGCGCTCGATGTCTGCCACCAGGCCAATGCCGTCGGTGTTGTCGGCCAGAATCTGGCCGTTTTTGAAGGTCAGCGTGTTTGACGCCTGCGCCAACACGCTGCGTGCGCTGGCGTGGGTGGCTAGCTCCGCGGCTTCAAACTTGAACGGCACGGTGATGTTGCAGCCGCGCCCACCTTCCTCAATGAAGGCCCGCACGCTGCGGGCAAAGTCGCCCGGCGCAATGTCGCGCTTGTCGTAGTGCAACTGCTGGCCGGTGATCTCGGCAAAACGGGCGTGGAGCCAGGGTGAGCGGCTGTGCGCCACAGGGTGGCCCATCACGCAGTAGAGGTCGGTGGTCATTGGGTTCAAAGCGGGGAATTATTGACCGTTGAGTTGGGTTTTCAGCGTGTCGTCGCGGGTGAAGTTGAAGCGCGACACCACGGCAATCTCGTCGGCCTGACGGCGCATGGCGGCGCTGAATTTGCCAAACGGCCCGGCACTGCTGGCAATGGCACGCGCCTGCCGGTCGAGCTTCGGGTTACCGGAGCTTTGTACCACCTCGGTGGACAGCACGCGGCCGTCACGGTTGATGTTGATGAGCATGGTCAGTTCGCCATAGAGCTTTTGGCCGCTCACTTGCGGAAAATTCTGCGTGCCCCGCGCTTCGATGGCGCGGCGCAAGCGGTCGTAATACAGCGCATACACCGCTTCGCGCGTGGCCGGGCTGATGTAGCGCTTTTTCGGGCGGGCGTTTTCCAGGTTGATGCGGCGTTCGATTTCGGCCAGTAGCTTGACGAGCTGCTTGCGCTTTTGCTCGCGTTGCGTCTGCTCGGGGCTCTGCGTTTCCTGGCGCGGCACTTCGGGCGGCAATTTGGCCAGCAACTTCTTGACATTGAGCAGCAGCAGGTGTTGCTGCGCCTGCATATCTTGCAACTGGCGCTGCTGATCCAGTTCCTGGTCTTGGCCGTCGGTGTTGCGCAGAGCGGGCGGCAGCGGGCTTTTGGCGCGGCCGCGCGCAGCCTCGCCGCCCCCGGCTAACGCAGCCTGGGCAATGGCCTGCGCCTTGTCGGGCTGCTCGCGGGTGTCTGCATTGACCAGAATCACTTCGAGCGGGCTGTCTTGCAGCACCCGGTTGAAAGCCTGGGGGTCCACCAGCCGCACGGTCAGCAGCGCCGCGTGCGCCGCAATGGAGACACCCAGGGCGATCTGTAGGGTACTCAACGGCAGCAGCTTCACGGCGCAGTGGCGGCCTCGGCGGGAGGCGGGTTAGGCGCGGTGTCGGCGTCAGCGTTGGCGTCGCTCAGGTCCACGGCGATGGTGATCGGACCGACCACGGTGTCGTCGTCCTGCTCTTCTTCGGCGTCGAACACCCCGGGTTCGGCGTCGAGTCGCTCGATCACGGTGCCGTGGATGTCGAGCGACACCAGGTCGATGTCGCCCAGCTTCACGCGCACCCGAGCGCCGCGCGGCAGGCCTTGCGCGCCCATCACCGGCAGCACCAGCGGCAGGTGGTCGGCGCGCACCAGGTTGTCCTTGAACAGGGCGGCCTCAATCTCGGTGATGCCCTGCTGTTGCACGTATTTGAGCGTCCAGAAACGCTCAATGGCGTTCTGGTAGCCGTTGTAGGCAAAGTAAGCTGCGTCAAAGCTGGAGATGATCGAAAACAGCTCGGCGTCTTTGGGTTTGAACGGCGCCACCAGCGCGGCGGTCTTGCCGTGGCGCGCGCAGGCAATGATTTGCCACTGATTCAGCAAGTCCACGTAACGGCGCAGCGGTGAACTGCTCCAGGCATAACTCTTGACACCGATACCCGCGTGCGGCAACGCGCGCGTACCCATACGCACCTTGACGCCGGGCAACATCGACGCCTGGCTGCGGTAAATGCCGGGCACACCCAGCTCAGCCATCCAGTTGCCCCAGGTGCTGTTGGCCAGGATCATGGCTTCGGACACGATCAAGTCCAGCGGCGCGCCGCGCTGGCGCACGCTGATCTGTACCTGTTCGGTGCCTTCTGGCTCGGCGCCGTTGTTTCCAACGAGCTTGAAGTTGTAGTCAGGGCGGTTGAAGTTTTCTGGCTTGCCGCGCACCACTTCGCGTTTAGCTTTCAGGTCTTGCGCCAGCCGGTACAAAAATGAGAGTTGCGGGCGTTTGTGCTGCAGCGGCGGCGGGTCGGTATCGTGCATGAAGGTGGGGTCTTGCAGCCACTCCAGGGTGACCACGGCATCCAACTGGTCGTGGCGCAAATTGGCGCCAATGTGGACCCGCTCCAGCTTGGTCTCGGTCGCCTTGATCTCCAGCGTGGCCTCGTCCAGCGTCACATACAGCGACACCGCCGGGCAGTCGCGTCCTTCCATCAGGGTGTAGTTTTGCACCACCTCGTCGGGCAGCATGGTGAGCTTGTAGCCCGGCATGTACACCGTGGACAGGCGTGCGCGGCCCAGCGCGTCGGCCGCGCTGCCGGGTTGAATCGCCAGGCCGGGCGCAGCAATGTGAATGCCCAGCACCACGGTGCCGGTGCCCAGGCCTTGCACCGACAGCGCGTCGTCGATCTCGGTGGTGGCCGAGTCGTCAATCGAGAAGGCACGTGCTGAAGACAGCGGTAGCTCGTCCTTGATTGGCGGTGCCTCAAACTTCGGGAACCCCGTGCCCTTGGGAAAGTTCTCCAGCAGAAAACGCTTCCAGTGGAACTGGTAAGGCGAGTCGATGGCGCCGGCCTTGATCAACAGGTCGAGCGGCCCCAGATGCGTGGCGCGCGAGGCCTCGACCACAGCCTTGTATTCGGGCGAGTTTTTGTCGGGCTTGAACAGGATTTTGTAGAGCTGATCGCGGATGGCTTGCGGACAGATGCCTTCGCTCAATTCCTTGACCCAGGCCTCGATTTGCAGTGCGACCTGTTTCTTTTTCTCGATGGCCGCCAAGGCTTGGGCCAGGATGTCAGCCGAGACCTTTTTAAAACGCCCCTTGCCGGCGCGGCGAAAGTAGTGCGGCGCCTCAAACAGTGCCATCAGCATGCCGGCCTGTTGCTCCAGGGTGGCGTGCTCTGAAAAATAGTCGCGCGCCAGCTCGGCAAAGCCAAAGTCGCCCTCGGGCGCAAATTCCCAAGCCATGTCGAGCTCGATGCTGGCGGCCACGGCCTGCGCAGCGGCCATCAGTTCATGCGGCGTGGGTTTGTCGAACTTGAGTAGCATGTTGGCCGCTTTGACCTTGACGCGCTTGCCCGAGTCCAGTTCCACCTGCGCCGATGCGTCGGCCTCGGAGAGGATGCGCCCGGCCAGAAATTTGCCGGTTTCTTCAAATAATAAGTACATGGCTGAATTGTCCCATGGCTGGCTGATGCTGACCGTTGCACAATGGCGTTGATACTGCCGATACGATGACAGTGCCCAACCGCGAAGGACTTCAGCCTTGATATCGCCCATTTCCAATGCCAAACTGCCGTTGCAAAGCAGCCCCCAAAACAGCCGGGTCGCGCTGTTTGGCGAGGTGCTAGCGGATGTGTTTCCTGAGCGCGCTGTGTTGGGCGGCGCGCCGTTCAACGTGGCCCGTCATCTGCAGGCCTTTGGCTGCGAACCGCTGCTGCTGTCGCGCGTGGGCGACGACGCGCTGGGCCGTGACGTGCTCGCCACCATGGCCAGCAGTGGCATGGACAGCCGTGGCGTTCAGTTGGACTCGCAGTACCCAACGGGCCAGGTCAAGGTGCATCTGGAAAACGGCGGGCACCGCTTTGAAATTCTTGACCAGCAGGCCTACGATTTCATTGACCCCAGCGTGGCACAGCTGGTTGAGTCACCGCAGCGACCGGCGCTGGTGTATTACGGCACGCTGGCGCAGCGCCATGTTGCCGCGCGGCACGCGCTGGCCACCCTGCTGCAAAGCACGCAGGCAAGCAAGTTCCTTGATGTCAATTTGCGCGCGCCCTGGTACACCGAAAGCACGCTGGCTTTTTCCCTGGAAATGGCAGATATCGTCAAGCTCAACGACCAGGAATTGCCAGCATTGGCCGACATGTTCGGGTTGTCGTCAGGCGATCCGCACGGCCAGGCGATGGCGCTGATGCACCGTTTCGACCTGGCACAGGTGGTTGTCACCTGCGGCGCAGATGGCGCCTGGCAGATGGGCCGCGATGGCCAGGTGGTGGCGTCTGGCACCAGCCAGGTGGCTGTGGCCGTAGTTGACACGGTGGGCGCCGGTGACGGCTTTGCGGCGGTCTATTTGTTGGGCACGCTACGGCATTGGCCAACCGCTGTAACGCTGGAACGAGCCAATGTGTTCGCTGCGGCCATTTGCGGCATCCGCGGCGCGATTCCGGACGATGTGAATTTTTACCAACCCTTTTTGCAGGCGTGGACGTGATGAACAAGCAAGCGGTCGCAGACAAGCAAGGTTTGTACGTTGTCCTGATCAGTGTTCATGGCCTGATCCGTGGCCATAACCTGGAGCTTGGGCGCGACGCCGACACGGGCGGCCAGACGCGCTATGTGGTGGAACTGGCACGCGCACTCGGTGAACGCGCGGACGTCGACAAAGTGGTGTTGTTGACGCGCCGCGTCATCGACCCCCAGGTCAGCGCCGACTATGCACAGCTGCTGGAGCCGCTCTCTGACAAGGCCAGCATTGTGCGCATTGAATGCGGCGAAGAAAAATACCTGCGCAAGGAGATGCTGTGGGACTCGCTGGAAAATTTCTCTGACAACGTGCTGGCCTACCTCAAAAGCCAGCCGCGCATGCCCGATGTGATTCACAGCCACTACGCCGATGCTGGTTATGTGGGTTCGCGCCTGTCGCACCAGCTGGGCATTCCGTTGGTTCATACCGGCCACTCTTTGGGGCGCAACAAACGCAAGCAGTTATTGGCCAGCGGTATCAAACGCAGCGAGATCGAGTCCACTTACCACATCTCGCGCCGCATTGAGGCCGAAGAAACCACGCTGGGCGCGGCCGAGCGGGTCATCACCAGCACCCGCCAGGAGATTGAGCAGCAATACGGGTTGTATGACTTTTACCAGCCCGAGCGCATGCGTGTGATTCCGCCCGGTACAGATTTGACGCAATTTTTCCCGCCCTTGGGTGACGAAAAAAAGAGTCCCATTGCGTTGTCGCTCAAGCGCTACCTGCATCAGCCCAACAAACCGATGATTCTGGCTCTGTCGCGTCCTGATCCAAAGAAAAACATCGTGGCGCTGATCGAAGCCTACGGTGCATCGCCGGCCCTGCAAGAAGCCGCCAACCTGGTCATTGTGGCGGGCAATCGCGACGACATTCAGGAGATGGAGGCGGTGGCCAAAACGGTGCTCACCGACATCCTTCTGGCCATCGATAAATATGACCTTTACGGCAAGGTGGCCTACCCAAAAAACCACAAGCAGGAAGAGGTGGCTGTGTTGTATCGTCTGGCCGCCGCGTTGCGCGGTGTGTTTTGCAACCCGGCCTTGACGGAGCCCTTCGGCCTGACGCTGATCGAGGCGGCGGCGTGCGGTCTGCCGATTGTGGCCACCGAAGACGGCGGCCCGACCGACATCATCCGTAACTGCCAGAACG
Source organism: Comamonadaceae bacterium CG_4_9_14_3_um_filter_60_33 (assembly GCA_002789915.1). Lineage (GTDB taxonomy): Bacteria > Pseudomonadota > Gammaproteobacteria > Burkholderiales > Burkholderiaceae_C > Rhodoferax. Next base: position 1,450 of record PFUD01000095.1, on the reverse strand, counting down.
GCTACCTGATCAACCCGCTCGACCAAGCGTCCATGGCGGCCACGTTGCTGCAGGCACTGACCGACAGGCCAGCCTGGCGGCGATTGGCCAAAAACGGGATGGAGGGGGTTCAGCGGTTCTATTCATGGCCGGCGCATGTGGAAAGCTACCTGTCGGAGATTCGTCCGCTGGTGGAAAAAACCGAACCCATTACCCATATGAACTTGCAACGGCGTGCAGGCACGTTTCGTGACCAAGCCATCTTTGCCAGCCTGGATCAAAACCTGATTGGTGACATGGCATCGCTGGCGCCATTTTTGCAGACCATGCACGCGCACCGCAAAGCCATCATTTTTGGCATTGCCACCGGGCGCAGCCTCGACGATGCGCTCAACACGTTAAAACGGCACAGCATTCCCCAGCCCGACGTGCTGATCACCGGGCAGGGCACGCAAATCCATTACGCGCCCAACCTGACCGAAGACGCGGTCTGGGCGCGTCACATCGACCACTTGTGGAGCAGGCAGACGGTGCACGATGTTCTGAAAGACTTGCCCGGCTTGACCCTGCAGGCTAAAGCCTATCAAAGCGCTTTCAAGCTGAGCTACTTCATAGATGTTGCGCTGGCCAATGTCAATGACATCCGGCAACTGTTGCTGCGCAATGAACAGGCGGTGAACGTGATCTTTTCTTTTGGCCAGTTTATTGACGTGCTGCCGCTGCGCGCGTCCAAGGGTCTGGCGCTGCGCTGGTGTGCCGAGCAGTTCGGTTTTCCGCTGGAGCAGACGCTGGTGGCCGGCGTGACCGGCGCCGACGCCGACATGTTGCGCGGCAACACGCTGGGCGTGGTGGTGGACAACCGCCACCTGGACGAGCTATCTGATCTGGCAAACAGCGAAAAAATCTATTTTTCAAAACAGCCCTACGCTGCCGGTATCCTGGAAGCCATGACGCACTACCACTTCTTTGCGGACGACTCGGCCGCCGCAGCGGCATGAACCGCTTGCTGCTGTGCACCGACCTGGACCGAACTCTGATTGCCAACGGTGCCCAGCCAGACTCAAAGGGCGCACTGGCGCTATTTCGGCAACTGGTTCGCCGGGAAGATGTGACGCTGGTCTATGTCAGTGGCAGGCACCGCGGCCTAATTGAGCAAGCCATCGCCGAGTTCGAATTGCCCGTGCCGGATTTCGCCATTGCCGATGTGGGCTCCACAATCTATCAGGTCATGCCCGCAGGCTGGCAGACCGATGACGCGTGGCAGGCATACATTGCTCCCGATTGGCATGGCCTCGCGCACGAGGACCTGTGCCGTTTGCTCAGTGTTTTTCCGGCGCTACGCCTGCAGCCCCTGGCGCAGCAGAACCGCTACAAGCTCAGTTACCACGTGGCGCTGGCTGAGGATTCTGAGAGCCTGATCCGTGCCGTTGACGCCCGCCTGAAGGAGGCGCAGATACGGGCCAACCTGATC
>PFUD01000008.1 GCA_002789915.1 Comamonadaceae bacterium CG_4_9_14_3_um_filter_60_33 | reverse complement strand
TCAAAGCCGTAAAACCAGAACTTGGTGCCAGCCATCAGCTTGTCCAGACCCTTGTTGATCTCCGGAAAGCGCGAAAAGTCCTGTAAACCACTGGGCTTGCCAACAACCGCGATGCCCAGGCGGTGCATGGTTTGTTTGAAGTGCTCCTTGTCGTCATGGCAATTCAGGCACGCTGAAGTCCCGACATACGTTGCATTGGCCGGAGTGTTGCCAGACAGCTTGACGGTCAGGGGCTTGGCGGCCAATTCGGTCGTGCTCATGGCGGTGCGACTCAAGGAGCCACCAGGCAAATGGCTGGTATCGGCGGGTTCCACATAAACAAAGTAATTGCCACCCGGTACGCTTGCAAAATCAAACTCGCCGCTGGCGTTGGTTTTGACATGGAGGTAACGGTCGCGGTTGGCGGCCAGGTTGTCTTCCAAAGGCTCGTCGTTTTTGGCGTCCTTCTTGACTTCGATCGGCGTCTTGGCCATGGCCGCAACATCGGTGGCAGGAATCAACCAGACGCTAGCCCCCGCCATTTTCTGGAACCGTTCCGGACTGCCGTTTTCGACCACGCCTTTGACTGGCGCACTGGCAGTGCTCTTGAGATCAGTCTGCGTGCAAGCAGCCATCAAGAACGTTGCAGCCAGGGCCGTCAAGCTCCCGGCAAGAATTTTTCGCATAGCACACTCCTTCATTAGTTAAATATCAACTGCCAAATTATGCAAACTTCGTGCCATGGACATCACATCTTCTCACACTGGCTCGTTGCAGCCATGCCGGCCCTAATCCGAAAAAATGGCCGTCACCAGAACGCGACACCTGTCACATTTCAGTGACAAAACCCCAACGTTTCATGCGCACATAAAGATTTTGTCTGGGAATGCCGCTCAGGCGTGCCGCCTCAGACATGTTGCCAGCGGCTGCAGCCAACAAGTCACGCAAATAGTCACGCTCAAAACCGGCCCGGGCTTGTCGGTAAACGAGCTTCGGCAGGGCGGCAGTGGTCGTCATGGAATCAGCGCCCTGCCCTGAACCACCGCTCGGGCGCAAGTGCACCGCATCAATCACACCGCCAGGCTGCATGGCCACAACACGCTCAATGCAATGCTGCAGTTCGCGCACATTGCCAGGCCACGGCTGGGCCTCCAGGGCAGCCAGTGCCGCAGGCGTAAAAGGGCCGCATTGCTTACCAAACTTGGTGTTGTAAAAATCCAGAAAGTGCACCGCCAGGCGAAACACGTCGCCCTCGCGCTCACGAACAGGTGGCAAATGCACGGCCACCACGTTGATGCGGTAGAACAAATCTTCGCGAAAGCGCCCGGCCTTGACCTCGCCCGCCAGTGCCCGATTAGTGGCGCAAATCAGACGGAAATCAGTGGTGCGAGGCTGGGTGCTGCCAATGCGGCAAAAGCTGTGATCCTGTAGCACACGCAGCAGACTGCTTTGCAGCTTGGGGCTCATGTCGGCAATTTCGTCCAGAAACAGATTGCCGCCATGGGCCTTTTCAAAGTAACCTGCGCTGGCCTGGGCGGCACCGGTAAAAGCGCCCTTTTCGTAGCCAAACAACAGACTCTCCAGCAGCGACTCGGGCAGGCCGCCGCAGTTGACTTCCAGAAATGCCTTGCCGGAGCGCGGGCTGTGAGCATGGATCAACTTGGCGATCACGTCCTTGCCGGTGCCGCTTTCACCCTCCAGCAGCACCGTGGTGTCGAGCCCGGCCACCTGCTGAATTTGACCCAGCATGCGCGTCATGGTCGCCGATTGCCCCACCACCACGGGTGCGCCCGAGGTCACGGCCAGGCGGGTGCGCAGGCTGTTGATTTCGCGATAAGCCGCGTCGATCTCAAGCGCCTTGCCAATCACGGCTTCCAGCGCTTCCAAGTCTTCGAACGGTTTGGTCAAGTAGTCGAACAAGCCCTCGCGCACGGCGGCCACGGCATCGCGCACGTCGGCAAATCCGGTCATCAAAATCGCCACCATGCGCGGGCGCTGAGTGCGAAACTCGCGCAGCAAATCCAGCCCCTGGTGGTTGGGCAGGCGCTGGTCCATCAGCACCAGGTTGAAGTCATGCTCAGCGAACAACTGGCGTGCCACCGCGCCATCAGGCGCCAGAAAAACCTGCGCGCTACTGCGCAGCATTTGCGAAATCAGCGTGCGGGTGTAGCGGTCGTCATCGACGACCAGTATCTTGGGCATCATGGTTGAGCTTTGGGTTGGTCTGAGGCAACCAAATTGCAAATTGTGTGCCACCTTCAGATAAATTTTCGACGCTGACAAAACCCTGGTGCAGCAAGGCCACGTGTTGCACCACCGACAGGCCCAGGCCTGTGCCTTCACGGCGGGTGGTGAAAAACGGGCTGAACACCTTGTCGAGAATCTCGGGGGCAATGCCACGGCCATGGTCGCGCACCGTCAGCGCCCAACCCGGCGCGCCGGTGTCAGGGTGCGACTGCGCCTGCAAGCTGATCACAATCGCGCCCTCACCTTCGGTGGCCTGCGCGGCATTAATCAGCAAATTGAATAGTGCATGACGCAGCAAGATCGGGTCCACCTCCAGCACCACGCTCGTCTTTGGAAAATTCAGTTCCACCGGAATCCGGCCTTGTACCGTCTGACGAAACATCAACACGGTCTCATTGACCACTTGCGCCATATCAATCGCATGGCACTCGAACTTGGACACCTTGGCAAAGCGCAACATCGACGTGATGAAGGTATGGCAGTCTTCACCGGCGCGGCGGATCTCGGCCAGCAGTTCGCGGGTGCGCACCGGGTCGTCGGCCTCGCGCACCGCCAATTGGGCCAGGTTGACCACCCCCACCAGCGGATTGTTGAGCTGATGCGCAATCTCGCCGACCATGGTACCGAGCGCCGAGAGTTTTTCAGTCTGCAGAATGCGCGCATGCTCGGTGCCCAGGCGCAGTAGCTGATGTTCCAGATCGTGCTGGCGCTGGTAGTCGCGCTCGACCCGGTCCAGCGCAAAATAAAAGAGCCACAGCACAAAGGTTCCGACCAGTGAGCTCAGCAGGGTTACCGTGACAATCGAACGCTGAAACGTCTGCTGCAAGCCGCTGATGTCACGCATCACCACCAAATCGCCAATGCGACGGCCGCTCGCGTCATCCAGCGGCAGCATGGCCAGATGCAGCGTTTTGTCGTCCTGAGAGAAAACCTGGTTGGCGCCGCCGCGCAGGGCGGTCAGCATCGCGTCGTCGATGGCAACGGGCGCTGGCACGCGGGTCTGCGCCACCAGCACCTGTTGCGCAAAATGGTCCCAGTTACCCTGGCGCTTGAGCAACGCAAGCCCCTGATGCCATTGCTGGGCCGGCAAAAACTGTTTATCCACCAACACGAACAAGTCCACGGCCAAAGTCTCGTGAATTTCGTTCACCAGATGACCGATTTCCTCGCCCATTTCGACGTAACCCAACAGCCCCTGAGCACTTTGCCAGGGAGCCACCAGGCGCAGCGTCAGCGTGCCCAAGGCGCCCAGTTCCAGACCGTGAACAGACGCATTCTGGCTGCGCGCCTGGATGGTGGTGGTGCGCGTGATGGCATCGCCAAACTGCTCCGGGCTGTGCAAGCGAACCAAGTTGACAAGTTCCGGGCTGTTGAAATAAAGATGAGTAATGCGGTGTTCAGCATGCAGGATTTGAAACAGCGGGTCGGCTTCGCGCAGTAAGGCAGCCCGGTCCTGGCTGCCAAAGGCCGCAGCAATCGCAATGTTGCCCTGCATTGCCAGCAGCACGGCGCGCATCAGGTGGGTGTCCTTGTCGAGCTTTTGATCCACCAGCTTGGCCACGGCGGCAACCCGCTCGGCCAGGGCCCGGTCGCGCTCCTGAACTTGCAAAAAATAAGCGGTAGCGACGAAAGCCGTCAAAATAAAGGTCAAAACCAGGGCAAACGGCCACATCAGGCTCGCCTTGACCCGGCGCGGTGGGGGAACGGACGCTTTTAATTTCACACCCAAAGTGTGCCTCAAATTGGGCTGGTATCGCCATCCAACAAACGCCATCTGATTGCCTGACCCACAATGCGATAAATTCAAGCCCACAGACCTGCCCATGAACGCTGCCGATCCAAACCATCACACAAACACGCCGGACAGCCGTCTGGCGCGCATCGACCAGGCGCGCCAGACCCTGATGCACCAAGGCCAGTCGCTGGCGCCGGGCTGGGTGGCACCTTGGGTCGAGCGCTCCTGGCAGCGCTGCCTGGGGCTGGGTTTGCAACCGCACACTTCCTCTGGCTTCGCGCAGGTCACGGCACCCCTGCTGCGCGCCACCCTGGAAGCCAATCATGGCCTGATTTCAGCCGCGCAGCCCATGCTGCAAAGTCTGGCGCGCGCCATTGTCAACACCCGCTACTTCGCCATCCTGACCAATGCCGAAGGTGTGGTGGTGGACGCCTGCGGCGCCATCGACCAGAGCGACCCGCGCGCCTACCTGATCAGCCGCGTGGGCACCGACCTGTCGGAGCGCAGCATTGGCACCACTGCCATCGGCGCCGCGCTGACCGAGCAGCATCCGGTCTGGCTGCACCGCGGCGAACATTTTTTTGAGGCCACCTCGGTCTATAGCTGCGCCGGCGCGCCGCTGTTCGGGCCTGACGGCGCCTGCCTGGGCATGCTCGATGTGACCGGTGTCGATGCGCAGGAGCGCCCCGAGCTCAAGCATCTGGTCATGCAATCAGCCAGCAAGATTGAAAACGCACTGCTCACCGCGCAAGCGCACGCCCTGCTGCTGCGCCTGAATTGGCCGGGCAACGCGCTCGGTGGCGATGGCGACGGCATGTTATGCCTGAACCCCGACGGCTGGATCACTGGCGCCAACCCGGTCGCGCGGCAAATGGTGCCCGGTCTGGCCGGCCCGGGCCAGGCGCCGGTGCATGTTAGCAAGTTGCTGGGCATGCCGTTTGAACCCCTGTTCGATGCCGCCAAACAGCCTGGTCAACCCATCGAGCTGCCGCTCTGGAGCGGGCTGCGCCTGCAAGCCTTGGTGATCGACCGTGCCGACGAAGCGCACGCGCTGCAAGCCAACCCAAGCCGGGCACCGGCGCGTGCCTTGCGCGAAGTCGAGGCGGTCATGATACGTAAGGCCGTCGATGAGGCACATGGCAATATTGGCCAGGCGGCGCGCGCCCTTGGCATCAGCCGCGCCACGCTGTACCGCAAGCTGGGACAAAAGCCCGCTTGACCGAGGCTGCGTCGGTAAAATTTCATACCTTTTCCATGAACAGACGCGACCATTACAAAAGTGGCCGTATTGCGAACGAAGTGAAGCAATCCATGAATTCAAAACTGCATAGACTGCCACGCTACGCTCGCAGTGACGAGGTCTCTGTGCATGGCCCCTGTGCGGTGGCAGGGCAAAGCGGCGGGCTCTTCATGAAGTTGGTGCTGACTGTTTTGGCGTTCAGCGTGACTTCTACTGGCTTGGCTGAGACGGCCCGGGTGGCGGCGGCCTCCGACCTGCGCTTTGCCTTTGATGAACTCCAGCCTGTTTTTGAAAAAAGTCACCCGCCGCATCGGCTTGAATTGATCCTGGGCTCGTCAGGCAAGTTCATGCAGCAGATTGAAAACGGCGCGCCGTTTGACATTTTTTTCTCGGCCGATGTCAGCTACCCGACAAAACTTGTGGTCAGCGGCAAGGCCGTGGCTCCGGTTACCACCTACGCGTTCGGGCGCATCGTACTGTGGAGCGCCAAGGTCGATGCCAGCCGCCTGACGCTGGCCAACCTGACTCAGCCCGAATTTCGCAGGATTGCCATTGCCGCGCCTGACCACGCCCCGTATGGTGCCCGCGCCCGGGAGGCGCTGCAGCACAGCGGCGTGTGGAACCAGGTCCAGCCCAAGCTGGTGTTCGGCGAAAACATCTCGCACACCGCGCAACTCATCGACAGCCAGGCGGCCGAGGTCGGCATCATCGCGCTGTCGCTGGCCGTGAACGATGCGCTCAAGACCAAGGGCGGCTACTTCCTGATTCCGGCTGACAGCCATCAGCCACTGGAACAGGCTTTTGCGGTTACCACTTATGGCCGCAACAACCCGGCGACGCAAGCCTTGGCCCGCTTCATGCGCACGCCGCAAGCGCGCCAGGTGATGCAACGCTATGGTTTCTCCTTGCCCGACGAAGGCAAACCATGAACTTTGCCGGCATAACTCCCGGTGAATGGCAAGCCATCTGGCTCACCGCCAAGCTGGCAGGTTTGACCACGCTGATCCTGCTGCTGTTGTCGGCCCCGCTGGCCTGGTGGCTGGCGCGCTCGGGTAGCCGGCTGGTCAACAGTGTGGCGGCACTGGTCGCGCTGCCGCTGGTGCTGCCGCCGACGGTGATCGGCTTTTATCTGCTGATCGTGCTCGGGCCGCAAGGCGCGGTGGGTGGCACACTGGAGCGGCTGGGGCTGCCCCACTTGGCGTTCAGCTTCTGGGGCATTCTGGTGGGCTCGGTCATTTACTCGCTGCCGTTTGCGGTGCAACCCTTGCGCGAGGCTTTTGGCGCCATCGACACGCGCCTGCTCGACGCCGCCGCCACCATGCGCGCGGGCGCGCTGGACCGCTTTTTCAGCGTCGTGCTGCCACTGTCGCGCAGCGGCATTTTGACGGCGGTGGTGATCACTTTTGCCCACACGGTGGGCGAGTTTGGTGTGATCGCCATGCTCGGCGGCAGCATTGCCGGCGAAACCCGGGTGGTGTCGATTGCCATCTACGACTACACCCAGGCGCTGAACTACGGCGCCGCGCACCGGCTGTCAGCCATTTTGCTGGGCTTTTCGTTTCTGACGCTGATGCTGTTTTACGCCATCAACCAGCGGGTGATGAATCCGCTCAAACCGCGCTGAAACCCACGCCATGACCACACTTACGCAGTTCACCGAGCCAACAGCGCAGGCAGCGGGCGCAGCCGACGCGCTGCTTGAAGGCCACCTGACCCTGACCCGGGGTGCGTTCACGCTTGACACGGGTGCGTTTGCCTTCCCCGCGCAGGGCGTGAGCGTGCTGTTCGGCCGTTCGGGTTCGGGCAAAAGCACGTTGCTCAGGGCCATCACCGGCCTTGACGCAGCCACCCGCGGCACCCTGCGCTTTCAGGGTGAAGCCTGGCAAAACCAGGCCCGGCGACTACCCGCCACACTGCGCAACATTGGCTTTGTGTTTCAGGAGGCGGCGCTATTTAATCATCTGAACGTGCGCGGCAACCTGCATTACGCGCTCGCGCGTGCGCCAGCATCTGCGCCCGGGGCGCTGGAGCAACTGGCTGCGCGCGTTGGCATCAGCCACCTGCTGCATCAGTCCGTGACCACACTCTCGGGCGGCGAGCGTCAGCGCGTGGCCATCGCCCGCGCGCTGCTATCGCAACCGCGCCTGCTGTGCATGGACGAACCCTTGAGCGCGCTCGACTGGCGCGCCAAAAGCGAATTGCTGGCGCTGATCGACGCGCTGGCGCAGGAGACCGGCATTCCGGTGCTCTACATCACGCATTCGCCGCGCGAAGTCGAGCGCTTGGCCAGCCGCGTGATCTTCATGGCCGATGGGCGCATCGAGCGGGTGGAGTCGTTGCGCGAGGCGCTGGCCCGGCCCGACTCTGCGCTGTTTGACGAAGAAGGCCCGGTCAGCGTGCTGCAGGGCAGCCTGCAAGCTTCAGACGAGTCAGGCCTGGCCAGTTTTGGAAACCCGATGTTGCGGCTACGCCTGAGCCTTGCCACCGCTGCCAGACCATCGGCCACGCGCTTACGTGTGCTTGCGCGCGACGTGAGCCTGGCCACGGTGCAGCCGCAGGGTTTAAGCATCTTGAACCAGTTGCCCATCACCATCACCGCGCTGCACCCTGGCGGCCAGGGCCGGGTCACGGTGGTGTGCACGTTGGCCGATGGCCAGGCGCTGCTGGCTGAAATTACCGCCTACTCCTCCCAGGCTCTGGCGCTGGCGCCGGGAATGCAAGCCTTTGCGCTAATCAAGTCGGTCGCGTTGATGGAGTGACAGGGCACGCGCTTGACGCCACATTGGCGTGGTGCCGATGGTGTTATTTCCGTCACTGCGAATGCCGCGCCGCTGCGCTTCTTTCCATGAACATCCTCGTCATTGCGAAATGTCCTGTAGCCCGCATGAAGCGTGAGCGTCATGCGGGTTTTGAGGCGCGCTGCCACGCTGTGGTGGGCGACAAACCCGGATTCCGCTGCGCTCCATCCGGGCTACGGACTGCTTCACTTCGTTCGCAATGCCGATGTTCTTTCGCGTTAAAAATCAGGCTTCATCCGACTCCAGCCACTTGCGCGTGCTGGGTGGCTGATAGCTGGCGAATCGATCCAGCAGCGCCTCGGGTTGCTGCTCGACGATCAATTGGGCGCGGTGCGGGGCTTTTAAAAACTGCTCCGCGGTCGCGTGATCCAGAAAGCTGATCAGCGCATCAAAATAGCCCGCCACGTTGAGCAAACCGCAGGGCTTGGCGTGAATGCCCAGTTGCGCCCAGGTCCAGATTTCAAAAATTTCTTCAAACGTGCCGATGCCGCCCGGCATGGCGATGAAGCCGTCAGACAGTTCAGCCATCATGGTTTTGCGCTCGTGCATGGATTGCGTCACATGCAACTCGGTCAAGTGCCGGTGCACCACCTCCTTGCGCGCCAACGCTTGCGGAATCACCCCCACGGCGCGGCCGCCGAGCTGCAACACGGTGTCAGCAACCAGGCCCATGAGCCCGATGCTGGCACCGCCATACACCAGCCCCAGGTCGCGCGCCACCAGCGCCTCGCCCAGCGCGCGCGCAGCATCTGCATAAGCGTCAAGCCGGCCCGGGCTGGAGCCGCAATAAACGCAGATGGCTTTCATTTTTTATGGTTCGCGCTGCAAGACGGCTTGGGTGAAGTCCAGAAACTCGTCCAGATGCTCGGTGATCACGCTCACCAAAATAGGCAGCAACAGGCTTTGGTAGTCATGGACGGCAATGTTGCGAAAAGCCACCATGCGCTTGAGGGCCAGGGCCAGATCTGCCTCAATCCAGCCCGCGCACGCAAGCAACTCAAACACATCACGGGCGCTTTGCGGTACACCCAAACCCTCGCAGCGCACCAAGTGCTGGCCCATGTCCAACACCGCCTCACAGGCGCGCTGCACGTTTAAAACGGCGGCATCCTGGCGTGTGAAATCTGTGGCGAAGGTGGCCGGGTCGCTTGCATATTCCTCGCGTGCGCGGGCCACGCAACGCTCAACGGTAGCGGCCTTGTTGAGCAAAACATCATCGGGCATAAATTCTTCCGGTGGAAGCAATGTCAGCCAGCAAAGGGGCTCGCGCTTCGTCAAGTGCGGTCTTTTCGCTCAGCACATAGCATTCAAACAAGTCGGTTGGCAAGCCAGTTGACCACAAGCGCCGCCCGGTGGTGATCACCTGGTATTGCATCACTGTGGAAGCCGCCCGCAGGTCCAGCAAGTCAACCTGGCAGCCGACCACATCGGCCAGATCACCCGACGCATCCCACAATGCCAACGGGTCGCCGTAACCTGCCACCAGCACCGCCAAATCCAGGTCGCTGTGGGCATTGGCGTCGCCGTGCACCTGGCTGCCAAAAGCATAGATGGCCATGGCCTGCGGAAAACGCGCTCGGAGCAGCGTAACAAGCTGCTCGGCCAAGCCGCCAGCGCGCGTGTCGAGAAGTCGCTCTGTCAAAGTAGTCATGCGGTCATGCGGTCATTACGGGCAGGTCTCTACCAAGTGGAATCACACCCGCTTGAGCACTTCGGCCACACAGCGCTCAATGCCGGTCCAGACGTCGCCCAGGCGCGCATCGTCAAACATGTAGGCCGGGGTGGTGACGAGCTTGTGCGCCTCGTCGATCACGATGTGCGTGGCGTTGGGCGTGTCCTGGTTGGTTTGACCAAGCTGGCCCAGGGCTGTGGCGCAACCAGCATCGTTGCCAAGTGTCAGCGTGGCGCTGTCATGGGCCTGGTGCAGTGCCAGCGCCACCAGTGCCGGGGCAATGCAAATCGCGCCCACCGGTTTTTTGGCGTCAAAAAAACCGCACACAAACGCCGCCACATCCGGGCGCACGTCAGCTTCGGCGCCCTTGAAGGCGAAACTGCAATGGTTTTTGGCGACACCGTAGCCGCCCGGCATCACCAGCGCGTCAAAGTCAGCCACGTTGGCCTGCGCCAAATCCAGGCATTTGCCCAAGCGGGCAATACGGCTGGATTCCTCCAGGATATTGCGTGTAGCACCCGGCACTGGCTCGCCGGTAACGTGGTTGATGACATGAAATTGCGGCGCGTTGGGCGCGATGCATTGCACCGTGGCGCCCTGCTGGTCGAGCGCCAGCAGCGCCAGCACCGACTCGCGCACTTCGGCGCCATCGAGGTGGCCGCAACCCGACAACAGCACGGCGACTTTGGGGGATTTTTGAGGGTTCGTCATAGAAGTCTCCTGTAGTAAGCTGGAATTATCATGCGCCCAATCTGTATCCTGCAAGCAGGCCTTCAATCTGGCTGAACTGGCATACTTTCAAGGCACGGCTGGCACAATGTAGGCCCGTGACACCGCACGCCTTATCGCATCTTGGCACACCCTGGTCACCCCTTTTACCAGTTTTTCAGCCTCTTCATGCCCACCTGTCCCGAACCAGCGCAAGCCTCGCAAAATCCGCCAAAGCCACCCATTTCCGTGCTCTCGCTTTCGGTGCCTGTGGCCATGGGCTATGTGCCGCTGGGCATGGTGTTCGGCTTTTTGTTTGTGCAGGCGGGCGCGCCCTGGTGGCTGGCGCTCACGGCCAGCGTGCTGGTGTTTGCTGGTGCCTCGCAGTTCATGATGGTGCCAATGCTGGCGGCTGGTATGCCCGTGGCCGCCATCGCCTTGGCCACGCTGGTTGTGAACTTGCGCCACGTGTTTTATGGCCTGTCGTTGCTCGACAAGCTGCCAGCCAAACCCTGGGCGCGCTGGTATCTGGTGTTTGCCTTGACTGACGAAACCTATTCGGTGCTGACCACGCTGCCTGCCGGTACCAGCACGCGCCAGATGGTCACCGTGGCCCTGCTCAACCAGGGCTGGTGGGTGCTCGGCACGCTGCTGGGTGCAGTGATTGGCGCGCAAGCGCAAATTGGCCTGGCGGGGCTGGACTTTGCACTGGCCGCGCTGTTTGCGGTGCTGGCGGTGGAGCAGTGGCGCAGCGCCGACTCGGCCGCGCCGCTGTGGGTGGCCATCGTAAGTTACGCCATCGCCTGGGTCCTGATGCCCCAACAGGCCTTGCTGATCGCCATTGCCTTGAGCGTGCTGACCGGGTTGTTCTGGCCCACGACCAATTCCCAAAAGGTGACGCCATGATCGACACCCGCTACGCGCTCGGCGTGCTGGTGGCCATGGCGCTGGTCACCTTTGGCCTGCGCGCCCTGCCTTTTTTGGCCGCGCGCTTTTTGCAAAGCCACCCGCTGGTGCAGCGACTGGGGCGTTTTTTGCCGCTGGCCATCATGACGCTGCTGCTGCTGCACACGCTGGTCGGCAGCGCCAGCGACAACCCTTCCGGTCCGTGGGCTGAACTGGCGGCGATAGCGACTGTGGTGGCGCTGCAATGGTGGCGCCGGCAGCCGCTGTTGAGCATTTTGGCGGGCACGGCGCTGTATGTGCTGCTGCGCAATACAACGCTGATGGCTTGACGCGATGCAATAGCCTGAGCAGTTATTCTTTGACCTGCACCTTAAAACCGATCCAATCCAATGACAACCACCCTGCTTGACGCCACTCAGACTGCCGCCCGCCTGCCCTACCCGCTGCTGGTCAGAGAACTGGCACTGCTACTGGCTGACGCTGCAGTTCAGGTGCCTCCGCGCCTGGTGCAAGCCCTACCCGGCGGCGCTCGCCTGCTGATCATGCCCGCGCTCGATGCCAATACGGCCATCACCAAACTCATCACTTTTACCCCCGCCAACGCGGCGCGCGGCCTGACAACCATTCAGGGCGACGTGGTGGTGTTTGACGTGGCAACAGGCCAGCGCAAGCTGATTCTGGATGGCCCCACGGTGACCGCGCGGCGTACCGCTGCCGTGTCCTTGCTGGCCGCCCAGCGCCTGGCGCCCAACACCGATGGGCCACTGCTGATTGTGGGTGCCGGTGTGCAAGGCAAGGCCCATCTGGACGCTTTTGCCGAAGGCTTGGGCATCAAAGAAGTGCTGATTGCCTCACGCAGCCCGGCCAGTGCGCAAGCGCTGGCAAACCACGCGCAGGCGCTGGGCCTGCAAGCGCGCGTGGTTACAAATGCCGATGCGGCACTGGCCGAGTGCCCGCTGGTCGTCACCTGCACGCCGGCCAGCGCCGTGGTGCTCAGCGCAATGCCGCGCCACGACGCTTTCATCGCCGCCGTTGGCGCATTCACGCCTCAAATGGTGGAGTTGGGGCCAGAGTTGTGCCGCTACGTTGCCGAGCATGGCACCCTGGTGGTTGACACGGTGGACGCCGCGCACGAAGCCGGCGACCTGCTACAGGCTGGGCTCGATGTGCTCCGCTTTAGCAGTCTGGCTGACGTGATTCGATCGGCATCCTTTGCGGTGCAAGGGCCGGTGCTATTCAAGAGCTGCGGCTGGGCCGGTTGGGACCTGGCCGCTGCCAGAACGGCGCTGGCTGTGGCACCCTGACTGTCAGGGGCCGCCAATGGCGCAGACTATTTGCCGGAAACGCCCCTTCGGAAATTCCGGAGGCGTTGCAAACGCTGCCAGAAGCAGTTGCCCAGCAAATACGAGACCACTGATAACTTTGGAGCACCCAGTGTGGTGTTAACGTTTCATCGGATGCAAAAGGGTTGCTGCCTCAATGCCCCGCATTCGGAAAGAACAGCTGTTCACCACCGATTTTGTAGCCGGCAATCACACCCTGGCCTGCCGCTGAAATGAGCCAGTCGATGAACTTCTGGCCGTCAGCAGCCTTCACATGCGGATGCTTGGCGGGGTTCACCAGCATCACGCCGTATTGGTTGAA
>PFUD01000174.1 GCA_002789915.1 Comamonadaceae bacterium CG_4_9_14_3_um_filter_60_33 | reverse complement strand
CGCCGCCGGCAACTCGGCGTAGCTCAAGGGGTTGTCGAACAGCGAGCCGCGAATGGCGATGTGGTAGCTGCGCTCGGCCAGGTCGATGGCCACAATTTGGAGGTCGGAGGAATGCATGGCCCTGAGTTTAGCGAACTGGGCAAGGGGCAAAGTACGCAGAATCTAATCAGTGCCCGCCAGCTCCAACTGCATCAGGATCATGTTGACCAGCGCTGCCACTGAGGGGCGGCCGGTCTCGATCTGAAAGTGCGCAGTTTCGCGGTACAGCGGGTCGCGCTGGGCGTAGAGGTCGCGCAGGCGCTGCAGCGGGTCGGCCACTTGCAGCAGCGGCCGATGCTTGTCGTGGCGCAGGCGGCGAAACAACTCGGCGGGCGACGAATTCAGATAAATCACCTTGGTGCGACTGTGCAGGCGTTGCCGGTTTTCAGGCCGCAATACCACGCCGCCGCCGGTGGACACCACGCCTGCGGGCTTTTGGGTGAGTTCGTCGATGACCGCCGCCTCAAGATCGCGAAAGCGTTCTTCGCCCTCGCGCTCGAAATACTCGCGAATCGAGCAGCCCAGCCGGTGCTCGATCACATGGTCGGAATCAAAGAACGGGAGTTGCAGCCGCCGGGCGAGTTGCCGCCCGACGGTGGATTTGCCTGAGCCGGGAAGGCCGATGAGGGAGATACAGTTTTTGCAACTCAAGCGGGACCGCACCGATGGTTCGATCAAGGTACAGGCGCAGCAGGTACCAATACGTCGTAAAAGCTTTCTAAAGTGTCGCCGCCACTTGTTACTGTAGACTTGAATCGAACTGTATCGCTTGAGCCGCAAGACTCCAGCGTCACTGTATGAATACTAGGCTCAATCGTGCTCCCGATCTGACTGTTCAGCAGTGTTGCCTTACAAGTGCTCGTGCTGGGCAACACTTGAACCGACAAACTTGCGTCTGAAGGGAGCGGATTACCGTCACGGTCGGCGAGTTGCACTACGATTTTTTCATTGGTTGCCGTACCAACAACTTTTGTCCTATTCTTTTCAGGAATTGTTTGGTCGTAGCCCTCAGGATTATCCGTGACGTGGTAGATTCCCGGTTGCCCAATTTTTCCACCGGAGAAAACAATCACAATCTGGCGGCGTACTTTGCTGTACCCATCCCAGACATTGTTACAGGTGTTAGCGGCGGACAATCCAACATTGGAGTTATCAGGACAAACCGAGTTACCGATGGATCCAATAGGCATAGGGTATGAGGACTCTCCCTCGTTAGTAGTCGTGACCAAATTGGTGTAAGCAGATAAGAATGCTTTGCTTTCATCTTTATCAAGATAAGGTGAGCCAAGGTCTTCGAACAACTCATCTTTATCAAGGTCATAACGATTGTTGTAGTTACCGGCGGCGTCAGGTTTGTCGATGAAAGATTCCTCACCATCCGCATAGGCCAGAACGGTAACGCGACCTGGGCGCGGATCACCGTCAGGGGCTGAAGAGCCCATCGGTCTATAGTCCTGGCCAATCAAATCAACGCTACACCGGCCACTGGTTAGTAAACAGCTACTCTGACCAGAGGAATTGATTTGACCACCTTCAGCTACAAAAATAATTTTTGTGCCATCTGGTACCGGATTGCCTTGTCGATCAGCTGCAAAAACGGATATGGTGACCGTATTGCCGTTGAACTTTGAGGTGAAATATCCACCTGCATAAAAATTCAACTTCGAAGCAGAAATATCAAAAAACCGTTGGGTTGGCAAACCGGTTTGAACCGTCAACAAGTTGGAACTTGTAAAAACCGCAGGAGTATCTGCCAACTCCGCTCTTACCTGAGCCGTGGCAGGCAAGGTGCCCGCACAAATAGAGAAAGAAACAGTACCGTCGGCGCCAGAAGAACTCGTGGCAGGTGACCCGCAAAAGTTAATTCCCCCATCAGTATTTGTCAAACTTGCATTTACGGTAACACCTTGTACACCCGTCGCCAACGAGTCAATTACTTTGAATACAACTAAAGATGTATTTACACCCGCTGAGCCTGTTTGATAAATCAAACTAGGCGATGCGCTCAAGAATTGAATCCCTGAAATTGGAGGAACTGTTACCGTAAAGGCTGTTGGCAGAGAGTTAACACCATTGACAGACGCATCAACTGAGCAACTACCCGTGCTAGTGGTTTGGATAACAGCAGACGCCCGCCCCGTAGAGTCAACCAACGCGGAAGTTGGCGTCACAGTGCCACAGGTGGAATTGAAATTTACAGCGACCGAATTGGAAGTTGCTGGCACACCGTTGACCACCACATCAACATATACGTTAACTGACTGTCCATTTTGAACGGATACAGGAGAAACAGTGACAGCTGAAAGACTGACCGTGCCAGCAGTTATCTGAAAGTCATAGGTTTTGGAAAGCGCAGTAGCATCTACTGTGGACACAGCCGTAGCACGCACAGTGCCCGATGAATTCACATTGGCGGGAGCAATGCGCATCAAGATAACGCCCGAGGCATCCGTTAACTGAGTACCGCTGACGGGAACGAGTACGGCAGCAGTTGAATCAAGTGTAACGGTTACCCTTGTGTATGGGACGGCCACGCCGGAGCCGTTTTTCAAAACAATCTTAAGAAACTGAGCCTGGGTCTGCGACAAAATGTGATTTGTTATTTCAACGCCAGCCCCATCAACTACCGCAAGGGCCATGGTAGGAGTACTTACCGGAGCTGTTCCTGTTCCTGTTCCTGTTCCAGTGTCTGTAACAGTTCCTGTACCCGTTTCTGCACCAGTCAGCGACGTCCCGGCACTCCCCCCGCCCCCACCACAAGCAACCAAAACCAATGTCAGCCCCAACGCTGCTACATATTTAATGAAATTCATACGTTTATTCCCTTAACGGACACTTGATTTACAAAAGACTACCGAATGGCTTTCTCGGTAATGATCCGCGGCGTGACAAACACCAGGAGTTCCCGTTTTGTCTGTGTTTTGGAATTGTTTTTAAACAAATTACCAACTCCTGGCAAGTCCCCAAACCAGGGCACCTTGGCGGTATCGTTGGACTCGACTATTTCAAAAATTCCGCCAATCACGACCGTCCCGCCATTGTCAACCAGCACTTGCGTCACGACATTTTTGTTGTTGATGGCCGGACCCGCATTGGTATCAACACCGCGTGAATCCTTGCTGACGTCCAAATCCATGATGATGGTTCCCTCAGGCGTGATGCGCGGTGTGACCTGGAGTTTGAGAGAGGCATCCTTGAATTCAGTCGTGCAGGTGGAGTTCGAACCACCGGAACAGTTGAGATAGGGGATCTGTTCGCCCTGTTTGATCGTTGCTTGCTTGCCATCGGCGGTCACGACCCGCGGACTCGACACAACCCGGCCTTTGCTATCGGCCTCCAGCGCGGAAATCTCCAGATTCAGGAATCGGTTGGCGACCGCGCTGAAAATGGAAATGGCAAAGGTGGCCGGGGTCTGACCCAAAGCACCCACAGCGGGCAAATTGACAAAAGTGCCTGACAAGCTTGGCGTGCCACCCGCACCGCTGGAGGCAACCGCGTCGCTGTAAGTGTTGCCAATCACCGCCCTGTTGTTGCCTGATATGGTGTAACCGCCGTCGCCACCTTGCCGGGCGCGGAGGTCAAGCGCACCAAATTTGACGCCCAGTGATTTGCCAAAATCTTCGGTGGCCTCTACGATGCGCGCCTCGATCATCACTTGACGCACCGACACGTCGAGCTTTTGCAAAAGCAGCAGCACTTGCTCCAGTCGGGATGGCACGTCGGTCACAAATAGAAGATTGGTACGCGGGTCGGCAGTGGCGTTGCCGCGCGCACTGAGCACACGCCCGGCGCTTTTTTCGCCGCCACCTTCACCGGTCAACTGTTTGGCAATGTCTTCTGCCTTGGCATAACTCATCTGAAAGGTTTCAGTCTGTAGCGGCTCCAAGGTGAGTGTCGCGGCCTTTGATTCGAGCTCCAATTTCTCTTTGGCAATAATTTCCTCTTTGGGCGCAATCCAGAGCACGTTGCCGGTCTTGCGCACGCCCAAGCCTTTGGCTTGCAAGATGATATCGAGCGCCTGATCCCAGGGCACGTCTTGCAAGCGCAAGGTGACAGAGCCGGTGACAGAATCAGACGTGATGACGTTGAAGTTGGTGAAGTCGGCAATCACCTGCAGCAGCGAGCGAATCTCGATGCTCTGGAAGTTTAAGGACAGTTTTTGACCGCTAAAGCCAGGCCCTTGTGTCAGCTTGGTGGGGTCTTCCTTGACCGGCTTGACCTCCAGCACAAACTGCTCGTCAGTCTGGTAAGCGCTGTGCACCCACACCCCCTGTGGCACGATTTCCATGCGAACCCGGTCGCCGGTTTGGGTGGTGGTGATGGTTTTGATGGGGGTGCCGAAGTCGTTCACATCGAGGCGGCGGCGCAGGCCTTCGGGCAGGCTGGTTTTCATGAATTCGACCACCAGCAACTGGCCCTGCTGACGCACATCCACGCCCACCTGGCTGTTGGGCAAGGACACCACGACGCGGCCAGCGCCCTCGTCGCCACGCCTGAAGTCGAGGTCGCGCAGGGGTTGCACATCACGGCTCTGGTTTTCGGCAAAGAGCTGGGCTGACGGCGTCGGCGCCGAACCGGCCAGGGCATCCAGCACCACCAGCAGCGACTTGCCTTGCCATTGGGTTGTGTAGGTGGTGGCTTGCTTGAGGTTAAGTACCACGCGGGTGCGGTCGCCGGCCTGCACCACGCTGACCGTGCGCAGGTTGCCCTGGTTGACTTCAACGGTAGAGCGCCCGATGGCGCTGGTGACGTTAGGGAAATCGAGCGCAATGCGCGCAGGCGACTGAATGGTAAAACCGGTGGGCGCTGTGGTGAGCGCTTCGCTCAGGTCAATCTTGACCACCTCGACGCCTCTTTGCACGGTGCCTGAAACCGACTCGATGGCCACTTGCGCTTGCGCCAGGGCTGACGTCAGCAGCAAACTCAAACCAAGTGCCAACTGTTGCCACCAGCGACCCGTCCAACCAATATGGCGATGTTTCATTTTGACCTCTCTTGCAACAGCAAACTGGCTGTGCGCTCTACCCATTCACCCACGGCATCTTGCACGATTTCGCGCAAGGTGACTTCGTTTTCGACAATCTTGATGACTTTTCCGTAGTTTTGCCCCAAGTAGTCGCCCAGCTTAACCTGATACAGGAGCGGGCCGATCTTGACCAGAGCCACCGGCTGCTTGCTCGACACCATGCTGCCCACCAGGGCCATGGCGTCGAGCGGGAACTCTTCCAGCGGCTCTTTGCGGCGCGCCAGTTCTGGCGCAATCAGGGCGCCATTGGCTGCCGCCTGGTTGGCGTCATTGCTCAGCACCATGATGAGCTTTTGCTTGTTGTACGGATCCAGTTCAGCGAACAGGTTGTAGTTTTCGGGTTTGAAGGGCTTGGGCGCCGAGACCGGTTTGATCTTGGGCTGTGTTTGGACCTTTTGCTGTGCCATCCATTGGCTTAATTCGTCTTGCGAGGAAGAGCCGCAAGCCGTCAAAAGGCCCATCACCAAGCATAAAACAGCAGTTTTAAAAAGCTTCATGGTCATTTCTTCGGCTTGGCGGTGGCTTTGCGCTGCGCATCGATCTCGTTGATGTCGAGATAGCGGAATGTTTTGGCGGTCACGTTCATGGTCAGAGCGCCCTCTTTGGCCACGGTGATGTCCAGATTGTTGAGCGTGACAATGCGCGACAGGTTGGCAATGTCAGAGGCAAAAGCGCCCATATCGTGGTAGCGCCCGGTAACACGCAGGGCAATTGGCAGCTCTGCGTAATAGTCGCTCACCACCACCTGACCCGGCCGAAACAACTCAAACTGCAAGCTGCGGCCCAAGCCAGACTGGTTGATGTCAGACAGCAGGGCGTCCATTTCAGCCTTGCTGGGCAGTTGTTTTTCGAGCTGGGTCACATACTGCTGAACCTGCTCGCGTTGCTTGGTCAGCGCTTCAAGGTTGACGGCCTTGGCCAGCTTGGCTTTGTAGTCGTCGCGCAACTTGAGTTCTTCGGCGTGCGCTTGCACCAGTTCTTCTTCGACATCAGACAACCAGACAAACCAGAGCACCACCACGCAGGCGGCTGCCACAAGCGCAAAAACAGCAAAGCGGGGCAACAAAGGCCAACTGGACGGGTCTTTGCTGTCGAGATGCCGAAACTGTTTGGCAACGGCCTCAAACCGCTTTTTGAAATCGTCTTGGATGCTTGGATTCTTGGCCATCATGCCCACCTTTAGCTAGCCACCGCAGCAGAGGCGGGTGCCTGGGGTGCTTCGCTGGCGCGAACCAGTTTGACCCTGATCTGAAAGTTGGCCACCCGGCGCACATCGCGCGCGTTCAGACTGGCGGTGCCGGCCACAATCTCGACCAACTCAGGGCCACTGAACCAGGGCGAATTGTTGGCCAGGTTGCGCAGCAGTTCGGATACCCGTTCGTTGGATTGGGCGACACCTTGCAAGGCGACATTCTGGCCGTTTTGCTGCATCGATGTGATGTAAACCCCTTCGGGCAGCTGCTGCACCAGTTCCGTCAAAAGGTGCACCGGCATATTGCGGTCGGCCTGCAGGTTCTCAACGGCCTGTTGACGCGCCAACAAAGCGGCAATTTCACCCTCAAGGCCGGCAATGTCCTTGATTTGGGCGTCGAACTTGGCGATATCGGTTTTCAGCATCTGGTTTTTGTCCTGCTGGTCCGAAATTTGCGCCTCGAACCAGGTGTAGACCAGCACAGATAGCAAGACGCCCATCAGCACAGACAAACCCAGGCCGAGCGTGAACTGCTCTTTGCGGCGTTTTCGGGCCAATTCCCGATGCGGAAGCAGGTTAATCAGAATCACTTCGAAAACCTCCGCAAAGCCAAACCGCAGGCGGTCAGGTAAGAGGGCGCATCACGCAACAGTTTTTTCTGCCCGATGCCCTCGACGATGTGCATGCCCTTGAAAGGGTTGGCGATCATGCAAGGAAAACCGGATTGCTTGGTGACTGAGGCAGTCAGGTTTGTCAGAGCGGCAGAGCCGCCGGCCAGCATGACCAGGTCCACCTTGTTGTGGGTGGTGCTGGTAAAGAAGAATTGGAGCGCGCGGCTGATTTCCTGCACCAGGCTTTCGATGAAGGGCTTGAGAACGGTTGCCTCGAAGTCTGCCGGCAATTCGCCACGGCATTTTTTGGTTTCGGCTTCTTCGTAGGAAAAACCATATTGCAGCACGATCAACTGCGTAAGTTGGGCGCCACCAAAGGCCTGGTCGCGGTCGTAAAGAACTTCGTCGTTGCGTATCACCTGCATGCTGGTGGTCAGCGAGCCGACTTCAAACAAGGCCACGATGCTGTCTGCGGCAAGGTCGGGCATGTCGGCAATCAAGCGGCTGGCAGCCAACCGCGAGGCGTATGACTTGACGTCAACCACCACGGGCTTGAGCCCGGCGGCTTCGGCCAGACCTTGCAGGTCTTGCACTTTTTCGCGCCTTGAGGCCGCAATCAAAACATCAATGTCGCCTTGTGAACCTGCGCTCGGGCCCAAAATGCAAAAGTCCAGACTGACTTCATCAAGCGGAAAGGGGATGTACTGATTGGCCTCGGACTCGACCTGCATTTCCAGTTCTGCGTCTGACATGCCACCCGGCAAGACGATTTTTTTAGTGATGACGGAGGATGGCGGCAAGGCCATGACCACATTTTTGGTTTTGGCGCCGGTCATCTTGATCAGGCTACGCACTACGTCGGCAACCTCGTCAAATAACTCAATGTTGCCGTCTTTGATACAACCGCTTGCAAGTGGCAGCACGCCACAGGCTTCCAAAACCAGATTGTTGTCTTTGTCGCGCCCCAACTCAACAAGTTTGACACTCGAGGCGCCAATGTCCAGGCCCACCAAGGCGGCAGGTTGTTGGCTAAATAATGATCTCAAGGAAATCAACACAATCCCCAGACAAGGTAAAAAATCAAGGCAATTCTTAAGAAATTACATGAATGCTAGCAGCAAGCTTGTTGTAACGTAAAGAAAATTTTGCATTTATGCAAAAGCTAATGTTGCCAAATATAGATGCTAGAACCCAAAAAAGCCGCTCCTAGCACAGAAATAAAGGTAAAGAATTGATCAGATTCGCGTTTGATACAACTATTGCAATGCTAACCTAAGCACGGCAGATGTCCTGATTTTTATAATGGACAGAATCACTTAACCGCTTATATGACCGTCAACTCTCCCACCTCACCCAAAAAATCAAAGCGCCCGGCGTTGCATTGGACGATCAGACTGATCTTATGGACTGGCGGACTGTTGTTGGCAGGCGCCACCACCTTGGTGCTTCTGGTGGGCATCGCCCTGGCGGTCGCCTACCCCAACCTGCCAGACATTTCTGATTTGTCCGACTACCGCCCCAAGCTGCCGCTGCGCGTTTTTTCTGCCGACAACAAACTGATTGGCGAGTTTGGCGAGGAGCGCCGCCATCTCACGCCCATCAAGGACATCCCCAAAGTGATGAAGGACGCTGTGCTGGCCATTGAAGACGTGCGGTTTTACGAGCATGGCGGCGTGGACTACAAAGGCATTTTGCGGGCCGCACTGGCCAACCTTGGACGCATCAAGAGCCAGGGCGCGTCAACCATCACGATGCAGGTGGCGCGTAATGTGTACCTGACCTCCGAGAAAACCTACACCCGCAAAATTTACGAGATTCTGCTGACCCTCAAGCTGGAGCACCTGCTCACCAAGGACCAGATTCTTGAAATCTACATGAACCAGATTTTTCTGGGTAACCGGGCCTATGGCTTTGCTGCGGCGTCCGAGGCGTATTTTGGCAAGTCACTGCAAAACATTTCCATTGCCGAGGCAGCGATGCTGGCCGGTTTGCCCAAAGCGCCATCGGCCTACAACCCGATCAACAACCCCAAGCGTGCCAGGTCGCGCCAGCTCTACATCATTGAACGGATGCTGTTTAACGGCTTTATCACCCCCGAACAGGCCGATGCCGCCAAGCGCGAGCCGCTCACGGTCAGATCGAACGCCGGCGACCCCCGCATCCACGCTGAGTTCGTGGCTGAAACCGTGCGTCAGCTGATGTTTGCGCAATATGGCGATGCCATTTATACCCGGGGTTTGAACGTTTTCACCACCCTCGACACAGCCCAGCAGAACGTCGCCTACCAGGCGTTGCGCAACGGCATCATGAACTATGAACGGCGCCAGTTTTACCGGGGCCCGGAAAAGTTCGTCAGCCTGCCGTCCGACCCGCAAGCCATGGACGACGTGATTGACGATGTGTTGCAGGAGCACCCGGACAATGGCGATGTGATGTCAGCCGTGGTACTGGACGCCTCCAGCAAAAAAATTCAGGTCATCCGGCAAGATGGGGAAATTATCGAAATCACCGGCGAAGGACTCAAGCCGGTCTTGTCGGGCTTGTCTGACAAGGCGGCGGCCAACATCAAAATTCGCCGCGGCGCCGTGATCCGGGTGGTGCAAACAGCCAAGAGCACCTGGGCAGCCACCCAACTGCCCGAGGTGGAGGGCGCCTTTGTGGCGATTGACCCGCGCGACGGTTCAATCAAGGCGCTGGTGGGCGGCTTTGATTTTGAAAAAAACAAGTTCAACCACGTCACCCAGGCCTGGCGCCAGCCGGGTTCAAGCTTCAAGCCGTTCATTTATTCGGCCGCGCTGGAGGCTGGCGTGACACCTGCCACCATCGTCAATGACAGCCCACTATTTTTTGGCACTGGCGTGACCGGGGGCCAACCCTGGGAACCCAAAAACTACGACGGCAAGTTTGAAGGCCCGATGAGCATGCGCCGCGGCCTGGCCAAGTCGAAAAACATGATCTCGATCCGTATTTTGCAAACGGTAGGCCCCCAAAATGCCCAGGCTTGGGCCGCCCGCTTTGGTTTCGATGCAGCCAAACACCCCGCCTACCTGACCATGGCGCTCGGTGCCGGCTCGGTCACGCCAATGCAAATGGCCACCGCCTACTCGGTCTTTGCCAACGGCGGCTACCGCGTCAATCCGTGGTTGATCAGCCATGTGAGCGACCAGAAAGGCAAGCTGATCATGCAAACCCACGCGCCCATGTTGAATGAGACGATGCGCGCCATCTCGCCGCGCAACGCCTTCACCATGAACAGTTTGCTACAGGAAGTCACCCGCTCGGGCACAGCCGCTTCAGCACAGGCCAGGCTCAAGCGACCCGACCTTTACGGCAAGACAGGCACCACCAATGATTCGCTAGACGCGTGGTTTGCCGGCTACCAGCCAACCCTGGCTGCCGTCGCCTGGATTGGTTACGACACGCCCAAAAAACTGGGCGCGCGTGAAACCGGTGGTGGCTTGAGCTTGCCCGTCTGGATCGACTTTATGGCGCAGGCCTTGAAAGACGTGCCGGTGATGCAGTATGGCGTGCCTGAAGGCGTGACCAACCTGGGCGGCGAATGGTTTTACGACGAGTATGCAGGCGGCGCCGGCATCACCAGCCTGGGCCTGAACGATGCGTCTGACCCGGGTCAACCCCAGATCATTCCCTTACCAGAGGCTGACGAAAAAAACAGGATTTTGGACTTGTTCAGATAGGCTGGCGCATCATGGCGCAAACGTCAGCGGCTGCCCCGCCTGCTCGCTGGCATAGCGTGACAGCGAGCCAAAAAACTCGCCCTGGCCTTTGGTGTCCATCCATTGTTCACCATCAAACTGGTAATGAAAACCGCCGCATCGCGCAGCAAGCCAGATCTCATGCAATGGCTTTTGCAGGTTGATGACGATCTGGCTGCGGTTGGCAAACACCAGGGTGATCATGCCGCCGGTGCGCTGGTTGTCGATGTCAGCCGAGGTGTCATCGTTGATGCGGTCGCAACGGGCCTCGATGACCTTGAGCACTTGCTCCGCGCGATCCATGAATTCTGAGTCAGTCATTACAATTTCACCATGCTGTTGATCCCCCAAATTCTAGTGCGCGCCTTCGCCCTTGGTGCCAGTGCGGCTCTGATCGCCTGCGGCCAGCAGGGGCCGCTTTATTTGCCGCCAGACGCCGCCCCCCAACAGGTGCCTCAGCCTGAGCCTGTGTTGCCAGCATCCGGCAACACCCAAAACATCCTGCAACCGGCAAACTCTGCCTCAGCACCGCACTATCAATGAGTTCACCACGCTTACCTGGCCAGCCCCACCTTGCTTACCAAGGTAATGAACTCTTTCTCGAAGAGATCAACCTGAGCGCCCTGGCGAAGCAATTCGGCACGCCCTTGTTTGTTTACTCCAAAGCCGCCATGCTCGCTGCGCTGGCGGCTTACCAGCGCGGCTTTGCCGGGCGCCAGGTGCAGATTTGCTACGCCATGAAAGCCAATTCCAGCCTGGGCGTGATCCAGTTGTTTGCCCAGGCGGGTTGTGGTTTCGATGTGGTGTCGCTGGGCGAACTCAGCCGCGTGCTGGCCGCAGGCGGGCAAGCCAGCCGCATCATCTTTTCCGGCGTGGGCAAAACCCGCGCCGAGATGCGCGCCGCGCTGCAAGCGGGTATTGGCTGCTTCAATGTGGAAAGCGAAGCCGAACTGGAAGTGCTCAACGAGGTCGCCATAAGCCTGGGTCGGCAAGCGCCGGTAAGTGTCCGCGTCAACCCCAATGTGGACCCGCAAACCCACCCGTACATTTCCACCGGTCTGAAGGGCAACAAATTCGGCATTGCGCATGAGCGCGTGGTGCAAACCTACCAGCGCGCAGCCGCCCTGCCCGGCCTGCGCATTGAGGGCATCGACTGCCACATTGGTTCGCAGATTACCCAGGAGGCGCCGTACCTGGATGCCATGGACCGCATGCTTGACCTGGTGCAAGCCCTTGAGTCTGCTGGCGTGCCGATTCGCCACATCGACCTGGGCGGCGGCCTGGGCATTGACTACAACGGCGAAACCCCACCTGTAGCGGACGCTTTGTGGGCCAATCTGCTGGCCAAACTTGATGCCCGTGGTTTCGGCCAGCGCGCGCTGATGATCGAACCCGGCCGCTCGCTGGTGGGCAACGCAGGCGTGTGCCTGACCGAGGTGCTGTACCTCAAGCCAGGCGAGCAAAAGAACTTTTGCATTGTCGACGCCGCCATGAACGACCTGCCGCGCCCGGCCATGTACCAGGCTTTTCACCAGATCGTGCCAGTCACACGGCGCAGCGTCCCGACCGAAACCTGGGAAGTGGTCGGCCCGATCTGCGAAAGCGGCGACTGGCTCGGCCACGACCGTGACTTGAGCGTGCAGCAGGGCGACTTGCTGGCGGTGCTGTCGGCGGGCGCCTACTGCATGAGCATGGCAAGCAACTACAACACGCGCAACCGCGCCGCCGAGCTGCTGGTGGACGGCGGCCAGGCCCACCTGATTCGCGAGCGTGAGAGCTACGCGGATCAAATTCGACTTGAACGCTTGCCACTGCCCGCGACTTTGGCCAGATAGCGCCACAGGCGCCACCCCAGCAAGGCTGCCAGCACAGCGGCGTACACGGCCACTTCGGCAAAGTCGTTTTTACCGGCGCGCATCCAGAAAAAATGCAGGATGGCCAGACCGGCCACCACGTAAACCGCCTTGTGCAGGCGTTGCCAGTTTTTGGCACCCATGGCCTTGATGGCCCGGTTGAACGAGGTCAGCGCCAGGCTGGTGAGCAACACAAAAGCAGTAAAGCCCACCAGAATGAAAGGCCGCTTGGCAATGTCACGGGCGATGTCGGCAACATCGAATGCCATGTCAAAACCGCTATAGCTGAGCAGGTGCAACACCGCGTAAAAGTAAACAAACAGGCCCAGCATGCGACGAAAGCGCGCCAACGCCGCGTAACCGGTGAGCACCCGCAAGGGCGTTACCGCCAGCACCACGCACAGCATGCGCAGCGTCCAGTCGCCCGTGGAGCGCACCAGCGCCTCGGCGGGGTTGGCGCCCAATTGGTCGAAAACCGCGGCCCACAGCAAATAAAAAAACGGCAGCAAGGCTACGCTGAAGACCAGCGGCTTGGCTGCCTTGCCCTCACCGCGCTGCATCAAAAGTATTTTTTCAGATCCATGCCGGCGTACAACTGGCCCACCTGCGCCTCGTAGCCGTTGAACAGCAGCGTCTTGCGCTTTTTGGTGAACAGGCCGTCTTCGCCAATGCGGCGCTCGGTGGCCTGGCTCCAGCGCGGGTGGTCCACGTTGGGGTTGACGTTGGAATAAAAGCCGTACTCATTGGCGGCGGCCTTGTTCCAGGCGGTGGCAGGCTGCTTGTCGGTAAAGCGGATTTTGACCAGGCTCTTGCCGCTCTTGAAGCCATATTTCCACGGCACCACAAGGCGCAAGGGCGCGCCGCTTTGCTTGGGCAGCACTTCGCCATACATGCCAAACGCCAGCAGCGCGAGCGGGTGCATCGCCTCGTCCAGGCGCAGGCCTTCCACGTAGGGCCAGTCAAGCACTCTGGAGCCCACGCCCGGCATCGTCTTGGGATCGGCCAGGGTGACAAATTCAACGTATTTGGCGCTGCCCAGCGGCTCCACTTTTTTGATCAATTCGGACAGGGAATACCCAACCCACGGAATCACCATCGACCAGCCCTCAACGCAGCGCAGGCGATAAATGCGCTCTTCCTGAGCGCTGAGCTTGAGCAAGTCTTCCAGTGCGTAGCGGCCTGGCCTTTTGATCAGGCCTTCAATTTCCACCGTCCAGGGGCTGGTTTTAAGCGTGTGCGCGTTTCTGGCCGGGTCGGCCTTGTCGGTACCAAATTCATAGAAGTTGTTGTACGTGCTGGCGTCTTTGTACGCGGTCACTTTTTCCATGCTCAAGGCGCCACTCACTGCTGTTTTGCCGCGTGACAGTGCAGCTTGCTGGCCGGGTGGCGTCCAGCTTTGCGCAAATGCTTCGCGCGCAGCCCAAGATGACAGCGCGGCACCGGCGACGCCAGTGGCCATCAACCTGATCAGATCGCGGCGCGATTGGTAGGCAGCCCTTGAGGTGATCTCACTGGGTACAGGATGAACAAAGCCTTGGGCATTGGTTTTGATGAGCATGGTGGTTTCCTTGAAGCTTCTGGTCGACTGAGGATAGGTGTTCCTGCAAAAACCTGCTGTTTCTGGGAAATATGACCACCTGGGAACGCGGCCACAGGTAAAAAAATAGGCGGGTTGCTTGGAACAACCCGCCTATTTTTTTTCAGAAGAAATCAAAAAATCAATGCAGCCCGGCAATGTAATCAGCCACGGCCTTGATTTCGCGGTCATTGAGCTTGGCGGCAATTTGGGTCATTTGCAGGCTGTTGTTGCGCACGCCGTCGCGGAAGGCGGTCAACTGTGCAACGGCATAGTCTGCATGCTGGCCGCTCAAACGCGGGTACTGGGCCGGAATGCCTGCGCCATTGGGGCTGTGGCAGCCTGCGCAGGCCGGGATTTGGCGGTCTGCAATGCCGCCGCGGTAAATTTTTTCACCCAGCAAGACCAGGTCTTTTTCCTTGGCGGCACCGAGGGTGGCCTTCTTGCTGCTGACCCAATAGGCTATATTTTTCATGTCGTCTTCGCTCAACATTGCAGCCATGCCAGTCATGATCGCGTTTTGGCGCTTGCCAGCCTTGAACTCGGTGAGCTGCTTGATAAGGTATTCAGGGTGTTGCTGCGCCAGTTTAGGATTCACCGGGATCAGCGAATTGCCATCAGCGGCATGACAAGCGGCGCACACCCCCGCAAAACTGGCCTCGCCTTTGGCCAGGTCCGGCTTGGCCGAAGCTGCGGCTTCACTCGCAACACTCGAAAAAGCAGTGGTGATCAACGCGGCAGTAAGGGTGAATGTGGCAATCAGCTTCATAAGTGGACGGGTCAAGTGAAAGTAGGAAAAGCGTCTGAATTCTACAATGGCTCAATTCAACAGCGTTCACCTCATGACAATTCCACTCAGCCCATCCGCCCCAAACACTTCTGGCTCTGGCGAGCCCGGCCTTCAAACCGTGAGTCCTGTCGTGGCTTTGGGCTGGCTTCACACCGCCAAATTTCTCACCACCGCGCCACAACTGCATTTTTTGCCGCCTTTGGAAGTGCCCGAAATTGCGTTTGTAGGCCGCTCCAATGCGGGCAAGTCCACCTGCATCAACACGCTGACGCAGCAAAAGCAGCTGGCCTTTGCATCCAAAAAACCCGGGCGCACCCAGCACATCAACCTGTTTTCTTTGGGCAAGCAAGGCGCGACGGACGCGGTGCTGGCTGACCTGCCGGGTTACGGCTATGCGGCGGTGCCCAAGCAGGACAAAATTCGCTGGCAACAGGTGATGGCCAACTACCTGGTAACGCGCGAAAACCTCAAGGCGATTGTGCTGATGTGCGACCCGCGCCACGGCCTCACCGAGCTCGACGAAGTGTTGCTCGATGTGGTGCGGCCGCGCGTTGAAGAAGGCCTGAAATTTCTGGTGGTGCTGACCAAGGCAGACAAACTCACGCGCGCCGAGCAAAGCAAGGCGCTGGCGATCATGCAACTGCAAGCCGGCGGCGGTGAAGTACGCCTGTTTTCAGCCACCAAGCGCCAGGGCGTTGAGGGGGTGGCCACGCTGCTGTGGCAATGGGCGCACCCTGACGTGCAACAGCCAGGCGGCGCGGGACTCTGACACCAGGGCGAGCAATTCGCCAGCAAAAACCAGCGAACGCTGCCTCAAGCAGTTCGTGAGTGATTACAAGCCTGCAGCCTCGCGCAAGGCTTGGGCTTTGTCGGTGCGCTCCCAGGTGAACTCGGGTTCTTCGCGGCCAAAGTGACCGTAGGCGGCTGTCTTTTCGTAGATTGGGCGCAACAAATCCAGCATTTGAATGATGCCGCGCGGGCGCAGGTCAAAGTGCAGGTGCACCAGGGCGGCAATTTCGTCGTCCGAAATCACGCCCGTACCTTCGGTGTAAATCGTCACATTCATCGGCTTGGCCACGCCAATGGCGTAGGCCACCTGAATCTGGCATTGCCGCGCCAGACCGGCGGCCACAATATTCTTGGCGACATAGCGGGCAGCGTATGCGGCCGAGCGGTCGACTTTTGTCGGGTCTTTGCCGCTGAAAGCGCCACCACCGTGCGGGCAGGCGCCGCCGTAGGTGTCAACGATGATCTTGCGCCCGGTCAGGCCGCAGTCGCCTTGCGGTCCACCCACCACAAAGCGGCCGGTCGGGTTGATCAGGTATTTGGTGTCAGCGGTGAGCCACTCCTTGGGCAACACCGGCTTGATGATTTCCTCGCGGATGGCCTCGTAAAAGGCATCGGTCATGCGGTCACCCAAGCTCATCTCGGGGCTGTGCTGGCTTGACAGCACCACGGTGTCGATGGAGTGCGGTTTGCCGTCCACGTAGCGCATGGTGACCTGGCTCTTGGCGTCCGGGCGCAAAAAGGGCAGACGGCCGTCCTTGCGCACTTGAGCCTGGCGCTCGACCAGGCGGTGCGCGTAATAAATGGGCGCGGGCATCAACTCGGGGGTTTCGTTGCAGGCGTAGCCAAACATCAGGCCTTGGTCGCCAGCGCCGGTGTTGAGGTGGTCGTCACTGGCGTGGTCAACGCCCTGGGCGATGTCGTTGCTCTGTTTGTCGTAAGCCACCAGCACGGCACAGCCTTTGTAGTCAATGCCGTAATCGGTGTTGTCATAGCCGATGTGTTTGAGCGTGTCTCGCGCCACCTGGATGTAATCGACATTGGCATTGGTGGTGATTTCACCGGCCAACATGACCAAGCCGGTGTTGCACAGCGTTTCAGCCGCCACGCGCGATTTGGGGTCCTGCTTGAAAACTGCGTCAAGAATAGCGTCGGAAATCTGGTCAGCCACCTTGTCGGGGTGACCTTCAGAGACGGACTCAGAGGTAAATAGAAAATCGTTTGCCATGAAAAAAGCCCTTAGTAAAAGTTAACAACCGGTGTGCGTTGCTTTGGCTTTTTGGGGCTTTCAGCGAACGCTTTAGCAGATTTGTCAATGGTTTGACAAGGCACAATGACAACCTGATTTGGGTGGCCCTTGTGTGTCGCCCTGCAAGTAGTTCCGTAACTCAGCGACGCCCGAATTTTATCTCACCCATGATCACCCTTTTCAGATTGTTGTCAGCCTGGCCTTTATGGCTGCTGCACGGCGCCGGTGTTGCCCTGGGCTGGATCGTGTTCCTGCTCTCGGCCACCTACCGGCAGCGCTTTTTGGCCAATGTACACCAAGCTGGTTTGAATTGGCGGCAATGGCGTGGCGCCATCGGTGAGGCGGGCAAGTTGGCGACAGAACTGCCCCGTGTGTGGCTGGGCCGCCCCGTGCCCGTGCAATGGGACGGCGCTGATCTTGTGGCAGCGGCGCTGGCGCGAGGGCGTGGCGTGGTGTTTTTGACGCCCCACCTGGGCAGCTTCGAGATCGCGGCGCAAGCCTATGCGCAACGCTTCGGGCAAGCAGTCAAACCGGTAACGGTGCTGTATCGTCCGCCGCGTCAGCGCTGGCTGCGCGCGCTGGTTGCCCAAGCGCGCCAGCGGCCGGGCTTGTTGTCGGCGCCGACCAGCCTGTCCGGCGTCAAACAATTAATCAAGGCGCTCAAACAGGGCGAGGCAGTCGCCTTGCTGCCTGACCAGGTGCCGCCTCAGGGCATGGGCGTGATGGCACCATTTTTTGGTCGCGAAGCCTACACCATGACCCTGTCGGTGCGCCTGGTTCAGCAAACCGGCGCCTTCGTGCTGCTGACCTGGGGTGAACGCCTGAGCTGGGGGCGCGGTTACCGGGTGCACGTGCAAGCACTGAATAACGAACTGCCGACGACGTTGCCAGAGGCGGTCCGTGCCATCAACCAGGCCATGGAAATGCTGGTGTTACATTGCCCGCAACAGTACTTATGGGGTTATGCGCGCTACAAGACGCCGCGCACCCTGGCATGATGCCTTTGACGAACTCAAACCATGGCAACACGATTTCTCCTTTTTTTAATGCGTGCTTTGGCGCCGCTACCGCTGGGCTGGGTGCGCGCGCTGGGTTGGCTTTTGGGCGAGCTGCTTTATGGGGTGGTGGGGTCGCGAAGGCGCGTGGTGCAGACCAACTTGCGCTTGTGTTTTCCGCATCTTGACGCACTACAGGTGCGCGCCCTGTCGCGCCGGGTATTTGTGCGCTTTGCCCAAGCCTGGCTGGATCGGGCCTGGCTTTGGCACGGCTCGCCCGATAGGGTTCGCGCCCGCTTGAAAATTACCGGCGCGGTGGATGAGCTCACAGGCCCTGGCCCGGTGGTCATTTTTGCACCGCACTTTGTCGGCATGGACGCCGGCGGGACGGCGTTCACGCAACAGCTGTCGCTCCCCATCACCACCATCTACACCAACCAGTCGAACAAGGTGGTGGACGCCTGGATTCTGCAGGGCCGCCAGCGCTTTGGCTCCATCAAGTTGTTCAGCCGGGCCGATGGCATCAAGGCCATTGTGTCTTCGTTGCGCCAGGGCGAGCGGCTCTATTTGCTGCCCGACATGAACTTTGGCCCGCATGAATCGTTGTTTGTGCCTTTTTATGGCATCAGCGCCGCCACCGTGCCTTCGCTGTCGCGTTTTGCCCGTTTGGGGCGCGCCAAGGTCGTCCCCGTGCTGAACCGGATGACACCCCAGGGTTATGAGGTGCAGGTGTTGCCCGCATGGCAAAACTTCCCCACCGATGACCTGCACGCCGACACAGCACTGATGAATGCGCGCCTGCAAAGCTACATCGACACCATGCCAGACCAATATTATTGGCTACACAAGCGATTCAAGGACAGGCCAGCGGGCGAGCCTGGCGTTTATCAGGCGCCCAGCGCACACATGGCACACCAATAGCAAGAGGCCCCGCAGGGCCTCTTTGAGATACGTCAGGACGATCAGGCTCGTAAAGCCGTCAGCACCTCGTCGAGCATCTTCTTGGCATCGCCAAACAGCATGCGGTTGTTTTCCTTGTAGAACAGCGGATTGTCGACGCCCGCGTAGCCGCTGGCCATGCTGCGCTTCATGACGATGCTGGTCTTGGATTTCCAGACCTCAAGCACTGGCATGCCGGCGATCGGGCTCGTTGGGTCATCCTGGGCGCTGGGGTTGACGATGTCGTTGGCGCCAATCACCATGGTCACATCGGTGGCCGGGAAGTCGTCATTGAGTTCATCCATTTCGAACACGATGTCATACGGCACCTTGGCCTCGGCCAGCAACACGTTCATGTGGCCGGGCATGCGCCCTGCCACCGGGTGAATGCCAAAACGCACGTTGACGCCTTTGTCGCGCAGGTGTTTGGTAATCTCGAACACCGTGTGCTGCGCTTGCGCCACCGCCATGCCGTAACCCGGCACAATGATGACCGACTTGGCATCGCGCAGCAGTTCAGCCGTTTCGACACTGCTGATCGGCGTAACTTCACCGGCTGGCTGCGCACCGCCTGCGGCCGCGGGCTTGGCACTGGTCGTGCCAAAGCCACCGGCAATCACGCTGATGAAGCTGCGGTTCATGGCGTTGCACATGATGTATGACAGAATCGCACCGCTGGAACCCACCAACGCACCGACCACAATCAGCAGGTCGTTGTTCAACATGAAGCCGGTGGCAGCCGCTGCCCAACCCGAATAGCTGTTGAGCATCGATACCACCACCGGCATGTCGGCGCCGCCGATGGCCATCACCATGTGAATGCCAAACAGCAGCGCGATCACGGTCATGACGATGATCGGCATCATGCCCTCTTCGACCGTGTGAACCCCCATGAAGACGCTGCCAAAATAAATCACCACCAACAAGCCGGCCAGGTTCAGCAAATGCCGACCGGGCAGCAGCATCGGGTTGCCGCCGATGCGCCCGGAAAGCTTGCCAAAGGCGATGACCGACCCCGACAAGGTGACTGCACCAATGAAAATGCCGATGTAAATTTCGAGTGCGTGAATGGTTCTGGCTGCGCCCTCGAAGCCTTCGGTGGCGGTGGGATCAACAAAAGTGGCAAAGCCCACCAGCACTGCTGCCAAACCCACCATGCTGTGCATAAAGGCCACCAGCTCGGGCATTTGCGTCATTTGCACGCTGCGCGCCAGGTAGAGGCCGATGCTGCCGCCAATCACCATGGCGCCAATGATCCAGGCGTAACCGCCACTGTTGACCTGCGGCCCGAACACCGTGGCCAGCACGGCAATGGTCATACCGATCATGCCGAACAGGTTGCCGCGGCGAGAACTTTCCTGGTTGGACAGACCGCCCAGGCTCAAAATGAACAAAATGGTTGCGCCAATGTAGGCGACTGTGGCCAGACTCGAATTCATGCGTGGCTCCTTTTATTATTTGCGGAACATGGCCAGCATGCGCTGGGTGACGGCAAAGCCGCCGAACATATTGATGGCTGTCAGGCCAACGGCCACGGCCGCGATCCAGGTGATCAGCCCGTTGGGCCGCGAAGCCGCATCCATCAACGGCGATATTTGCACCAGCGCGCCGATGGCAATGATGCTTGATATGGCGTTGGTGACGCTCATCAGCGGTGTGTGCAAGGCGGGTTTCACGTTCCACACCACCATGTAACCGATAAAGCAGGCCAGCACGAACACCGTGAAGTGCGACATGAACTCCTTGGGCGCGCTGCGGCCAATCAACCAGAACAATGCAGCTGCGACGGCAAACATGATGACCAGCTTGCCCGCCGGCATGGGCGCACTGGGCTCGCCGTGGCCTTTGGCTTTTTTGACTGCAGGCGCCGCTGCCGGTTTGGCCGCTGCGGGTGGCGCCGCCGCCACCTTGGGAGCCGGTGGTGGCCAGGTGATATTGCCTTCCTTGATGACGGTCAGGCCGCGAATGGCGTCGTCTTCCATGTTGACGTCGATGATGCCGTCTTTGGTCTTGCACAGCTCCTCGGTCAGTCGGAACAGGTTGGTGCCATACAGCGTGGACGACTGCCGCGACAGTCGCGAGACCAAATCGGTGTAGCCGACGATGGTCACACCGTGCTTGACCACCGCCTGACCTGGCTCGGTCAATTCGCAGTTGCCGCCCTGCTCGGCAGCCATGTCAACGATCACGCTGCCGGGCTTCATGCTCTGCACCATCTCGGCGGTGATCAGCTTGGGCGCTGGGCGGCCCGGGATCAGCGCGGTGGTGATGATGATGTCAACGTCTTTGGCCTGCTTGGCGTACATGGCGCGCTGGGCTTGCTGGAAGCCCTCGCTCATGACCTTGGCGTAGCCGCCGCCGCCGGAGCCTTCTTCCACATAATCGACCTTGACGAATTCGCCACCCAGAGACACCACCTGATCGGCCACTTCGGCACGGGTGTCATTGGCGCGCACGATGGCGCCCAGGCTGGAGGCCGTGCCAATGGCCGCCAAGCCTGCCACGCCGGCACCGGCAATGAAAACCTTGGCTGGCGGCACCTTGCCCGCTGCCGTGATCTGGCCGCTAAAGAATCGGCCAAAAGCGTTGGCGGCTTCGATGACGGCACGGTAGCCGGCGACACCGGCCTGTGAGGTCAGTGCGTCCATTTTCTGCGCCCGGCTCAGGGTACGCGGCAACGCGTCAATGGCCAGCACATTCACCTTTTTGGCGGCAAGCAGTTGCATCAGCTCAGGGTTTTGTGCCGGCCAGATGAAACTGATCAAGGTCTGACCTTCATGCATCAGCGCCACTTCGTCAGTGGTTGGGCCGCGCACCTTGAAGACAATGTCAGAGGCCGCCCAAAGTGATGCGGCTGTGTCGACAACTTCGGCACCGGCGGCGCGATAGGACGCGTCGTCGCAATTGGCCAACTCGCCAGCACCCGTTTCAACGGCCACCTTGAAGCCGAGTTTGATCAATTTTTCAACCACCTCAGGCACGGTGGCCACGCGTTTTTCACCAGGAAAAACTTCGCGTGGGACGCCGATGCATTGCGGGGTTTGAGGTGATGACGGAGGGGGTGAAACGACGGATTTATCCGATAAGCCTTGAGTGGTGGCACCAGCTTGCATGAAGCGTCTCCTCGTATGATTTTGGGCGGGATCGAACTAACCGGGCGAGCTTACATCAGTTTTTTCGAGTTTTGGATCGGTGACCCGTTCACTATTTGATCCATCTCAAACTTTGGGGCTAGGCGCCAACGGCGGGCCACGGCGCTCTTTGCCGATAATCCGGGCATGAATATCCGATGGAAACCCAGCGCCACCGTGGCGGCAATCATTGAACAAAACGGCAAATTCCTGCTGGTTGAAGAGCACACCCCAGAGGGCCTGCGCCTGAACAACCCGGCAGGTCACCTCGACGAAAGCGAGAGCCTGGTGAGCGCCTGCGCCCGCGAGGCGCTTGAAGAAACCACGCACCTGTTCACCCCCACGCATTTGCTCGGTGTGTATATGTCGCGTTTTCAGCGCCCGGCGCGCGCGCAGCATGCGGCCGAAGACGTCACCTACCTGCGCTTTGCTTTTTGCGGCACGCTGGGCGAAGTGCAACCGGGGCGCAGCCTCGACACCGGCATTGTGCGCACGCTGTGGCTGAACCCTGAAGAGATTCGCGCCAGCGCCGAGCGCCACCGCAGCCCGCTCATCATTGAATGCATGGAAGACTATTTGCGCGGCCAGCGCTACCCGCTTGACTTGATCCACACCCACAACAGCGTGCTCCGCCCGACGGTTCCAGCCACGGGCGGCATGGCATGAGCGCCGCGCCCGGGCGGCACCGCGTGGTGGTGGGCCTGAGCGGCGGCGTGGACTCGGCCGTAACCGCTTGGCTGCTCAAGCAACAAGGCCATGAGGTGATCGGCATCTTCATGAAAAACTGGGAGGGCGATGATGACGATGACTACTGCTCGTCGCGCCAGGATTTTCTGGATGCTGCCGCGGTGGCCGACGTGATCGGTATCGAGATCGAGCACGTCAACTTTGCCGCCGAATACAAAGACCGGGTGTTTGCCGAATTCCTGCGCGAATACAGCGCTGGGCGCACGCCCAACCCCGACATTTTGTGCAACGCCGAAATCAAGTTCAAAGCTTTCCTGGACCACGCCATGCGCCTGGGCGCCGACAAAATAGCCACCGGCCATTACGCCCGCGTGCGCTTGAATGCCGACACCGAAAAACACGAATTGCTTAAGGGTCTGGACCCGGCCAAGGACCAAAGCTATTTTCTGCACCGGCTGAATCAGAAACAACTGGCCAACACGCTGTTTCCTGTCGGTGAGTTACTGAAAACCGAGGTTCGCCGCATCGCGCTGGAGATCGGCTTGCCGAACGCCGAAAAGAAGGACTCCACCGGCATCTGCTTCATCGGTGAACGCCCATTCCGAGAATTCCTGAACCGCTACATCGCCAAGGAGCCTGGCCCGATCAAGAATGACAAAGGCCACACCATCGGCGAGCATGTGGGATTGAGCTTTTACACACTGGGCCAGCGCCAGGGCCTGGGCATTGGCGGCCTCAAGGCCAAAGGCGCGCCGCGCGGCGGTGGCGACCACGCGCCCTGGTTTGTAGCGCGCAAGGACATGGCCCACAACGCCTTGTGGGTGGTGCAAGGCCACGATCACCCGTGGCTGCTGTCGAAAGAATTGGTGGCGCAAGATGGCAGTTGGGTCGCGGGTGAAGCGCCCACAGCCCAAGCGCTTGCGGCCAAGACGCGCTACCGCCAGGCGGACGCACCCTGCCAGCTGCACATGCAGTCGTTGGACGCCTTCAACCTGAACTTTTCAGCGCCGCAATGGGCCGTTACGCCGGGCCAGTCTGCTGTGCTGTATGACGGCGAAGTCTGCCTGGGCGGCGGCACAATTTCGGGCCAGGAAACATTGCCTTAACCCATGCGCGAGAGCAGGTTCTCCATGTCCTTGAGCATGGTGTCCAGGCTCTCTTTTTGGGCAGCATCGGGGGCCACGCACTGGGTCAGCTCTTGCTCCATGAAACACATGGTCATGCGCAGATAGGTACTGTCAAGCGCCTTGCGCACGGCGGAAAACTGCTGACTGATCTTGAGGCAACTCTCGCCCTCTTCAAGCATGCGCTGCACGCCCCGAATCTGGCCTTCGGCACGCTTAAGGCGATTGAGCACCTCAGTGCGGCCGGTTTCACTGGTTAACACGGTCATGCGGTGGTCCTGTCAAACGATGGGGCGATCAGTTGGCGCAACCGATTTTTGACTCAGGCACGCCCAGCTTTTTCAGAATGATGCCGAGTGGACAAAAATTGGTGAAGCCGGATTGAAACAGGTTGGCACCAACAAAAGCGGTGAACGCCAGCGCCCACTTGCTGACAAACAGCGGGCTGCCTTCAACGCCCAAGGCCAGTGAGATCATGATGAACAGGCCGGCAAAGACCAAAATATAACGTTGCACTGTCATTGCAAAAACTCCTTTGATTACTTGTTGAGACGATTGATACCGAGCAGGCCCATGACGTATTTTTCATAGATCGGCTCGGAAGTGCCTTTTTTGAGCTTGCGCATGAAATATTTCTCGTAGGCAATCTTGGCCAGGTGCACCCACTTGCCCTTTTTGAACCAGTTCACGTTGCGCGGCGGAATTTGCGGCAGCGCCACAAACGCGGCGCCGGTGTCACCCATGTCTGCCAGGCACACCGCATTCCAGGTGCCCTTGGCGGTGGCGGGTTTGCCGAGCAGATCATTGGCAATGTTGTGACAAATGGCGGTCATCATGCTCTCGATCATGTAGCCGGTTTTGGGGCAACCGGTCGGAACAGGCGTGACTTCAACCGGTGGAATGGCGACGCAGACGCCAGCCGAATAAATGTTGCGGTACGCCTTGCTACGCTGGAATTCGTCAATGATGACCATGCCGCGCGGGTTACACAACTTGGGCACCGCCGCCACCGCGTCAACGCCCTTGAAGGCGGGCAGCATCATCGACAGTTTGAACGCCACCTCGTGGTCTTTGAGCACGTTGCCTTGGTCATCAATTTGCGTGACGAACATCTTGCCAGGCTCAACTTTGGTGGTTTTGGCATTGGTAATCCACTTGACATCGCGGTTGCGAAACTCGGACTCCAGCATCGATTTGCTGTCGCCGACACCGCCGAGCCCCAGGTGGCCAATATAAGGTTCGCTGGTGACATAGGTGATGGGCACCTTGTTGCGCAATTTGCGGCGACGCAAGTCGGTGTCCAAAATCATGGTGAATTCATAAGCCGGGCCAAAGCAACTGGCGCCTGGCATGGCACCGACCACGATCGGACCGGGGTTCTTCAAAAATTCTTCGTAATCAGCAAACAAGGCCTGGGCGTGGTCCACATGACAAATGGAATGGGTCAAGCCACCGCCACCCGACTTCACCGGCCCGGCGCCTGGCACCTCGTCAAAGGCCAGCTTGGGGCCAGTGGCAATCAGCAGGTAGTCGTAGTCCAGCGTCTCGCCATCAAGCAGCGTGAGCTTGTTGGCATCGGCATCAATGTGGGTCACGGCTTTGCCGATAAAGCCAATTTTCTTACGCGCCAGATACGGCGCAATCGGCAGGGTGACGGCCTCGCGCTCGCGCCAGCCCACCGCGACCCACGGATTGCTCGGCACAAACTGAAAGTAGTCGGTGGCATTGACCACCGTGATGCGATGCTCGGGGGGCAGCATTTCGCGCAATTCGTAAGCTGCGGGCATGCCGCCAATGCCTGCACCCATGATGACGATGTGAGCCATGTCTTGTCTCCTGTAATGTAAAAGTTAGTGAGCGTTACCGAGGGAAGTTGGCGCCTCTTCGTGCGCTTGATGACGGCGCCAGTACAGCGCGTAATACAGTACCGGAATCACCACCAGCGTGAGCAGCGTGGAGACCAGAATACCGAAGATCAGCGAAATGGCGAGCCCGTTGAAGATGGGATCGTCCAGAATGAAGAAGGCACCAATCATGGCCGCCAGCCCGGTCAAGGCAATGGGTTGCGCGCGCACCGCCGCAGAAGAAATCACCGCCTCCTTGAAGGCAACGCCCTGCGCCACCTGCAACTCGATAAAGTCCACCAGCAAAATGGAGTTGCGCACAATGATGCCCGCCAGCGCAATCATGCCGATCATCGACGTGGCGGTGAATTGCGACTGCAGCAACGCGTGCCCCGGCATCACGCCAATGATGGTCAGCGGGATCGGCGCCATGATCACCAGCGGCGTCAAGTAGCTCTTGAACTGCGCCACCACCAGCAGGTAAATCAAAATCAGCCCGACGCCATAAGCCGCACCCATGTCGCGGAAGGTGTCGTAGGTGATCTGCCACTCTCCGTCCCACTTGACCGAATATTGGCGATAGGGGTCGCTGGGTTGGCTGATCCAGTATTCACCCAAGTCGCCGGTGCCTGGCAGCGCAGCCGCCTGCAGTTTGTCGCGAATGGCAAACAGACCATACAAGGGCGAATCGAGCTTGCCCGCCATGTCGCCGAACACGTAGCTGACGCCCTGCAAGTCCTTGGTGAAGAAGGGCTTGTCGATCACGCCATGCTCCACTTGCACCAGCTCTGACAGCGGCACCATTTGGCCATTGGCAGCGCGCAGCGGCATGGCCAAAATCGCGTCGAGCCCAACCTGATCGACCAGCGGCAATTGCAGGCGCACCGGCACCGGATATTTGGTATGGCCATCATGCAGATAGGCGGCATCGACCCCGCTCAGTGCCATGGCCGCTGTCTGCGCCACCATCGCCACCGAAATGCCCAGCGACTCGGCGCGCTGGCGGCGCACTTTCAGGTAAGCGCGGGGAGCGTCTTCTTCAAGCGAGGTATCGACACCGACAATGTCCGGGGTGGCGGCAAACGCCAGCGCCACGCGCAGGGCCAGCGCTTGGCGGCCAGCCTCATCGGGGCCATAGACCTCGGCCACCAGCGGCGACATCACCGGCGGACCGGGCGGCACCTCCACCACCTTGATGAGCGCTTGGTGGCGGTTGCCAATTTCTTCCAGCGCTGGGCGCAGACGCTGGGCAATCACATGACTTTTGTCGCTGCGGTGATGTTTATCTACCAGATTGACCTGTACGTCGCCCTGCTCGGCGTCAGCGCGCAAATAGTATTGGCGCACCAGTCCGTTGAAGGTGATGGGTGAAGCCGTGCCCGCATAGGCTTGCAGATTCAAAACCTCCGGTTGCTGCGCCAAAAATGCGCCCAGCTCATGCAGCGTGGCCGCGGTGTTTTCGAGCGGCGTGCCCGCTGGCATTTCGACCACCACCTGGAACTCGCTCTTGTTGTCAAAGGGCAGCATTTTCAGCACCACCCACTGCACCAGTGTTAACCCCACTGACAGCAGCAGCGCGGCCAAAATGCCGAGCAGCAACAGCCAGCGTTTTTTGGCACTGGTCAGAAACGGTGTCAGCACCCAGGTGAACAGACGCTGCAATTTGGGCCCCAAGCCCTTGGTCTCGGCGGCAGCGTCGGTGTGACCATGCTCACGCATCACTTTCAGCGCCAGCCAGGGCGTGACCGTGAAGGCAATGGCCAAAGAAATCGCCATGCCCAGACTGGCGTTGATCGGAATCGGGCTCATGTAAGGGCCCATCAAACCGGTCACGAAAGCCATCGGCAGCAGCGCGGCGATCACCGTCAAAGTGGCCAGAATGGTGGGGCCGCCCACCTCATCGACCGCGCCAGGAATAATTTCGCGCAAGCTGCGATCCGGGAACAGCTTTTGGTGCCGGTGGATGTTTTCCACCACCACAATAGCGTCATCGACCAGAATACCAATGGAAAAAATCAGCGCAAACAACGACACCCGGTTCAGCGTGAAGCCCCAGGCCCATGACGCAAACAGCGTGGCGGTCAGGGTCAGAATGACAGCAGCGCCCACAATGATCGCCTCGCGACGGCCCAGTGCAAAACCCACCAACAAAATCACCGAACCGGTGGCAAAGGCCAGTTTCTGGATCAGTTTGTTGGCTTTTTCAGCCGCTGTTTCGCCGTAGTCGCGGGTGATGGTGGTTTGGATATTGCCGGGAATTACGGTGTTACCGAGTTCCTGCACGCGCGCACGCACCGCTCTTGACACGTCGACAGCGTTGGTACCGGGCTTTTTGGTCACAGTCAGGGTCAGGGCCGGGTAGACCC
Source organism: Comamonadaceae bacterium CG_4_9_14_3_um_filter_60_33 (assembly GCA_002789915.1). GTDB lineage: Bacteria > Pseudomonadota > Gammaproteobacteria > Burkholderiales > Burkholderiaceae_C > Rhodoferax. The sequence goes on along the minus strand of PFUD01000174.1, from coordinate 22,758 downwards.
CGCCTGGCGCCATAACCGACCCGGCCGGGCTGTCCGACGCAGTAACTGCGCTCGTGCCCGCGCCGGGTGTGTACCAGACATAGCGCTGCGGCAATTGCGCACCGGTCTCGATGCGGGCCACCTCGCGCAGGTACACCGGCAGGCCATTGCTGACGCCGACCACCACATCGCCCACGTCTTGGGCCGAGCGCAAAAATTCACCCGTTTCCACGCTCAGCATCTGGCCACCCAACACTTGCGGGTCGAGCACTGAACCCGACGGCATGCTGGCGTTGGCGGCGGCCAGCATGGCCTTGAGCGACAGCACATCGACACCACGCTCGCGCAGGCGCACCGGGTCGAGCCAAACCTGCACGGCGCGCTGCGGCCCGCCAATGGTCTGCACCTCGCGCGTGCCCGGCACCCGCTTCAATTCGGCCTCAAGGGTATGCGCCACGCGCTCCAGATCAACAGCAGGCAAGGCATCCTCGCTCCACAGCGTGACGGCCAGCACCGGCACATCGTCGATGCCCTTGGGCTTGACAATGGGCGTGAGTGTGCCCAGCTCGCGCGGCAACCAATCCTGATTGGCGTTGAGCACGTCGTACAGGCGCACCAGCGCCTCGGTGCGCGGCACGCCCACCTTGAACTGCACCGTCATCACGGCCATGCCGGGGCGTGCCACGGAATAGGTGTGCTCGATGTCGGCAATCTGGCTCAACACCTGCTCGGCCGGGCGCGCCACCATGTTGTGCACATCGACACTGCTGGCCCCGGGAAAGGGAATCAACACATTGGCCATGGTGACGTTGATCTGCGGCTCTTCCTCGCGCGGCGTCACCAACACCGCAAAAACACCCAGCAGCAGCGCCACCAGCGCCAGCAAGGGCGTGATGGCGTTGAGCTTGAAAGCCCGGGCCATGCGCCCGGAGATACCAAGTTTGGATTCGTCAGACATGCTCATGTCACTGCGCCACGTTACCAACAGGTCTGGCCCCGGCCAGGCCAGCACGTACCGGCGCAAGTGCCACCTGATCGGCGTCGCTCAGCCCCGCCAGTACCTCAACGCCTTGCGCACCATGGTCTGCGCCCAGGCGAATCGCCTTGAGCACGAAGCCCTGATTTGAGGCCACATAGACCGCCGTCAACTCGCCACGGCGCAACACGGCTGCCATCGGAATGAGCAAACGCTGCGACTGGCCAGCGGCAAAACGCACCCGCACCTGTTGGCCCGGCAGCAGTCCCTGGACCGCGCTGACGGGCAACTGCAGTCGCCATTCAATGGTTTGCGACACTGCATCTGCGGTGGGCAGGTGGCTGGCCTGACTGGGACGAACCCACTGCATGGCGCCGTCTGTGCCACGCACCTGCACCTCGACTGAAGCGCTGTCTTGCACCAGCTTTGACCGTGATACCGGCACCTGCACCACAACCCGCAGCGGCAGGGGCGCGTACAGCGTCAACACCGGCTTGCCAGGAAAAGCCAGGTCACCCGCCTCGGCGAGCGTTTGCAATACAAAGGCATCAAACGGTGCGGTGACACGGGTAAAACCCTGCGACAGCCCGGACTGCTTTTCACCAGCGCTGGCCTGGTCGCGGCCGGCCTGCGCTGACTTGAGTTGTGCGTCAGCCGTGTCCATGGCCGCTTTGCTGACAAAGCCCTGCGCCAGCAGCTCCCGGGTGCGGTCAAAATTGGCTTGCGCGTTGCGCAACTCGGCCTGCGCCTGCGCCGCTTGGGCGCGGCTGAGTTGCACGCCGGTTTGCGTTTCACGGTCATCAATGGTGGCCAGCAACTGACCGGCGCGCACCGCATCACCAGCCTTGACCGCCAGCGTGACAATGCGCCCCGAGGCCTGCGCCGACACGGTGCTTTGCTTGACCGGCTGCACCACGCCATCAAGCTCAAAGCCGCTGCCCACGGCCTTGCGCTGCACCGCAGCCACGGCGACCTCGGGCGGCGTTTGCGCAGCCACTGACAGCGCAGCCAGTGACATGATGGCAAGCAACGTTCGGCCCACCCGAGCGGATCGAAGCAGTGAGCGCAATAAAAAAGACGCAGACATGGCAATTCCTCAAAAATACTATCCCGAGTATATTTAAAATACCCCCTCCAGTACATGAGAATTCGCAATAAACCATAAAAAAACCCCGGAAAGCCTGCGACTTTTCGGGGTTTTTTGAAGAAATTGCTTGGTCAGAACGGGATGTCGTCATCCATGTCGTCAAAGCCACTGGGCGGACGCGCTGCTGGAGCGGCCGCCGCAGGCGCGCGGGCAGCTGCCACCGCAGGACGAGGCGCTGCGGCTGCCGGACGAGCGTAACCGCCGCCATCGTCGCCATGGCTGGGTTCGCCCATACCTTGGCGGCTACCCAGCATTTGCATCTGGTCGGCGCGGATTTCGGTGGTGTATTTCTCAATGCCGTCCTTGTCGGTCCATTTGCGCGTGCGCAAGCTGCCTTCGACATAAATCTGGGCACCCTTGCGCAGGTATTGCTCGACAATTTCGGCCAAGCGGCCATTGAAAACAATGCGGTGCCATTCAGTGGCTTCGCGCATTTCGTTGGTTTGCTTGTCTTTCCACTTGTCGGTGGTGGCAATGGTGACATTGGCCACGCGGTCGCCATTGGGAAAAGTGCGCACCTCGGGATCGCGTCCGAGGTTGCCGACAAGAATTACTTTATTGACTGAGGCCATGCCTGCTCCTTTGAATACTTCAGTTTAGCCGGGTTTCAGTGGCCACGCCCAAGCGGCGCCTGCATTGGCCAGGCCACCACCAGCCAGACCAGCATCAAACCGGCGCACGTCGCATAAAGGGTACCGGCGCCGCCGTGCTTCATAAGCCAGCCGCCGCCCATGCCGCCGACAAAAAAGCCCAGCGACTGCAGCGTGTTATAGACCCCGATGGCCGCGCCACGGCTGGCCGGCGGCGCCACGCGCGACACAATGCTGGGCTGGCTGGCTTCGAGCACATTGAAGCCATAAAAGAACACAAACAGCAGCCCGCCCAGCAGCGCGATGCTTGGCGCGGCATCCACTTGCGCCCAGAGCCCGGCCTGCACCAGCGCGGTCAGGCCAATCGATGTCAAGAACACGGCGCGCAAGTAGCCGCGCTTTTCCAACTGGAACAGGCTGCCGCCCATCACCACGAACGAGCCCAGCACCGCAGGCAGATACACCTGCCAGTGGTGGTCACGCGCCAGACCGGCCTCGACCAGCATGGTCGGCAGCGCCAGCCACATGGCCAGTTGCACCGCGTGCAACACGAACACACCAAAATTCAACCGGAGCAGCGCCGCCGACTTCAGCACATCGGCCAACTTGCCGCGCGGCTGGTCCTTGTGCTGCAAGGGTTCGGCCGGCACCCACCAGAGCACCGCCGCCACGCCCAACAACGCCAGCACACCAGTCAAAACAAAAATGCCCACCAGACCGATCCAGCCCGCCAGGATGGGCGCCGCCACCAAAGACACCGCAAACATCAAGCCGATGCTGACGCCCACCAGCGCCATCGATTTGGTACGCACCGCATCGCGCGTCTGGTCGGCTAGCAGTGCCGTGACGGCCGCCGACACCGCGCCTGCGCCTTGCACCGCTCGGCCAATGGCCAGCCAGGTCAAGGTGGGCGCCCATGCCGCCACGAGGCTACCTACGGCGAATACCAGCAAACCAAACACGATCACGGGCTTACGCCCGACCCGGTCAGAAGCCAGCCCGTACAAAAACTGCAGCATGGCCTGCGTGAGGCCGTAAATGCCCATGGTCAGCCCGACCATCGCGGCATCGTCGCCACCGGGGTAACGCGCTGCCTCGATGGCAAACACCGGCAAAATCAAAAACAGACCGAGCATGCGCAGGGCAAAGATGGAGGCCAGCGAAAAGCTGGCACGCAGTTCCAGCGCCGTCATGGCGGTGGCGGGCTTGGCGCTGGCATACGCCAGTGAGGCATTCACATCTGACATGGGCTTCTCCGAAATCAAAAATACAACCCGTAGGGCCGCGAGCCCCGGATTGTCCCCGATTCTGGACCCTTTGCTGGTCACGCGCTGCCAGGGGTCAATGGCAAGAAGAGCAATGCCAGCCATCACACATTGACTATCATGGCGGGTTTCCCTTTGCGTTTGGCCGACATTTTGAGCACACCTATCTTGAAGCACATCGACAACGGTAGCGCCGTTGCAGCCCCTACTGACGGCGCTTATTTGGGCGCTGTCATGCAGCAGCACATCAGCGTGCGCGGGGCGCGCACCCACAACCTGAAAAACATCGACCTCGACATTCCGCGCAACCAGCTGGTGGTGATCACCGGCCTGAGCGGTTCTGGCAAGTCGAGCCTGGCCTTTGACACGCTCTATGCCGAGGGCCAGCGCCGCTATGTGGAAAGCCTGAGCACCTACGCCCGACAGTTTTTGCAACTGATGGACAAGCCAGACGTGGACCTGATCGAAGGTCTGTCGCCCGCCATCAGCATTGAGCAAAAAGCCACCAGCCACAACCCACGTTCCACCGTCGGCACGGTGACCGAAATCCATGATTACCTGCGCCTGCTGTTTGCCCGCGCCGGCACGCCTTACTGTCCCGAGCACAACCTGCCCTTGCAATCGCAAACTGTTAGCCAGATGGTGGATGCCGTGCTTGCGCTGCCCGCAGACATCCGACTGATGATTTTGGCTCCACTGGCACGTGAGAAAAAAGGCGAGTTCCTTGACGTGTTCGCCGACATGCAGCACCAGGGTTATGTGCGTTTTCGGGTCAACGGTCAGACCTTTGAGTTTGACCAGTTGCCTGCGCTCAAGAAAACCGAGAAGCACGACATCGACGTGGTGATCGACCGCATCAAGGTGCGCCATGCGGACGCCGACCCCAGCGCCGACCGCACCGACTTCGACAACCTGAAGCAGCGCCTGGCCGAGAGCTTCGAGGCCGCCTTGCGGGTTGCCAACGGGCGCGCCATCGCCCTTGAAATGGATAGCGCCCCAGAGGGAGCACCCGGCAAGCCGGTTGAGCACCTGTTCAACGCCAAGTTTGCCTGCCCGGTGTGCAGTTATTCAATTGCCGAACTCGAGCCACGCCTGTTTTCATTCAACTCACCGGTGGGCGCTTGCCCGAGTTGCGACGGTTTGGGTATGCAGGAGTTTTTCGACCCGGCGCGGGTGGTGGCGTTTCCCACGCTGAGCCTGGCCAGCGGCGCCATCAAGGGATGGGATCGGCGCAACGCCTACTACTTTGCCATGTTGGAGAGCCTGGCTGCGCACTACAAGTTTGACATCGAACAGCCGTTCGAGTCGCTGCCTTCCAACGTGCAACACGCCGTGCTGCAGGGCTCCGGGCTTGAGGACATCAAGTTCAGCTATGTGATGGATTCGGGCGTTTCCAGTGGCAAAAAGTTGACAAAAAAACACCCGTTCGAAGGCATCATTCCCAACATGCAGCGGCGTTACCACGAGACCGACTCGAACGTGGTGCGCGAAGACCTGGCGCGCCTGCGCAGCATCCAACCCTGCCCCGACTGCGCCGGCAGCCGCCTGAAAAGCGAGGCGCGCCACGTCCGGATTGGCGAAGGCGCGCAAGCCAAAGCTATTTTTGAGCTCAGCCACTACACGTTGGCCGAATGTTTTGCCTATTTCAACGGGCTCACCATGCACGGCGCCAAGGGCGACATTGCCGCCAAAGTGGTGCGCGAGATCAGCCTGCGCCTGAAGTTTTTGAACGACGTGGGGCTGACCTACCTGAGCCTGGACCGCAGCGCCGAGACCTTGAGCGGAGGCGAGTCGCAGCGCATTCGCCTGGCCAGCCAGATCGGCTCGGGGCTGACCGGCGTGATGTACGTGCTCGATGAGCCCAGCATCGGCCTGCACCAGCGCGACAACGACCGCCTGATCGACACCCTGAAGCACTTGCGCGACATTGGCAACAGCGTGCTGGTGGTCGAGCACGACGAAGACATGATGCGCGCGGCCGACCAGATCATCGACATGGGACCCGGCGCGGGCGTACACGGCGGGCACGTCATGGCGCAAGGCACGTTTGACGAAGTCATGGCTACGCCTGGCTCGCTCACTGGCCAGTATTTGAGTGGCGAGCGCAGCATTGCCGTGCCCACGCACCGCACCGCTTGGTTACCGACACAAACCCCCAAGGCATTTAACGTCGGCAAACCCAGCCGATTTGCCCCCAGCCCGGCTGCCGTGCGCCGCGCCGAGCGCGAGGCGCAGCACATCGCCACCTTGGGCGAGTTGCAGGCGCTCAAGGTAATGGGTGCCAGCGGCCACAACCTGCGTAGCGTTGACGTCGCTTTTCCTGTGGGCTTGTTCACCTGCGTCACCGGCGTGTCGGGCTCGGGCAAATCCACGCTGGTGAACGACACGCTGTACAAGGCGGTGGCGCGCACCCTTTACCGTGCCCATGATGAGCCCGCCGAGCACGCCGCCATCGAAGGCATCGAGTACTTCGACAAAGTCATCAACGTTGATCAGTCGCCCATTGGCCGCACACCGCGCAGCAATCCGGCCACCTACACCGGCCTGTTCACCCCCATCCGCGAACTCATGGCCGAAGTGCCTACTGCGCGTGAGCGCGGCTACGGCCCGGGGCGCTTCAGCTTCAACGTGGCCGGCGGCCGCTGCGAAGCCTGCGAAGGCGACGGCATGGTCAAGGTCGAAATGCACTTTTTGCCTGATGTCTATGTGCCGTGCGACGTCTGCGCGGGCAAGCGCTACAACCGCGAAACGCTGGAGGTGAATTACAAGGGCAAGAACATCGCACAAATTCTCGACCTCACGGTGGAGTCCGCGCATGAGTTTTTCAAAGCCGTGCCGACCATCGAGCGCAAGTTGCACACCCTGCTGGACGTGGGCCTGTCGTACATCCGCCTCGGCCAGGCAGCCACCACGCTGTCCGGCGGTGAAGCCCAGCGCGTCAAGCTGGCGCTGGAACTGAGCAAGCGCGACACCGGCCGCACGCTTTACATTCTGGATGAGCCCACCACGGGTTTGCACTTTGCCGACATCGACCTGCTGCTGAAAGTCTTGCACCAGCTGCGCGACGCGGGCAACACCATCGTGGTGATTGAGCACAACCTGGACGTCATCAAAACGGCAGACTGGCTGATCGACATGGGCCCCGAAGGCGGTTCGGGCGGCGGCACTGTGGTGGGGGTCGGCGCGCCCGAAGCTTTGGCCGCCAACCCGGCCAGCCACACCGGGCGTTATCTGGCCAAAGTACTTCGAGGAAATATGGGGAAGGCATGAGCCAACGGGTTTAGACTGGCAGAAAGATGCCGCGGTGATTCCGTGGCACAAATAAAAAATCGTGCCCTGAGGAGACAACCCATGCACACCCAGTTTGATGACTTGCAAACCACCGGCGCGCGCCGCAACAAGGTAGTCAGCGCAGCCGAGGCCGTGCGCCTGATTCACGACGGCGATACGGTGGCCACCGGCGGCTTTGTCGGCATCGGTTTTGCCGAAGAAATTGCGGTGGCACTGGAGGCGCGCTTTGTCCAGACGCAGGCGGAAACCGGCCAGGGCGCACCGCGCAACCTGACGCTGGTCTATGCCGCCGGCCAGGGCGACGGCCAGAGCCGCGGGCTGAACCACTTTGGCCATGACGGCCTGGTGCGCCGCGTCATCGGCGGCCACTGGGGGCTGGTGCCAACGCTGCAGCAGCTCGCCATCGACAACAAGATCGAGGCCTACAACCTGCCGCAAGGCGTCATCACCCACCTGTTTCGCGACATTGCCGCGGGCAAGCCAGGCACGCTCACGCATGTCGGGCTCGACACCTTTGTTGACCCGATCCACGGTGGCGGCAAGCTCAACGCCGTCACCACCGCGGACATCGTCCAGCGCATGGCGATCGACGGCCGGGATTACCTGTTTTACAAGGCGTTTCCGATCCATGTGGGCATCATCCGCGCCACCACCGCCGACCCCGACGGCAACCTGAGCATGGAGCGCGAGGCGCTCACGCTCGAGGCCCTGGCCATTGCCATGGCGGCGCGCAACAGCGGCGGCATCGTGATTGCCCAGGTCGAGCGCCTGGCCGAGCGCAACACCTTGCACCCGCGCAGCGTCAAGGTGCCGGGCGTGCTGGTCGATGCGGTGGTGATTGCCACCGACCCCGCCCACCACATGCAAACGTTTTGCGAGCCCTACAACCCGGCCTATTCGGGCGAGATTCGCGTGCCCGTGGACCTGATCGCGCCCATGGCGCTGACCGCGCGCAAGGTGATTGCCCGGCGCGCCGCGCTGGTGCTCAAGCCCAACAGCGTGGTGAACCTGGGGATCGGCATGCCCGAGGGCGTGGCCACCGTGGCCGCCGAAGAAAAGGTGTTTGAATTGCTGACGCTCACCGCCGAGCCCGGCGTGATTGGCGGCATTCCGGCGGGTGGCTTAAGCTTTGGCGCGGCCATCAACGCGCAAGCTGTCATCGACCAGCCTAGCCAGTTCGACTTTTACGACGGCGGCGGGCTCGATGTGGCGGTACTCGGGCTGGCGCAGGCCGATGCCGAGGGCAACCTCAACGTCAGCAAATTCGGCCCCAAGTTGGCCGGCGCGGGCGGCTTTATCAACATCAGCCAGAACGCCAAAACCGTGGTTTTTGTCGGTACCTTTACCGCCGGTGATCTGCAAGCGCATATTGCCGATGGGCGCTTGCACATCGACAGCGAAGGCAGCTGCCGCAAATTCGTCAAGCAGGTGGAGCACCGCACCTTCAGCGCCCGCGAGTCGCGCCGGCGTGGCCAGCAGGTGCTTTATGTGACTGAGCGCTGCGTGTTCCGCCTGATCGGCAGCGAACAGGCGCCCACGCTGGAACTGATTGAACTGGCGGAGGGGGTTGACCTGCAGCGTGATGTACTCGACCAGATGGATTTTCTGCCGCTGATCAGCCCCCAGCTCAGCCTCATGGACGCAGCGCTGTTTGCCGATGCGCCCATGGGCTTGCGTGCCCGGTTGCTCGCCACGCCGCTGGCGCAGCGGCTGGAACTGGACCGTGCGCACAAGCTGCTATTTATCAACTTCGAAGGCCTGTCGGTGGACAGCGCAGACGACATCAAGGCGATCGACGACCAAGTCACGGCGCTACTGGCGCCGCTGGGCCACCGCGTCGACGTGGTGGTGAATTACGACAGCTTCACCATTCTGCCGCCCTTGCACGACGCCTACACCACCATGGTGCAGCGGCTCAAGCGCCGTTTTTACAGCCGCGTGACGCGCTACGGCACTGGCGGTTTCCTGAAAGCCAAAGGCGCAGCTGCCAGCACGGCTCCGGGAGCAGCGCTGGACTTAAGCCAAATCTGAATTTGCGGCTTGCAATAAATCACGGGTCTTGATTGCCTCCTGGCGCGCGGCCTGGGCAAAGTCGGCGCCCTGGGCAGCGTACAAAATGGCGCGAGATGAATTCACGATGATCGGCGCATCTTCGCGCCAGCCCGCCCTGACGGTGGCGAGCGCATCGCCGCCCTGCGCGCCGACGCCCGGAATCAACAGCGGCAACGTCGGCGCCAGAGCACGCACGCGCGCGATCTCGGCCGGGTAAGTGGCGCCCACCACCAGACCCAACTGGCCGTTCAGGTTCCACGGCCCCTGCGCCAGTTGCGCAATGTGCTCGTACAGCAAGGGCTCGCCAGCCACACTGCTGAGCCGCTGGTTCTGAAAATCATCGCCCCCCGGGTTCGAGGTGCGGCACAGCAAAAAAGCGCCTTTGCCGTGGTACTTGAGGTAGGGGGCAATGGTGTCAAAACCCATGAACGGCGACAGCGTGACGGCATCGGCACCGTAGCGCTCAAAGGCCTCTTTGGCGTATTGCTCGGCGGTGCTGCCAATGTCGCCACGCTTGGCATCGAGAATCACCGGCACGCCCGGCGCCGCGCGGCGCATGTGCACCATCAGGCGCTCCAACTGGTCTTCGGCCCGGTTCGCGGCAAAGTAGGCAATTTGCGGTTTGAAGGCGCTCACCAGGTCAGCCGTGGCATCGACGATGGCCGCGCAAAAGTCGTAAATTTTGCTGGCATCAGCCTGCATGGCGGCAGGGAATCTGGCCGGATCGGGGTCCAACCCGACGCACAACAGGGAACCGTTTTGGCGCTCGGCACTGCGCAGCATGTCTAAAAAATTCATGACACGATTGTATGAAGTGATACTGCGCCCAAGCGCGAGCGCGCACGGCGCGGTAACCTAAACTTCAGGCCCACGCACTGATTGAGCAACCCATGCGCTCTGATGAATTTCCCGACAACGACGAAGACAGCCAATTCACCCCTGCCGAGCGCGCTGCAGCGGCGTCGCGCTCCACCTGGGTCAGCGTGGCCGTCAACCTGGCACTTAGCATTGCCCAGATTGCGGTGGGCATCACAGCCAAGTCGCAGGGCCTGATCGCCGACGGCATCCACACGCTGTCTGACCTGGTGGCCGATTTTGTGGTGCTGTTTGCCAACCACCACAGTCAAAAAGACGCCGACCAAGACCATCCTTATGGCCATCAACGCTTTGAGACAGCGGCCTCGTTGGCACTGGGCTTGTTGTTGCTGGCTGTAGGCCTGGGCATGCTGTGGTCAGCCGCCAGCAAATTGCAGGATCCCACTTCGATTGCCACGGTGCACATCATGGCCCTGTGGGTGGCCGCTGGCGCGCTCACAGCCAAGGAACTGCTGTTTCGCTACATGCTGTCGGTGGCAAAAAAGGTCAAAAGCAGCATGCTGGTGGCCAATGCCTGGCACGCGCGCTCGGACGCGGCGTCTTCGCTGGTGGTGGGGATTGGCATCATCGGCAACCTGATGGGCTACCCCATTCTTGACCCGATTGCCGCCGCGCTGGTGGGCTTCATGGTGACCCGCATGGGCTGGAATTTTGGCTGGAACGCGCTGCACGACCTGATGGACCGCGCCGTTGACGCAAAAGAGGTGCAGGCCATTCGCAAAACCCTGCTCGACACCCCCGGCATCAGCAATGTGCACGATGTGCGCACCCGCAAAATGGGCGACATGATCGTGGTGGACGCCCACCTCGAAGTGGACGCCACCCTGAACGTGGAGCAGGGCCACGACATTGCCGTGGCAGCGCGCAACCGCGTCATGCTGCGCCACCGCGTGATCAACATGATGACCCATGTTGACCCTTACAAGCGCCCGGACCGCGACCATGAGGTGCCCGGCCCGGCAAAAGACGCCTCTCAATTTCCGGAAAAGTAAGGCCAATCGTCAGTGGTGGTCTTGAAAACGAGCCAAAAGGCCTTATCATTAGCACTCGTTTGAGGTGAGTGCTAACAATCTCGTTGGCATTTCCTCTGAAAGTTACAGGCCACCGCCAGACCAATGGTGATGGCCTTTGTCAACCCACCGTTTCAAACTTTATAGGAGTCACCATGAAACTTCGTCCCCTGCACGACCGCGTGATCGTCAAACGCGTAGAAAACGAAACCAAAACCGCCTCCGGCATTGTCATTCCTGACAGCGCTGCTGAAAAGCCCGATCAAGGTGAAGTGCTGGCCGTTGGCCCCGGCAAAAAGAACGACAAGGGTGAAGTCAGCCCGATGGCAGTCAAGGTCGGCGACCGCGTGTTGTTTGGCAAGTACAGCGGCCAGACCGTCAAGGTCGATGGCGACGAACTCCTGGTCATGAAAGAAGATGACTTGTTCGCGGTTGTCGAGAAGTAAAGCCTGCGCGCTTTCTTGTCAAACAACGCATATCGTATTTATTTGAATTTATTGGAGTCATAACATGGCAGCAAAAGATGTAGTTTTCGGCGGCGAAGCCCGCGCACGCATGGTTGAAGGTGTGAACATTTTGGCCAACGCGGTCAAAGTCACCCTCGGCCCCAAAGGTCGCAATGTGGTACTCGACCGCAGCTTTGGCGCCCCCACGGTGACCAAGGACGGCGTGTCGGTGGCCAAGGAAATCGAACTGAAAGACAAGTTGCAAAACATGGGTGCGCAGATGGTCAAGGAAGTTGCATCCAAGACTTCTGACATCGCTGGCGACGGCACCACCACTGCCACCGTGCTGGCCCAGGCCATCGTGCACGAAGGCATGAAGTACGTGACCGCCGGCATGAACCCGATGGACATCAAGCGCGGCATTGACAAGGCTGTCGCAGCCCTGATTGAAGAACTCAAGAAAGCCTCCAAGGCCACCACCACCAGCAAGGAAATTGCCCAGGTTGGCTCCATCTCGGCCAACTCGGACGAGACCATCGGCAAGATCATTGCCGATGCCATGGACAAAGTGGGCAAGGAAGGCGTCATCACCGTCGAAGACGGCAAGTCTTTGGACAGCGAACTTGAAGTCGTCGAAGGCATGCAGTTCGACCGCGGCTACCTGTCGCCCTACTTCATCAACAGCCCAGAGAAGCAATCCGCACTGCTGGAAAACCCGTTCGTGCTGTTGTACGACAAGAAAATCAGCAACATCCGTGACCTGTTGCCCACGCTCGAGCAAGTCGCCAAGAGCGGCCGTCCACTGCTGATCATCGCCGAAGATGTCGAAGGCGAAGCGCTGGCCACTCTGGTGGTCAACACCATCCGTGGCATTCTGAAGGTTGTGGCGGTCAAGGCCCCAGGCTTTGGCGACCGTCGCAAAGCCATGCTGGAAGACATCGCCATCCTGACCGGTGGCAAGGTCATCGCTGAAGAAGTGGGCCTGACACTTGAAAAAGTGACTTTGGCTGACCTGGGTTCGGCCAAGCGCATTGAAGTGGGCAAGGAAAACACCATCATCATCGACGGTGCTGGCCCTGCTGCTGACATCGAAGCCCGTGTGAAACAAGTGCGCGTGCAAATCGAAGAAGCCACCAGCGATTACGACCGCGAAAAACTGCAAGAGCGTGTTGCAAAACTCGCCGGCGGTGTCGCCGTGATCAAGGTTGGCGCTGCCACTGAAGTCGAAATGAAAGAGAAAAAAGCTCGCGTTGAAGACGCTCTGCACGCCACCCGTGCTGCCGTGGAAGAAGGCATTGTGGCTGGTGGCGGTGTGGCACTGTTGCGCGCCAAGCAAGCCGTTGGCACCATCAAGGGCGCCAACGCTGACCAGGACGCCGGCATCAAGCTGGTGATGAAGGCCATCGAAGCGCCTCTGCGCGAAATCGTTTACAACGCCGGCGGCGAAGCCTCGGTGGTGGTGAATGCGGTCATGGCCGGCAAGGGCAACTACGGCTTCAACGCCGCCAACGACACCTATGGCGACATGATCGAAATGGGCATTCTGGACCCAACCAAGGTGACCCGCACCGCGCTGCAAAACGCAGCGTCTGTGGCTTCGTTGATGCTGACCACCGAGTGCATGGTGTCAGAGTCTCCCAAGGATGACGCTGCCGGCGGCATGGGCGGCGGCGACATGGGTGGCATGGGCGGTATGGGTGGCATGGGCGGCATGGGCATGTAAGCAGCGCCCGCTACCCAAACCCCCCGCAAAGCGCGAGCCTTGCGGGGGGTTTTTCTTGTGGCTTATTTAATTAGCAGATTCACTTGAAACATCAGCGCCGAATTACCCAGCGCATTCAGTTGGGCTGACCAGCCTGGCCTGAACTCGTAGGCCAGGGCAAAAACGGCGCCAGGCGAGAAGCCTTTGTAGTTCAGCGGTACCTTGTTTTCGTAGGGCTCCTTGTAGCCGTACAGCAACCCGGCGGTCCATTTGAACGACAAGGGCGCAACCCCCCAAATGTTTTTGTAAACACCGCCCCAAGGGTAGATGTACAGGCATTCCTGGCCAAAAGAGTTGCTGAAAAAAGTGATGCCATCGAGCTTGCCACTGGCATGTTCGCGCTCCAGACCGACCATGAAGACCGGCTTGTGTTCTTCGCTGGGGGAAAAGTGGTAGGAGTAGGGGCTGAACTGCAATTGCAGCTTTGGGCTTTGGCTGACGGGTACGGGTACGGGTTCGCTTGGCTGAGCCAATGCCATCGGTGCCAACTGCGCCACAATCAGGCCCGTGACGGTACAAATCAATTTCTTCATGAACCCGCCAGTGAATTGGAAATTTTGCAAGGCATCAAGTGTAACGGCGCTTTTCTTGCGGCTGGGTCTGCTTCTGGCACTGCTGGCCAGCAGCGGTTGCGCCTGGTTAGATGCCAAACAGCGCACACTCATTTACCGCCCGACCGCTGGCGTACCGGCTGATTTTGCAGGCCTGTCAAACGGTGACGAGCGCTATTTAGTCAGCCTGTCTGCCTCCAATACAGCTGTCGACGCGCCGCAATATCTGGCCCTCTGGTGGCTACCGAACGCCCATGCGCGGGCCCCAACCCTGCTGTACCTACACGGCACGTTTCGCAATTTGTTTGGCAACCAGCGCAAGATTGAGGCGCTACGCAGCGCGGGCTTTTCAGTGCTGGCGGTGGACTACCGGGGCTGGGGGGAAAGTAGCGCGCTCACGCCCACCGAACAAAGCATTCTGGCCGATGCGCAAGTGGCTTGGGGCGAGCTCACAAAACGCCAGCCCGACGCCAAACACCGCGTGATCTACGGCCACTCCATGGGCACGGCCGTGGCGCTGGACTTGGCCAGCCGCCTGCAAAGTCCCGCCGACTATGGCGGCCTGGTACTGGAGTCGGCCTTCACCAGCTTTGACGACGTGGCAAGCTCGGTGGGCATACTGGGTAGCCTGCTCAATCTGTTTTACCCGGACGATTTTGATTCGCTTGGCAAAATCGCCAAGGTTCAGGCGCCGCTGTTGATGATGCACGGCCGTGATGACGACACCATCCCGATCCAGCTCGGCGAGCGCCTGTTTGCCGCGGCCAGTCCGCCCAAGCATTGGCTGGCGATGGAAAACGCCAAACACAGCGACCTCGATATCGCCAACCCTGCGCTTTACCAGGCCACCTTGCAAAGCTTTGCAGAGCGCTATTTGTCAGGTCAGTAACGCCAGCAAGCCGACGGTCGAGCCGTCCAGCCCGGTCACGTCACCACTGGCCAGGCGCGCCTCAATATCCTTGGCCAGCACCTTGCCAAGCTCCACGCCCCACTGGTCAAAGCTGTTGATGCCCCACACCGAGCCGCTGACAAACACGCGGTGCTCCTGCAGCGCAATGAGGGCACCCAGGCTGGTGGGCGAGAGTTCATCGAGCAGCAAAAACGTGCTGGGCCGGTTGCCGGTGAAATGCTTGTGGCCGCCAGCATCTGCCTTTCCCAGCATCAGCGCCTGCGCCTGCGCCAGCGCGTTGGCCAGCAGCAGCGCGTGGTGGCCGTGCAAGTCA
Organism: Comamonadaceae bacterium CG_4_9_14_3_um_filter_60_33; assembly: GCA_002789915.1. GTDB lineage: Bacteria > Pseudomonadota > Gammaproteobacteria > Burkholderiales > Burkholderiaceae_C > Rhodoferax. Next base: position 7,590 of record PFUD01000174.1, on the reverse strand, counting down.
TGCCGGGGGGTTTTGACCGCGACAAACTCCACCGGCGCCACATCGGTGCCCTGGTGCAACATCTGAAAATAGGCGTGCTGGCCGTTGGTGCCGGGCTCACCCCAAATCACCGGAGCGGTGCCGTAGGGCAAGGCAGCACCTGCCGCATCAACCCGCTTGCCGTTGCTTTCCATCTCAAGCTGCTGCAGGTAGGCCGGGTAGCGCTTGAGCGCACTGTGGTAGGGTGCTACTGAGCGGCTGGTAAAACCATGAAAGTTGCGGTACCAGACGTCGAGCAGCCCCAGGCGCACCGGCAGGTTGCGCGCCAGCGGTGTGGTGCGAAAGTGCTCGTCCATGGCGTGCGCACCCGCCAAAAATTCCTTGAAGCCTTGGGCACCAATGGCAATCGCCAGTGGCAGACCGATGGCCGACCACACCGAATAGCGCCCGCCCACCCAGTCCCAAAAGCCAAACGTGGTGCTGATGCCAAAGGCGTTGGCGGCTGCCACGTTGGTGGTGAGCGCCGCAAAATGCCGCGCAATATCAGTGCCACCATGCGACTCGAACCAACTCTTGGCCGACTGCGCGTTGGTCATGGTCTCGATGGTGGTGAAGGTTTTACTGGCTACCAGAAACAGCGTGCTCTCTGGTTTGAGCTTTTTGAGCACCGCGTTGAGCTCGTGCCCGTCCACATTCGAGACAAAGTGAAAGTGTTTGCCGGGTAACACAAATGCATCGAGCGCCAGCACCGCCATTTGCGGCCCGAGGTCGGAGCCGCCAATGCCGATGTTGACAATGTCGGTGATGCCGTCATCCGCGCGCACTTGCTCGGCAAACGCGAGCATGGCGTCGAGCGTGGTGTGCACCTCGTTCAACGTCTCAGCCATGTGCCGGTGCACCGATTGCGCTGGCATGGCCGGGTCCAGCGGCGGCGTTCTGAGCAGCCAGTGCATCACGGCGCGCTCCTCGGTGGTGTTGATGGCGTCACCCGCAAACATGGCATCGCGGTGGTCTGCAAGCCCGGTCTGCTGCGCCAGCGCCAGCAGCAATGCTTCAGTGGCTGCATCGATCCTGTTTTTGGACAGGTCGGCAAACACATGGGGCGCGCATTGGCTGAAGGCTTCGAAGCGCTCAGGGTCGGCGGCAAACGCGCTGCGCACATCAAAGGTGCGGCCAGTGGCCTCAAACGCGGCCTGCAATTGGCCCCAGGCGGGCGTGCGGTCACAACGAATTCTGTTCATAGACACTCTCATTTCATTTAAAACTTGGCAATACCGCCATCTCGAGGCGCGCCAGCAAAACTCACGCTGCCAGCAACATCTTGTCGAGTTTGCCAGCATCGGCACAAAACGCGCGAATGCCTTCGGCCAGCTTCTCGGTGCCCATGGCATCCTGATTGAGCGCAAAACGAAAGCCTGACTCGTCATAGCTCACATAGGGAATATCCAGCGTCTGAGCCGTTTCAGCATCGAGCGCACGCGCCAGTGGCGCCCTGCTGCCAGCCAACTGCGCCAGCAAGTCGGGGCTGATGGTCAGCAGGTCACAGCCGGCCAGTGCGGTGATCTGGCCGATGTTGCGAAAGCTCGCGCCCATGACCTCGGTGGCAATGCCATGCTTTTTGTAGTAGTTGAAGATTTGCGTGACCGACTGCACACCGGGGTCGTTGGCGCCGGTATGGTCGGCCTCGACCCAAGCCGTACCGGCGGATTTCTTGTACCAGTCGTAAATGCGCCCGACAAACGGCGAGATCAATTGCACTTTGGCCTGGCCGCAAGCCACCGCCTGGCAGAACGAAAACAGTAGCGTCAGATTGGTGTGAATGCCGCGCTGCTCCAGCCGGATCGCCGCCTGAATACCTTCCCAGGTAGCGGCCACCTTGATCAACACGCGGTCGATGTGAATGCCCTGCGCCTGGTACAGCTCGATCAGCCGCTCGGCGCGGCTGTAGCTGGCGCTGGCATCAAAGCTCAAACGCGCATCGACCTCGGTCGAGACCCGACCCGGGATGAGCGACAAAATCTCGCAGCCAAAGCGCACCAGCAGCCGGTCGGTGATCTCGTCGAGCGCACGGCCGCGGTACTGGGTCACAGTATCTTGCAGCAGCGAGCGGTACTCGGGCTTTTGCACCGCTTTGAGGATCAGCGACGGATTGGTGGTGGCATCGGTCGGCTGGAAGGTTTCGATTTGCCGAAAGTCGCCGGTGTCGGCCACCACGGTGGTGAATTGTTTGAGGGCGTCGAGTTGGTTCATGACCACATTATCAGACGCCACACTGACGCGCGCCACGCCAGCATCGGCCAGCGTCAGGGCGCGGCGCCTTTCAGGCCCGCTTATTCAATCTTGAAATTGAATTGCTGCGTGGCAACGACGTCATCGCCATCGGTAACACAGGTGTACTGCAGCATGGCGGCCTTGACCGCGGCATGAAATACGCGCGGCCCAGACAAAATTGTCACTTCAACAATGGTGCCGCCCTTGATATGGATTTGCGCCTTGACCACGCCTTCGATGCCGTCTCGCAGTGCCCGCCGTGGCATCTCGGGCGGCATCTGGATCGGGCAGGCCAGCCCGATGCTGGTGCGCGTGGGGCCGGTCGCCGCGGTTGCGAATGTTGGTGCTGGCTCTGGGGGTGGGGGCGCAATCACGACGGGTTCTGGCGGCGGCGTTGCCACGGATTCAATCACTGGCACGTTCGCAATCACCTCTGGAGCCACATCGGGCGGCGGCACAAAAGGCGCGGGTGGTGGCGGTGGTCGCGGCGCCTTCTCCTTAGGGATGACCCGAGGTTTCTCGACTTTCTTTGGCGGCGGCGGCGGCGGTGGGGGAATGACCACTTCCTGAATCACCACGGCTTCCAGCGGCTTCTTAATGTAGCTGAGTCCATCGCGCGCCATACCCGAGACCAGCGCGTAGCCGATGAGCACATGCAGCGCAATCACGACAATCAGGCCTTTGACGCGCCGCGACGGGTCGTACGGCTCAAAGCGGTCATCCATGCCGAGCGTCTTCATGGGACAAACTGCTCCGCGCCGATCACTGCAATCTTGTTCAGGCCCAGACGCTTGCTGCTGGCGAGCACGTTGGCAAAGACGGCGTATTGCGAGGCTTTGTCGGAGCGAATGTGAACCTCAGGCTGCGGCGGCTGGGCGGCGATGGCTTTCATGTGCTCGTCCAGTTCGGCAGCCGTTACCGGCAGACCCTGCCAATAGACCATGCTCTGCGCGTCGATGTCGATCTGGATTTTCTCTGGCTTGACCAGTTGGGTCGGCGGCGCGCCAACCGGCATTTCAAGATCAACCGAGTGCAACTGAATCGGGATGGTGATGATGAGCATGACCAGCAAGACCAGCATCACGTCGATCAGCGGCGTGGTGTTGATCTCCATCATGACTTCGGGCTCATCCGAGTTGCTGGTGTTTCCTACGTGCAGTCCCATGGGGTCGTTATCTGGCTGAGGCTCAACCGCCGAGCGGTGGCGGTTCGGTGATGAAGGCGACCTTGGCAATCCCCGCGCGCTGGCAGGCCAGCAGCACTTTGCCGATGCCCTCATAGCGGGCCCTGGCGTCGCCGCGCACCTGCACTTCAGGCTGCGGCCTGAGGCTGGCAACTTTTTTAAGCTTCTCGACCAGTGCATCAACGCTGTTGACACGCGCGTCGTACCAGTAAATGTTGCCGCCCTGATCAACCGAAATGATGATGTTCTCGGGCTTGGTGGCGCGCACTTCCACGCGCTCCTTCGGCAGCGAGAGCTTGATCGAGGTCGTCACCACGGGAATCGTGATCAGGAAAATGATCAGCAGCACCAGCATCACATCCACCAGCGGCGTGGTGTTGATGGCTGCCATGAGCGCGTCATCGCTGTCGTCGTTGGCGCCAAGGTTCATGGACATGGGGTTTTTAATCGGTTAAGGACTTTTTGACCGAGCCCAGTACCACGGCGTGCAGGTCCTGGCTGAAGGCGCGCACGTCGTCCATCACCGCCTTGTTGCGGCGCACCAGCCAGTTGTACGACAGCACGGCCGGCACAGCCACGGCCAGGCCGATGGCCGTCATGATCAGCGCTTCGCCCACCGGCCCGGCCACCTTGTCGATGGACGCCTGACCCGAGATGCCGATGGCCGTCAGCGCGTGGTAAATACCCCAGACGGTGCCAAACAAGCCAACAAACGGCGCGATGGAGCCCACGGTGGCCAAAAAGGCGAGTCCATTTTGGGTGCTGCTTCGAATGCGCTCCACGGCGCGCTGGATGCCCATGGCGATCCAGTCGTTGAGATCCACATGGCCCATCAGGCCGACATGCTTTTTGACAGCGCTGCTGGCGGCATCGGCCATGAAGCGATATGGGCTGTTGGCTTCAAGCGCAGCGGCACCCCGCTCGATCGTGCCGGCCGACCAGAAGTTTTGGGTGGCAGCTTTGGCCTGGCGCATCATTTTGGCTTGCTCGAGCACTTTGACGACCAGGATGTACCAGCTGCCGATGCTCATAACGAGCAGCAGCAACAGCACCGTCTTGGCCACTGCGTCGGAAGTCTTCCATAGCGATGCCAGGCCGTAAGGGTTGTTGGTATTTGGCTTTACGTCGGTGATAACTGGTGGCGTGGCGGGCGCTTCACCGAGCGTAGGCGCAGACACAGACGCTGGTGTCGCGGTGCCTTGGGCATGCGAACTTGACGGCATCAGCGTGATTGCGAGCGCCAACGCGCAGACGCAGCACGCCAACCATGCCTTAACTTTGATTTGCACTATATTTCCTTGAGCGGGATTTTTTTGAAGGAGTCACTAACTCACAGGGGTAGTTTATCGAAGCGGGTGGCGCACAGCGTTGCAGCGCGACCGAAAAAGTTACCAACTTTTCCAAAAACAATGAAACGAAGTTACATTACGCATTCTAAATTTTTTGCTTCTGCATCACCTTCCCACCCATGATTGTTCACATGAGTTTTGACCTTGTTCTCTTCGGCGGCACCGGCGACCTGTCGTGGCGCAAACTGATGCCCGCGCTGTTTCAGGCTTTCAAACATGGCACTCTCCCCGAGGGGGCACGCATCATTGGTGTCGGCCGCGACGATCTCAGCGACGAACGCTACCGCGCCATGATCCAGGCCCGCTTCGACCAGGTGGAGTTGGCCAAGCGCCCCACCCCGGAAGAATTTGCGCGCTTCTCCCAGCTGCTGGAATTTGTCAGCATGGACCTGTCCAAGACCGCGCATTACGCCTACCTGGCGAGCAAGCTGGCGCAGCGCCCGGCCGATACCGTGGTAATGTACCTGGCTACCGCGCCCGCGCTGTTCACCACCATCGTCGAACAACTCGCCGCTGCCGACCTGAACACGCCGCAAACCCGTGTGGTACTGGAAAAACCGCTGGGCCACGACCTGGCCAGCAACCGCGCCATCAACCACAGCGTGGCCCAGGTGTTCAGCGAAAAGCAGGTGTTTCGGATCGACCATTACCTGGGCAAGCCCGCCGTGCAAAACCTGTTTGCGCTGCGCTTTGGCAATTCGCTGTTCGAGCCGCTGTGGCGCCGTGAGCACATTGCCAACATCCAGATCACCATTGCCGAAGAACTGGGCGTGGAAAAGCGCGGCGCGTTTTACGAGACCACCGGCGCGCTGCGCGACATGGTGCAAAACCACGCGCTGCAACTGTTGTGCGCAATTGGCATGGAGCCGCCGATCAACTCGCATGCCGACGCGATTCGTGACGAAAAGCTCAAGGTGCTGCGCTCACTGAAACCCTGGACACCCGAAACGCTGGCGCAGGATGTGATTCGCGGCCAGTACAGCGCTGGTGCAGTGGGTGGCGTGGCGGTGCCCGGCTACCGCGAAGAACTGGGCGTGAACCCTGCCAGCCAAACCGAGACCTTTGTCGCGCTGCGCACCGAAATATCGAACTGGCGCTGGGCCGGCGTGCCGTTTTACATTCGCACCGGCAAGCGCCTGGCCGGGCGCGATGCGCGCATCGTGGTCAACTTCCGGCCGACGCCGCACGCCATTTTCAACTCGCAAATCGGCCTGGCCAACCGGCTGGTGATCAACCTGCAGCCCAGGGACGGGCTGGAACTGCACCTGCTGGCGCAGGGCCAGGACAACCGCAAGAATTCGCACACGCTGTCGCCGGTGCAGCTTGACCTGGACTTTGACAAGCGCTTTGGCCAGGAGCGCGTCGGTGCCTACGAGCGGCTGCTGCTCGACGTGATCGACGGCCGGCTCAACCTGTTTGTGCGCAGCGACGAGCAGGAAGAAGCCTGGCGCTGGGTCGAGCCCATCCTGAACCACTGGCAGGCCGACGCCCAAGGCCCGCGTCCCTACGCATCAGGCACATGGGGCCCCAGCGCCACCAGCGCCATGATCGCCCGTGACAGTTTCTGCTGGAGCGAAGAGTGCTAAACCGCCCCCACGCTCGCCACTTTGTGTGCGTCGCTACCCCCCGAGGGGGCCGTGCCTTGCTTGGGGCGGCCCGGCGCTGCGGCATCCACCATGCTTGACCGCATCAAGGCCTGCCTGCCCTCGCTGGCGCCCGCTGAGCAGCGCGTGGCCAAGCTGGTGCTGAGCGACCCGCGCAGTTTTGCCCTGATGCCAGTGAGCGAACTGGCCGACCGCGCCCATGTGAGCAAGCCTACGGTGGTGCGCTTTTGCCGCAGCGTCGGCTATGACGGCCTGAGCGACTTCAAGCTCAAGCTGGCCGGCAGCGTGAGCGAGGGCGTGCCGTTCATCCACCGCAGCGTCGATGCCGATGACAAGACCAGCGACATCATGGTCAAGGTCATCGACAACACCGTGGCGGCCTTTCTGAAATACCGCAACGATGCCAGTTCTGTCGCTATCGACAAGGCCGTCGATGCCCTGCTCAAGGCCTACCACGCGGGCCGCCGCATCGAATTTTTTGGCGTTGGCAACTCGGGCGTGGTGGCGCAGGACGCGCAGCACAAATTCTTTCGGCTCGGCATCAACGGCGTGGCCTACAGCGACGGCCACATGCAGGTGATGAGCGCGTCGCTGTTGCAACCCGGCGACTGCGTGCTGGTGATCAGCAACTCGGGGCGCACCCGTGACCTGATGGATTCGTGCGACATTGCGCGCAAGAATGGCGCCACCACCATCGTCATTACCGCCAGTGGCTCGCCACTGGCCTCGGCGGGCGACATCCATGTGGCGGCCGACCACCCGGAGGGCTATGACCGCTACAGCCCGATGGTGTCGCGCCTGCTGCACCTGATGATCATCGACATTCTGGCCACCTGCGTGGCGCTGCGCATTGGCAGCGACAAGTTGCAGCCGCTGTTGCGCGAGATGAAGAACAATTTGCGCAGCAAGCGCTACACCTGACCCACCAACACGATGTGCTGCGCAGCAGCACGAGCAGCAGGCCTGGGCTATTTGGCTACCCCACCCCTTCTGTATGCGCCTGCGATGGGTGGGTTTTGCGGGATCAGGAGTCGCGATTGTCTGAGCGCAGCGAGTTCGAGCGACTCCCCCGCAAAACCCATCCATCGCAGGTTGCCTGCAGCTTTGCTGCAGGTCGCAGACAGCGGGGTCGCCTTTCTTTTGCTTACTTTTCTTTGGCGAAGCAAAGAAAAGTGAGTCGCCCGCCGGGGCGAGACCCGGCACC
>PFUD01000067.1 GCA_002789915.1 Comamonadaceae bacterium CG_4_9_14_3_um_filter_60_33 | reverse complement strand
CATCAGCACCATGGTGACACCACCGGCGAACACCGGCATGATGGTGATCAAGAGCACGGCGGTCATCAGGAAACCATGGGCAAACAGCGGCATCTTCATGATGGTCATGCCAGGCGCGCGCATGTTGAGGATGGTCACAATGACGTTGATCGAGCCCAGAATAGACGAGACACCGAGCATGTGGATGGCGAAAATGGCAAAGTCCATGCCCCAGCCGCTTTGAATGGACAGCGGCGCGTACATCGTCCAGCCGGTATCCACCGCGCCCGGGCCAACGCCCATCAGACCCAAAAAGAACGGCAGTGTGAGCATGATCGCAGCGGGCGGCAAAATCCAGAAGCCCCAGTTATTCAGACGCGGCAAGGCCATGTCGGGCGCGCCAATCATCATCGGCAGCATGTAATTGGCCAGACCGGTGGCCACCGGCATGGCAAAGCCGAACACCATCACCAACCCGTGCAAGGTGATCAACTGGTTGAACAGCTCGGGTTGCACAAACTGCAAGCCAGGCTGGAACAACTCCAGGCGCACTGTCAAAATCATGCCGCCACCGATGAACAGCATGACGAAGCCGAAAATCAGGTACATGATGCCGATGTCCTTGTGGTTGGTGGTTTCCAACCAGCGAACCCAACCACCCTTGTATCCACCCGCGTGGGAATCACCCACCGGCAAACCATGTGCCATATCGTGTGCCATTGCCAACTCCTTCTACTGGATTTCTAAAAACTGATACTGAATTACTGGGCTTTTGCCAGCACTGCCTTGGCGGCCGGTGCAATGACAGCGGTTGACGCCGCTGCTGGCGCGGCCGCCGCCTTTTTGCCAGCCAGCCATTTGGTGAATTCTTCTTCAGTCACCACATTGACCACCACCGGCATGAAACCGTGTTCCTTGCCGCACAACTCGGAGCACTGGCCGCGGTAAGTACCTGTTTTTTCAACGGTGGCCCAGAATTCACGAAGAAAACCCGGCACCGCATCGCGCTTGACACCAAAGGCCGGCACCCACCAGCTGTGGATCACGTCATTGGAGGTGGTGATGAAACGTACCTTTTTGCCCACCGGCAACACCAGCGGGTTGTCCACTTCGAGCAAATAGTGCGCCCCCTTGGCGGCACCGCTGTCGATCTGGTCGCGTGGCGTGATCAGGCGACTGGTGAAACTGACACCTTCGGCCGGAAACTCGTATTCCCACAACCACTGGCTACCCGTCACCTTGACCACCAGTTCGGCGTCTGTCTTGGTGTCTTCGTACATCACCACGGCGTGGTAAGCCGGGATGCCGAACACCACGTAGTCGATGAAGAACAGCAGGGCAAACGGCGACAACACCCACAACCATTGCTTGCGGTTCACCGGCCCGCTAAAGGTGGCGGCCTTGTAGCCAGCGTCCTTACGGTGCGTGCGAAATGAATAGATCAACAAGCCGAACACCAGGAAAAACAGCACCAGGATCACTACCATGACCAGGTTGTGCATGTGCAGGGTTTCGCGGGCAATGGGCGTAACGGGCTCGGGGAAATTAAACGCATAACCAGCCCAAGCGGCGAACGACCCCAAGGCCAACACAACGCTTAAACCAAGTTTGTACAAGCTACGCATAAATCGCTGTCCTTCGTGTGCAGAATGATGATCAACTAACTTTTAATTAGTTGACTTTTGTCAAAGTATTTTAGTGGATCATCCTCCACTTATTCATCAATAACTACAAGGGGAAACCCCATATACCGGCCTCAAGGTGACCAAAATATCTTTGCGGTTGGCCACACCAAAAGCAGCACGATGATGCAGGGCGCAATCGTCCAGGCGATCTCGACAGCCAGTGAACTGTGAAAATTGACCCGCTCCGCTTCAGCACGCCGATGGTGGCGCCATGCGGCCCAGAGCAGCACAACAAACGAAACGCCAAAGATCAGCAGGCAAAGTAGCATCAGCGCCCAGCGAAAGTCGAATTCACTCATGTTGGTCCAGGGTGGATTTGGCGACGGCACGCGTGGCAGCCTTGCCGCGCGTCAGGGCGGCACGCATCTGGTCCAGTGAGATGTTGCTTTGGGCACTCACTGTCAGCTTGGGCGCCGGCTTGAAGGCATGACCATAGACCACTTCAAAAGTAAGTTGCATGGCGCTCTTCTCGATGGCTTGCAGCAACTGGCTGTGCCAGCGGCGCCCGCGCAAGGCCTGAAAGCGCTCCAGATGCAGATTGCGCCCCAGGCCGCGCAACTCCTGCAGCACGCGCTGCGGCGTCTCAAAGGTGAGCGTGATGCGCTCCATGTCCATCACCGGCTCGGCAAAACCTGCCGCTACCAGCATGTCGCCCCAATCGTGCATGTCGGTAAATTCATGACTGGGCGCGGGCCATCCCAGAGCCCGGTAAAGCGTGCGCAATTCCATCAGCGTATCGGGGCCCAGACAGGAAAACATCAGGAAACCATCCACTGCCAGTGCCTGATGCCACTGCTGTAGCAAGGCCTGAGGCTGATCAGTCAGGTGCAAACTCATGTTGGCCCACAGCATCTCGGCGGGCTGCGTGACTTGTGTGACCACCCGGGGCTTGGCGTGTAACCAGCGCTGCGCCTGCCACCAGGGCGGCGTCACGGTCTGCGCGACATGCTGGGCGCGCGCCTGGCTGGTCTCGACCAGGGTACAAGTGGCCTTTGGATAGCGCTGCTGCAACAAGGTTTGGGCCGCCATGCCACCATTGAGCGGCCCCCAATGCACCCAACTCTGGGGCTGGTACTTGATCCAGTCGAGCCGCTCCTGCATGCGCCGCGCCACCTCTTCGTGCAGCCAGGCAGATTCGGCCGCCAGCCGCTGGTGCCAGCGCCGCACGGCCTGTGGATCAACGGAAGGAGGGTTTTGGTCAGCCATAACGCAATTGATGCAATTGATGCAATTGAAAAAGAGACGCGAGTATATTGACTGCATGTTTACAAGCCTCTTTTCAGGGATGTTGCACCCGCCAGCCAGCCAATGCCGCGTCTGCCACAGTTGGCCGGCGCAACCCGTTTGCGACCCCTGCGTAGCCGAATTTGCCCAGCCCTTGCACCGCTGCCGCACCTGCGCCCTGCCCTTGCCCGCTGGCCTGGCGCAATGCGGTACCTGCCTGAAAGAAGCACCGCCGCTGGACCTGTGTCTGGCGGCTGTGCCTTATGCCTTTCCCTGGGCGCAATTGATGGCCGACTTCAAGTTTCACGACCAACCCGCGCTGGTCCGGTTTTTTGCCGATTTACTCAAGGCCACGCCCTGGGTCGAACATGCGCTCGATGCGGCCGACCTGTTGCTGCCCATGCCGCTGTCGCGGCAGCGCTTGCAAACGCGCGGTTACAACCAGGCGCTGTTGCTGGCGCAGCGACTTAACCCGGGCAAGTCCCGCGCCGCTGTCTTGCTGCGCATTGCCGACACGCCGGCGCAGCACACCCTCAAACGTGCAGCGCGGCTGACCAGCCTGGATCATGCCTTTGCCGTGGACCCGCTTAAAGCGCCGCTGCTGCAAGGCGCGCGCCTGGTGCTGGTGGATGACGTGATGACCACCGGCACCTCGCTATACACGGCGGCACGCGTGCTCAAGGCAGCCGGTGCCGCCCACATCACCGGCCTGGTGATCGCGCGCACCGAATAGGAATAAAAAAACTTGCATGACAATGCGACGATGTTCCATATCGTCCTGGTCGAGCCCGAAATCCCCCCGAATACCGGCAACGTCATCCGCCTGGCGGCCAATACCGGCTGCACACTGCACTTGGTAGAGCCACTGGGTTTCTCTATGGACGACAAGCATATGCGCCGCGCCGGGCTGGACTACCATGAATACGCCACCGTCAAGCGCCATGCCAGCTGGCAAACTTTTCTGGATGCCGAGCAGCCAGCGCCCGAACGGCTGTTTGCCCTGACCACACGCGCCTGCCAGAACGCGTTCGAGGCGGGCTTCAAACCGGGTGATTTCCTGGTGTTTGGTTCCGAGACCAAAGGCTTGAGTGAGGTGGTGCGCCAATCTTTCGCGCCGCAGCAAACCTTCAAACTCCCCATGATGCCGGGCCAGCGCAGTCTGAACCTCTCCAACGCGGTGGCCGTAACCGTGTTCGAAGCTTGGCGGCAAAATGGTTTTGGCGGCCTGATGGCGTCAGAACATTCTTGTTGATACAGGCAATCGACACCGTCACTGTCCAACCAACGCCCCCGCTCCTCACCTCGAATCCCTGGTTCGCCAGCGCACAGAACCTCACAGCAGCCACGGTTACGCTAATGGACTGAATTGAACCGAAAGAGACAATCATGAAAATGCCAAGTGTTCTGGCGGTGCGCATTGCACTCGCAGCGAGTACTTCACCGATGGCGGCTCAGCTAGCAGGCCCCGACTCGTTCAGTGAGATTGAACAAGTCCGGCCTGTTACGACAAAAACGAAGGGCAGCGCCGTGCTACGCGCACAAGTTTTGCTGGACCGGGCGTATTTTCCCTCTGGTGAAATCGATGCCATTTATGGACAGAATTTGCGCAACGCCATACGCGGCTACCAAAAAACGAACGGCTTGCAGGCAACCGGCAACATCGATGTCCCTACCTGGGCCGTGTTGAATACCGATACCGCACCCATCCTGGTGACCTACACGATCCTAGATGCAGACGTTGCAGGTCCGTTTATTCCGATCCCGACCGAGTGGCCGGACAAAGCGAAGATGAAGGCACTTGGTTACACCTCTGCCAAAGAAGCACTCGGTGAAAAATTTCATGTCAGTCCCAAGTTGCTCGCGCGACTTAATCCCGGGAAAGATTTTGGCAGGGCGGGCGAAGAAATCGTCGTGCCCAATGTCACAGCAAACCCTGACTTGCCGAAAGCGGTCAAAATCATTGTCGACAAATCAGACCGCACTTTGTCCTTGGCCGATGCCGACGGCAAAATCACTGCCCAGTTTCCGGTCACGACCGGCAGCAAATATGATCCGCTACCGCTGGGGAACTGGAAGGTCAAAGGCGTTGCCCGCAATCCAGTGTTTCACTACAACCCGAAATTATTCTGGGATGCTGATCCAGGCGATACCAAGGCCAAGATTGCTGCCGGGCCGAACAATCCAGTTGGCGTCGTCTGGATCGATCTGACGAAAGAACATTACGGCATCCATGGCACACCAGAACCATCCACCATCGGCAAGACCCAATCACACGGCTGCATCCGGTTGACCAACTGGGACGCAAGTGCCGTCGCGCAATCGGTCGTCACCGGTGTTGACGTTCTTTTGCAAGAATAACGGCCGACCTGCATGAAAGGTATGTTCACGTTTTTGATCGGCATGTTGGTCGGCGTGATCGGCCTTTATATTTACTCAAGCTTGGGCTCGCCCCAACCGGTGGCAGTCAGCGCAAGCAGCGCCATCGCCATGACACCCACGCTTGCCCTCGTACCAATTGCAGCTGTCCGCGAACCCGAGCTCAGCGCCATTGAGACGGCTGCATCCAAACCAGCCACAGCGCCCCCGTTGACGCCCGCCGCCACTGCCGTAACAACATCGGATGCTGCGGTCCCGGTGGAAAATCAGCTCCTGATACCGGTCGCCGGCATCCATGCCGGTGCGCTCAAAGACACCTTCAATGATGCCCGTGGCTCCGAGCGCGGCCACGAAGCCATCGACATCCTGGCACCCAGCGGAACACAGGTGTTCGCAGTCGCGGACGGCAAAGTTACCAAGTTATTCACCAGCAAACCAGGTGGTCTGACAGTTTATCAATTCGACACAAGCGAAAAATTTGCGTATTACTACGCGCATCTGGATCGGTACGCCACCGATGTCAAAGAAGGAATGACGCTGAAACGCGGCGATCTGATTGGCTATGTCGGCTCCAGCGGCAACGCCGATCCGAAAACCCCGCATTTGCACTTTGCTATTTTCGCCCTTGGGCCGGAGAAGCAGTGGTGGGAAGGTACCCCGATTAACCCTTTCCCGCTTTTGGGCGGAACTAAGCGTCCCTGATTGCACATCAACTACGAGTCTGCAGTTCGCGAATGCCAGGTTTCGGAAAGGGAACCCTAAATCACACCCCGTCCGTACGCACGCCTTATCTTGGCTTACAGTGTTCAGCACTGCAATCTGCCAAACGAAAATAGCCAATCCACCAATGGGAATGGCCCCGGAGTCGATTAGATCCAGGTAAGACATTGCTCTTTCAGGACGTTGTCCATTCAAAGACGCCAGTAATTTCTATCACTGAACCCTGCGGGAACTGGTTCAGCTCTGATATTCCATTTGATCTGATGAAATCGAGTTCATCAGCTACGACGTAACGTCCAAGCGCTCGATTTCAGCTCAAAAGTGGCGAAAGGCACTTGGACTCCACCCCTCAAGCAAACTAATAAAAAAGACGCCCTTCAACAATCGCAAGGATTGGGCATGTCCGTGGATCGGCATCTTGCCCAAATTTGCCGACGGACCTGGTCCGAAAAATGGAAGTGCTGGCTTCAGGTTTCTGATGGTTATGGCAGCCATTATTTTGCGGTGAGAAAGTGATGAATAACGGCGAGCAAATTCCTCAAGAACGACGACTGCGGGCTCCAGCCTATTAGCCAAAAAACTCTACTGCTGTGGTGAAAACGAGTGGCTGAACTTTTCTGCGACATTGCGTTGATCCCATGGACCCTCGCTCAAGAGAGACACCAGCGTTGAATGTCAACAACGGAAAATTCACATGACAACCATGGGTCTTCAGGAACCCGCTCCAGGTTCATTTCACGTTGACAAGGCTTTTTGGCAAAAAGCTCAGACTTTAGCTAAAATAGCCATCAAGCCTTCAGGAGATTTCATGCAAGTCACTGCTACTCAAGCCAAGAATCGTTTTGGCGCTATTTGCGCCCAAGCCAAAATTGAGCCTGTGTTTGTTGAAAAGGACGGGCGCATTGACACTGTCATCCTGTCAGCAAGGCAGTTTTCCGAGTTGCAGGCAGCCAACCGCATCGAAACACTGTCGCAACGCAAAGCCCAATTCGAGCAATCGCATAGTGCCTGGATTGCCGAGCAAAACCAGCGCTTTGAAGCGCATGGACTGTGGTGCGACGACATTCGCGTTTGGTAAACCAGTATGCAGTTCGATGTTTTTGAAAACCCCAGTCATCACCGTGAACGACAAGTCTTTGATGCTGGTGCCGTTTGAGGCAGCACCGTTGGACAAACGATTGCTCAGAACCGAAATTACGTCCGTTCGAGACCGATCTCACGAAATCATCGCATCAATGGATTCGGTGCTAAGCGGCATCTGACGAGACTTTCGCCGCAACTGTATTTGGTGTTTTTATGCCTTGTGTGTACCAAGCGGACCTTGGTTCGGTCTGTGTGTCTCTTGTAACGCAATGCCCTTGCGCGGCACTCGGTTAAAGCCGGGGTGGGCAGCACGGCGGCAGTCGGGCTCGCTGCAGTAGCGCTGTCGATCAGTATTGCGACAGT
>PFUD01000043.1 GCA_002789915.1 Comamonadaceae bacterium CG_4_9_14_3_um_filter_60_33 | reverse complement strand
TTGACGACCGGGTTATGGGCGGCGTCTCGCAAAGTCATTTGCGCTTTGACGCGGGCGGCTGGGCGGTGTTCGAGGGCACCGTTTCGCTGGAGCGCAATGGCGGCTTTGCCTCGGTGCGTTCCAAGCCCTGCGCGTTTCAACTGGCCGGGGTGTCTGCGTTCTGGCTCGAAGTCAAGGGCGACGGCAAACGCTACAAGCTCAATCTGCGCACCGATGACGCCTTTGATGGCGTCAACTACCAGGTGGTTTTCACACCACCTGCGGGCCAATGGCTTGAGATTGAACTGCCGCTGGCGGCTTTTCAGGCCACATTCAGGGGGCGCGTGGTCAGCACTGCCGAGCCTTTGAATCCGGCGCACTTGCGTCGGGTTGGGTTGATGATTGCCGAACGGCAGTCGGGGCCGTTCAGTCTGGCACTGCGCGCCATTGGGGCGCGGTGAGCGCTCAGTCTTCGACCACGCGCAAGGACCAGGGCGTCTTTTGCCAGGCCACGCATTCCTCGTTAAGCAGGTAGGCCGACTGTGGAAATGAGCGGGCCCAGTCGCTGTCGAAACCCAGCACAAATTGCCGCGCATTCCGACTGTCGTTGCGCAGACTGATGCTCGCCATTTCCGGGTCGCGCCGGGCGTGGCACAGGGTAACGGCCAGGCGCAACACCAGCAACTGCTGGACGAACAACGCGTCATCAAAATCAGCCTCCACCAGCTTGCGCAATTTGCCGCGGTGGCCCAACACCAGCAGGCCGAGCTTTTGCAGTTCGGTGAGCGCAAAACCCATGGTGTCGGAGTTCTCCAGAATGTAGGCGCCGTGCTTGTGGTAGTCGCTGTGTGATATGTGGCTGCCGATTTCGTGCAGTTGCGCCGCCCAGGTCAGCTTGCGGCTGACGCGTTCATCCACATCGCCTTGGGCGAGTTGTTGGAACAGCGCATTGGCGACGCGGCCCACGCGCTGGCCGTGGGTGGGGTCGGCGCCAAACTTGGCAGCCAACCGTGCCACAGAATGATCGCGCAAATCGGCGTATTGCTGGCTGGCGCCAAGCATGTCTTGCAGCATGCCGTGGCGCAGGCCACCACTAGCTTGCTCAAGGCGCTCGATGCCGAGCAGTTCATACAAGGCGCGCAGCACGCTCAAACCGCCGCCGATGATGGGCTTGCGGTCGTCGCGCATGCCGAGCAGGTGCAGTTTGTCGATGCTTTGGGCGGCCAGCAGTTTGCCCTGTAGCCAGTCCAGGCCTTCGCGGGTGACCACGCCGGCGGGCCAGCCGGCGGCCACCAGCACATCGACCACGGCATTGATGGTGCCCGCCGAGCCGTAGGCTACGTCCCACTGACTAGGTGCGTACAGGGTCAACGCCTCGTCGAGCACAGCCTTGGCGGCAATTTCTGCCATTTGAAAGGAGCGCTTGGTGAACTGGTTGTCGCCAAAATAGCGCATCGACCAGGCAATGCTGCCAACCCGGTAAGACTCCATTTGCAGGGGGTCGCGGCCGGTGCCCAAAATGATTTCGGTGGAGCGCCCGCCAATGTCGATCACCAGCCGCCGCTCTGGCACCCGGGGCAGCGCCTGGGCCACACCCTGGTAGATCAGGCGGGCTTCTTCGCGGCCTGAGATGACGTCGATCGGGAAACCCAACTTTTGTGTGCCGATGGCCAGAAATGTGTCGCGGTTGCGGGCTTCGCGCAGGGTTTGCGTGGCCACGGCGCGCACTTCGGCTTCGTCAAATCCGGCCAGCCGTTCGCCAAAGCGGGCCAAGCAGTCCCAGCCGCGCTGCATGGCCGCGATGGTCAGGTTGCGGTCGTCATCCAGGCCGTTGCCCTGGCGCACGGTTTCCTTGAGGTATTCACTGCGGTAAAACTGGCCGTGTTCAATGCGGCCGATTTCCAGACGGAAGCTGTTGGAGCCCAGGTCGACAGCCGCCAGGCGCTTTATTTTTTGCATGGTCAAAGTTTCAATGTCAGCACAACTGCCAGCATAGCATCAGAAAGAGGCGGAAAAAGGGGCGCTTGGTTCAATCCCAGGCGCGCAGGGCGCGTAAAAGTGGCCGCTTCTTGGTTTGATGCCCACCCATGCGTTGCAGGATGTCATCGAGCGTGCGAATAGCCTGCGTAATGTACGGACCCTTGTTGAGCATGACGCACTCGGCGCGTACGCCAAGGCCGGCGTCTGAAATCTCGGCGCGAGACGGCAAGCCGGTCTTGGCCATCAGTTCGAGCACCTGGGTGGCCCAGATCACCGGCATGTGGGCGGCCTCGGCGCACCAGAGAATTTCTTCTTGCACTTCGGCCAGGCGCTCGTAACCGCATTCCACAGCAAGGTCGCCGCGCGCAATCATCACGCCTGACATTTTGGAGGCCATGGCGGCCAACATGAGCTCAGGCAGATTCTCGAAACCCTGCAAGGTTTCAATTTTCAGCACAATGCCGAGGTCGTCGCGCCCCAGGCGTTCCAAATGGCTGCGCAACAGCTCGACGTCGGCAGCCTGCTGGACGAACGACAGGCCTACCATGTCGGCCTCGGCCACGACCGTCGTCAGGTCGTCGATGTCCTTGTTGCTCAGCGCCGGCAAGCTCAACTGACTGTCGGGCAGGTTGATGCCCTTGTCACCGCCAAGCTTTTCACCTGTTGGGCGTGCCTGGGTGATCTCGATCTCGATCCACTCAGCGTTTTTGCGGCGGATCACGCCGCCAATGCGGCCATCGTCAAACCAGATGCGATGCCCCACCTTGACCTGGTCGATCACCTGCGGCAGCGTGACCGCGACCTGCGCCATGTCCGGGCTGGCTTCGTCGCTGTCATCGCCCAAGCCTGCGGCCTGGCCCAGGCCTTCTTTGGTCAGGCGTAACATGTCACCTGTATGCAGCAGCAGCGTGCCCGGTGGGCTGTCGATCTGGCAAACCAGCGTGGTGTGCTTCTTTTTGCCGCCGCCGATAGCCAGAATGGTCTCGGGCGTCAGGTAAGCGGTTTGCAGGCTTTCGGTAATGGCGCCGTTGTCGTCGCGCTCAATCACCAGCAAATGGCGTTTGGCGCCCCGGGCATCCAAAAACTCGATGCTGGTGCCGGGTTTCAAGCGCTTGAGCCACGCCTCCCATACGCCCACGCTGGCATCCGCATCAGACGCCGCGTCCGTGCTGCCGATGGGGCGCAGGTGCAATCGGGCTGGCCGAAAAACGCGGCCCAGATCGTCCTTGCCGGGCTTGAGTTTTAGCACTGGCGGCCGCTCGGCGATCGGGCCGGTTCTGATTTTGGGGCCGCCCAGGTCCATCAGCAGCTTGACCGGGCGCTGCGCCGCCTTGGCGGCGCGGCGCACGTTGGCCGCCATGAGTTGCCAGTCGGCGGCGCTGTCGTGTGCGCAGTTGATGCGGGCGATGTCCATGCCGGCCTCGACCAGATCGCGCACCATGTTGATATCTTCTGCCGCCTCGCTGGGCAGCGTCACCATGATGCGCACCGGCCGCTTCGGTGGCGCCTGGCCGAGCAATTGCAGGGTGTGAAGTTTTAGCAGTTCGCGGCTGCCACTGGTGCCAGCGGGCTCCTCGCTGGACTTGTCTTGCCACGCTTGGCCGGTCAGGCGGTGCAGCAGACCGAGCACCTTGTCGAGGTTGGCCAGCACATGCGACTCAGAGCGCCCCAGCGATGACAGCCCGAGCCGCGCCAGTTGCTCTTGCACCTCGCGCAAATCAACGCTCCGCAAGGTCAGGTAGTGCGCCAGGTTGCGGGCGCTCAGGTGGTACTCGGGCAGGACTTTGTCAAGTTCACTGGCCAGCGCTTTTTCGCGCCCGAGCATGGCCTGGCGCAGCGTCCAGAGCTGGTCGATCAGCGCGAGGCAAACCTTGAAGTCCTGTGGAACGTCACCCCCGGCTGTCGGCGATGTGTCGGCAACGGCAGCAGCTGCAGGCGTGGTGATGTCTTGGTAAGTCATGACGCATTTATAGCGGTCGATCATGACAAACACGTGAAAAAAATCAGCGGCGCATCAGCAAGCGAGAGCGTTGCAAGCGAAGCAATTCGACCATGCCCTCGACCAGGCAACCGGGGATGACCAAAAGCCGGAAGAAGTTTGTTTTGAGTCGCATGGACAGACCTCTGTGAGTGGAAATTAAATACGACTGAAGTTAGCCGCATAACATGACAGGATGGTGTCAGTACCAACGAGCCGCTGCCAGCGTCAAAAATATGTCATCGCTTTGACACTTTGGCACCCTATGCTGCGCCACCATGCTGTCATTCCTTCACCCTTGTTTTTGCGGCCACCGTGACCCATTCTGAACTGCCCGAACTCGAGGCACTGGCGCACATCATTGAGCTTGGTGCCGGCTGGGTCAACGCCCGCGTGGTGCGCCAGGTGAGCCTGCCCGGCGGCGCGACTTACCCGGTGTATGTGATCACGCTGGGCAACCCGGCCAGCAATGTGCCAGCCGTGGGTTACTTTGGCGGGGTACACGGCCTCGAGCGCATTGGCGCAGAGGTGGTGCTGGCCTATTTGCACAACTTGGTGATGCGCTTGCAGTGGGACAGCAGCTTGCACCAGCAACTGGAAACCGTGCGACTGGTCTTCATGCCGATCGTTAACCCTGGCGGCATGGCACTGGGCACGCGCGCCAATCCGAACGGTGTTGACCTGATGCGCAACGCGCCGGTGCAAGCCACTGAAGCCGTGCCATTTTTGGTGGGTGGGCAGCGCATCAGCGCCGGCCTGCCCTGGTACCGTGGTGCTATGGATGCGCCCATGGAAATTGAAAACCAGGCGGTCTGCGAGGTGGTGAACGCCGAATTGCTAAGCCGCGAATTCAGCCTGTCGGTGGACTGCCATTCGGGTTTTGGCAGCCGCGACCGGCTTTGGTTCCCCTACGCGCACAAGCGTGCGCCGATTGCGCATCTGGCAGAGATGCAAGCCTTGAAAAGCATCTTTGTCCAGTCGCACAGCTACCAGCGCTACGTGATCGAGCCGCAAAGCCTGCAGTATTTGGCCCACGGAGACCTGTGGGATCATTTGTACCTGCAAGCCTGCACCCAGCCGCAGCGGGTATTTTTGCCTTTGACGCTGGAGATGGGTTCCTGGCTGTGGGTCAAGAAAAACCCGCGCCAGTTGTTTTCGCGCCATGGCATGTTCAATCCGCTGATTGAGCATCGTCTGCAGCGCGTGCTGCGCCAGCATCAGTTGCTGCTCGACTTCTTGTCGCGCGCTGCGAGTGGTCACCAGCTGTGGTTGCCGACGGCTGAAAACCGCGCGCAGCACCATGCCCAAGCGCTGCAAGATTGGTATTAGCCATCATGACCACCTGGGTTTTTTTGCGTGGACTGACCCGGGAGAGCCGACATTGGGGCGATTTTGTCGGGCAATTCCAGCAAGCCATGCCCTACCAGACCGTGGTCACGCTGGACCTGGCGGGCAATGGCCGCTTGAATCACCAGCGCAGCGACTGCCGGGTCGAAGACATGGTGGCCGACTGCCGAACCCAACTTGCGTTGCGCCACATCGCGCCGCCTTATCAACTGCTAGCGATGTCGCTGGGCGCCATGGTGGCGGTGGCCTGGGCGCAGTCGCACCCCGAAGAGGTGGCGGCGCAGGTGCTCATCAACACCAGCCTGCGCCGCTTCAGCCCTTTTTACCAGCGCCTGCAACCCACCAACTATTGGCCGCTGCTGCGCCTGATTTTGACCAGCGCGGCACCGCAGGACTGGGAGCGCGCTATTTTGCACATGACCAGCCACGGTGGCCATGAAGACATCTTGCCGAGCTGGCTGGCGCTGCGCCGTTCGCATCCGGTGGCCCCACAGAACGCGCTGCGTCAGTTGCTGGCGGCCGCCCGCTATGCTGTGCGCGATGAACCGCCGGCGATGCCAACCTTGCTGCTGGGCAGCGCGCAAGACCAACTGGTGTCGGTGCAATGCACGCTGACCCTCGCCAGGCATTGGCGCTGCGCGCATCGCATCCACCCCGAGGCGGGTCATGATTTGCCCCTGGACGACGGCCCCTGGGTTGCCGAGCAGGTGCGAGAATGGTTTTTGACATCCAGCTTGAAAGGCCACATGCCATGAAGTCACAGTCACGCCACGACGCGCCGCAAGAGGTTGAGCTCAAACTGTGCCTGCCGGGTGCTGATCCGGCAGCCTTGGCCAAGCGGTTGGCGCGCACGCCAGCACTGGTTCGACGCAAGCGGTCGTTACAGTCCTTGTACAACATCTATTTCGACACACCCGACCAGGATTTGCGCCAGCAGGGCGTTGCCTTGCGCTTGCGCCGTATCGGCAGCGCAGCCCATCCGCAGTGGCTGCAAACCCTCAAAACCAGCAGCGGCGAACGTTCGGCCCTGAGCCAGCGCGGCGAATGGGAAAGCGCGGTGGCTGACCCGGCGCTGGAATCGGCCGCGCTGGAAGCTACGCCCTGGCGCGGCATCGACCCCGATGGCCACCTGTTTGACGCGCTGGCGCCGTGCTTTGTCACCCGTTTCGAGCGCACGCTTTGGCTGGTGCATCGGCGCGATGGCAGCGTGGTGGAAGTGGCACTGGACATCGGCCATATCGAAGCCGACGGCAAGCAGGCTCCCATTTGCGAGCTTGAGCTTGAATTAAAGGCGGGCGAGCCCGCCGCGCTGTTCGACCTGGCCCACCAACTCGCCGAGCATGTGGCGATGTTGCCGGCCAACCAGAGCAAGGCCGAGCGCGGCTTTTTGCTGGCGCAAGACGCGCTGGCTCAGCCGCAGCGCGCCCAAACGCCGCTGCTCGTATTGCCGCTGAGCCGGCCTGAACTCGCGCAGCGCGTGCTGCGCGAGATGTTTGCCCAGTTCAGCCAGAACATCGATGCGCTACGCACTTCGGACGATCCCGAGGTGACGCACCAGGCCCGAGTCGGCTGGCGTCGCTTCAGGTCGGGTTTGCGACTGTTCAAAAAAATCCTGGTAGATGCTGATGCACCCGCACGGCTCAATCTGCAACCGCTGCTCGACAGCCTGGGTGCGCTGCGCAACCTGGATGTGGCCGTCACCGAGACGCTGCCAGCCCTTGCCAACGCCTATGCCCAGGGCAATGCCGGGCGTTCGCAAGCTTGGCAGGCCATGTTGACCGCGCTGGTGCAAGCCGCCGCGCTGCAAAGGCAGGGCGTTCGCGAGGCCATGCAGGTGCCAAGTGTGGGCGTGTGTTTGCTGGCGTTCACAGAGTGGCTGGAGTGCTTGTCTGCCCAGGGCGACAACCGGCCTGTCAAAAAAGCAGCGCTACAGCGCTGGGCCAAGCGCCGCATCACGCGCATGCAGCATCGCCTTGAGTTGGCCCAAAAAAATGCCGTCACGCTGGAGCAGCAACACCGCGTGCGCATTCTCGCCAAGCGGCTGCGCTACGGGGTCGAAGCGCTGCGCGACCTGCTGCCCAAGCCACTGGCTGACGCTTGTAGCAAACAGGCGACCCAGCTGCAAGACACGCTAGGCTTTTCGCGCGACGTGGCGCAGGCCAGTGCGCTGGTGGCCGAACACGGCCTGGACCCGGCCATTCAGGCCTTTCTGCGGGGCGTTGTGGCTGGGTACACACTGTCAAAGGCAGCGCTTGAATGAACCTGGCAGGATCATGAAGCGTTCGCCATGGCAGCTGTTTGGTATCAGCCTGCGACTGGGCCACTTGACGTTGCATATTGCCTGCGCGTTTGCCGTGGCCGGGGTGTACCCCAAACTGGGCGTGCTCGCGCAACAGCGCTTCATGCGCTGGTGGTCGCGCAGTTTGCTCAAGTTGCTCAAGGTGAAGCATCACGTCAGTGGCGAGCCGCACGGCGCGCAGGTACCGGCTTGCTTGATGGTGGCCAACCATGTGTCGTGGCTCGACATCTTTGCGCTCAACGCCCTGACGCCAGCGCGCTTTGTGGCCAAGTCCGAGGTCAGTGGCTGGCCGGTGCTGGGCTGGTTGGTGCAGCGCGCCGGCACCTTGTTCATTCGACGCGCGGTGCGCAGCGACACGGTGCACGTCAACGCGCGCATGGCCGGGTTGTTGCAGCAGGGTAGGGCGGTGGGGCTGTTTGCGCAAGGCACCTCGTCCACGCCCGGGCAGCCTGTGCAGTTTCATGCGCCGCTGCTGCAAAGCGCCGTGGCTGCGGGTGCCCGGGTGCAGCCCATCGCCATTTTTTACCACGACCAGCAGGGCCGCTGGCACGCGGCGGCGGCTTTTGTCGATGACATCACGTTCGTTCAATCACTGTGGCAAATTGTCTGCAACCCCGGCATCCATGTGACGGTGAGCTACCTGCCTGTGATCGACGCCTGCGGACTTGACCGGCGCGCCCTAGCGGTGATGACCCAGTGCGCCGTGAACGCTGCGCTGGACCGGCACCTGCAGGCGGGTTGAGCCGCGTCATCAAATTGCCTTGAAATTGCCATAGCCGCGTCATCTTGCGCAGCGACCATAGGGTCATCCAACCAAAGGAGAGCCCCATGAGAGAACTGCCCAACCCAACGTTTGCCCTGTCACCCCTGTCTCTGCCCAAGGGTTTGATGCAGCGCCCCGTGGTCTATTTCAAGGCCCCCCGCCTACAGCCTGCGCCGCAACCTGAGCGCAGTGCGCTGGTGGTGTCGTGGGCCAGGCACCAGGATGAAGTGCGCCAGGTGCAACGCCTGCGCTACGAGGTCTTTGCCAACGAAATGGGCGCTCGCCTGAGCTCGCCCGTGCCGGGCCATGACATCGACCTGTTCGACAACTATTGCGAGCATTTGCTGGTGCGTGATGAAGCCACCCGCGAAGTGGTGGGCACCTACCGCTTGCTGACGCCAGCCCAGGCCAAACGCGTGGGCAGCACCTACAGCGACCTCGAATTTGACCTGACCCGCCTGCGCAGCCTGCGCGACCGCATGGTGGAACTGGGCCGCAGTTGCGTGCATCCGGACTACCGCCATGGCGGCGTCATCATGGCGCTGTGGGGCGCACTGGCCGAATTCATGCAGCGCAACAAACTCGACACGATGATTGGCTGCGCCAGCATTCCCATGCTGCACAACGGCGTGATCAGCGGCGACGTGGCCGCCAGCATCTGGCAGCAACTCAAGACCACGCATCTGGCGCCCATTCAACACCGGGTGCGCGCCCGCTTGCCGCTGCCAGTGGAGCAGCTCGACAGCAGCCTGGTGGTGGAGCCACCCGCGCTGATCAAGGGCTATTTACGACTTGGCGCCAAGATTTTGGGGGCACCAGCCTGGGACCCCGACTTCAACACGGCAGACCTGCCCATGCTGATGCGCATCGACGATTTGCCCGCGCGCTACCGCAAGCACTTTCTGGGTCAGTAAGAACAAATGGACGGCGCCCTGACAGCAGGGCGTCAGAGTAATTCAGGCGACTGCACCGAGACGACCAGGGTTTGCAGCAGGGCCTCGCGCTGGCGGCTGTGCAGCCACCAGACAGCCCCTTTTTTGACCGGGCACTCGGTGTCTTCGAGCCCGATCAATTGGGCAATCGTCTGGCCCAGCGTGGGTTGATGGCCCACCACCAGCACACAGCCTTTGGCGTCTGGCCATTGCACCAATTCCAGCAACTGGGCCACCGTGCCTTCAGACTCCAGTTCTTCTTTGAACTTGAACTTTCGGCCCAAGGCATGGGCGGTTTGCTCGGCGCGGCGAGCCGGGCTGACAAAAATGCGGGTGTTGTCGGGCAATTGACGGTCCAGCCAGCCGGCCATGCGCGCCGCCTGCTTTTCGCCGCGCGCAGTCAGGCGCCGGGCCATGTCGTCACAGCCTGGTGTCCATTCTTGCGCCTCGGCGTGGCGCCACAATATCAGGTCCATCACACGAATATAGTCATGAAATATGACAGTGGCAAGACGGGGCAGGGTGGCATGGCAAACCACGCCGGCATGGTTCAGGCGTTCCTCTGCCGGTCGGCCTGTAGCGCTGCCGCGCGTCCGCGCTGCAGGTTCACTGGCACCAGCAGCAACAGGCCCAGCACAAACAGCACCGAGGTGCTCAAGATGGCAGTGCGCTGGTCGCCACCGGTGGCCCAGGTGATGAGGCCGTAGCTCAAGGGGCCGACGATGCTGGCCAGCCGGATCGCAAAGGTCCACAGGCCGTAAAACTCTGCCACCTGTCGCTGCGGCGCAAACAAGCCGGCCATGGCGCGCCCGGCAGACTGGCTGCTGCCCATGCACAGGCCGGCAATCACGGCGGCGTACCAGAAGTCGCCTTTGCTGCGCGCCAGCGCGGCGATGACGCAAGTGGCAATCCAGCCCAGCAGCGTGATGGCCAGCGCAATCTTGTGGCCGATGCGGTCCTGCAGGTAACCCCAGGCGAATGCGCCAGCAGCTGCGGCAATGTTGAGAACAAAGATCAGCACCATGGTCTCTTGCTGTTTGAAGCCAATGACCTGCTCGGCATAGATGGCCGCCAGTGCAATCGCCACCGCCACGCCAGCCTGGTAGCACACGGCACACGCCAGCAGCCACATGAAGTCCTTGAACTGTCGTACCTGTTGAAACGTGCGGTGTAGCTGCTGCATGGCGGCCCTGAAGCCGCCTTGGCCGAGTGCCGCCGGGTTGGGCTGTGCCCGCTCCTTGAGTAGGGCAAAGGTGACCAGTGCCGCCGAGCCATAGAGCGCCGCCGTGATCAGCATCGTGACCGGCACAAACTGCGCTGCGCTCTGGCCCTGGCCCTGCGCCCACAACACAAAGGCCAGGCTCAGCCCGAGCGCCAACATGCCGCCAAAGTAGCCAAAGCTCCAGCCCCAGCCGCTGACCTTGCCCAGCGACTCGGCGCGTGCCAGTTCGGGCAAAAACGCCGCCGTCATCGACTCGCCCCAGGCGTAAAAGGTGTTGGACACCACGATCAGCACCACCGCCAGCGCCACGCTGCCGGGCCCGACCAGCGCGAGCGCCGCAGTGGCCAGCACGCAGCCCGCCGTGAATAGCATGAGCAGCCGTTTCTTGGCTGCGCGCAGGTCGGCATAGGCGCCCAGGCTGGGCATGGTCAGCATGACGATGGCGTTGGACACGCTGAGCGCCGCCGTCCAGGCCAGTGTGGCCCAGGGCGCGCCGTCGGCCACACCGCCCACAAAATAGGCGGCGAAGACGGCGGTGATGACCACCGTGGTGTAGCCCGAGTTGGCGAAGTCGTACATGGCCCAGCCAAAGACCTCGCGCTTGCGCACGCCGGGTTGCAGCGCGGTTTGCGAAAAAAGAGCCATGTTTTCCTTTAGTCTGACCCGCAAGGGTTCAAATTTATTGAGCGCCGCCAATCGCCACCAGCCAGGCCTTCAATTCGGCAAAGGCG
>PFUD01000010.1 GCA_002789915.1 Comamonadaceae bacterium CG_4_9_14_3_um_filter_60_33 | reverse complement strand
CACGGTGGGCACGGTGCTGACGCTGTTGGCCATTGGCTACTTTGGCATGTGGATTGACACCATGAAAACGGTGTCAATGATTTTTGTCTGCACCGTCGTGGCGTTGGCTGTGGGCCTGCCCATTGGCATTGCCATGAGCCGCTGGGACAAGCTGCAACGCGCCATCAACCCGGCGCTGGATGTGATGCAGACCATGCCGAGCTTCGTTTACCTGATTCCAGTGGTGATGCTGCTGGGCATCGGCCGGGTAGCGGGCATGATCGCTGTGGTGGTGTATGCCATACCGCCGGTGATCCGCTTCACCAATCTGGGCATTCGCCTGGTCAGCAAGGACCTGCTGGAAGCCGCTGACGCGTTTGGCGCCTCGGTGTGGCAAAAAATGTTCAAAGTGCAGTTGCCGCTGGCGCTGCCGACCATCATGGCCGGCATCAACCAGACCATCATGCTGTCACTGGCGATGGTGGTGATTGCCTCGATGATCGGTGTGCAGGGCCTGGGCCAACCGGTGCTCAAAGCCATTGCCAACCAGTACTTCACCATGGGCATGTTCAACGGCCTGGCGATTGTCGGCATTGCGATCATTTTTGACCGCGTGTCGCAAACCTATGGCAAGCGCCTGCAAAAACACCTGGAGGTGGTGCATGGTTGATGAACCGAACACCACCCAAGCCACAGTCGCAAGCCCGGATAGCGTGCCCAGCAATGCGGTCAACATTTCCATCAAGCACCTCTACAAAATCTTCGGCCCGAACCCGGCGCAGCACCTGGTCGCCGTGCAACAAGGCATGAGCAAGCAGGAGCTGCGCGATGTGCACGGCCATGTGCTGGGCCTGCGTGACATCAACATCGACATGCCCGCGGGCGGCATTCAGGTGGTGATGGGGCTGTCGGGCTCGGGCAAAAGCACGCTGATCCGGCACATCAACCGTCTGATTGAGCCCACCGCCGGCGAGCTCTGGGCCGGTGAGCAAAATGTGCTCGCCATGAGCCCGCGCGAGTTGCGCCACTTTCGGCGCGAACGCACGGCCATGGTGTTTCAGAACTTTGCCCTGTTTCCCCACCTCACGGTGCAGGAAAACACCGAATACGGCCTACAGGTACAGCATGTAAAACACAAAAAGCGCCAGGAAGCAGCCGCGCGCTGGATCGAACGCGTGGGCCTCAAGGGTTACGAAGACAGCTACCCCAACCAGCTCTCAGGCGGCATGCAGCAGCGCGTGGGCCTGGCCCGCGCGCTGTCCAACGACGCGCCTATTTTGCTGATGGACGAGGCCTTTTCGGCGCTCGACCCGATGATCCGCAGCGACATGCAGTCGGTGCTGCTTGACATTCAGCAGGAGCTGGGCAAAACCATTGTCTTTATCACCCACGATCTCGAAGAAGCGCTGCGGCTTGGCGACCGCATTGCCATCCTGCGCGATGGCGAAGTGGTCCAGCAAGGCACCGGCCAGCAAATCGTGCTCAAGCCCGCTGACGACTACATCAGCAGCTTCATCAAGGACGTGAACCGCGGCCGCGTGATCCGCTGCCGCACGCTGATGACGCCCGGCGTTACGGTGGACGGACCCAGCGTGGACGCCAGCCTGGTGCTTGAAGAAGTGGCGCGCGTGCTCAGCGCCGAGGGCAAGGACGCCGCCAATGTGACCAACAGCCGCGGCAAGCAGCTGGGCAGCGTCACGATGAACGACCTGATCGCCGCCATGGTGCCGCCAAAAAGCGAAAGCACTGATCAAACCGAGCAGTGACAGGCGTGAAAAAACCCATCAAAACAGCTTTTGTCTTGCTGCTTATCGCAGCGGGCATCGGCTGGGTCGTGTTTTGGTGGGTCAATTCACAGCCTAAGCCCGAGCAAGCACAGCGCAAGCCAGAAGACGCCCTCGTTGCCATAGAGCCGCGGGCGGCTGTGCCTCTGCGTCCGCTGGAAGAAGTTTCAATCTCAGGTCATCCTGATCTGGCTCAGGCCGAGGCTGATAACCGTCCTGCGGCAGCATGGGCGACCAGCTCTGACGCTCCCCAGTCGGCTGGCAACCCAGAGGGCGAGCAACAAATCAGAAATGCCATCGGCAGCCTGATGACGCCCATGCAAATGGCACAGTTTGTGCAATTGGACCCCGTCAAAGATTTTGTCCGCAGATTTGTCACTACCATCGACAACCTGCCGCGCGAGCACGCCAGCATGACGCTCTGGCCGACCAAGCCCATGCCTGGTCGTTTCATGACGGGATCGGGTGGCGATGATCATCCGGCTGGCATGACAAGCATCCATGAATCCAACGCCACGCGTTACCTGCCGTTTGTAGCTTTCATTGAAGCCATCGACTCGGCCAAAGCGATGGTGCTTTATCAAAAGCTGTATCCGGTCTTCCAGCAAGCCTATATTGATCTGGGTTACCCCAACAGCTCCTTCCATACACGCCTTCTCGAAGTCACTGAGCACCTGATCAGCGCTCCAGTGCAAAGACAAGCCCTGGCGGTCAACCGGGTTGAAATCAACGGCCCTTTTCGTCCGGTCAGGCCCTGGGTAACTTATGAATTCACTGACCCGGCGCTCAACACCCTGTCTGCGGGTCAAAAAATGCTGTTACGTACGGGTGGCGCCAACCACCAGCGGCTGCGCGACAAGTTGATCGAACTGAAAACTCATTTGAATCAAATGCCCCAACCGGGTTGAGGTTGAGGTTGACCTCAACGCCCAGTCGTGACACGACTGCTCTGGCAACTCTCTCGACATGCTGTCCTGGACGGCATATATCTACTTTCACCGAGAAAATTATTCATGGATCAACACGCCACAAATTCCCCCCATGCGAGTCAACTTGTACTCGCCACTGACCTTGACGGCACCATGCTGGCTGGCACTCAGGACATGCGCCGGCGCCTGCGCGACTTGTTCAGCGGCGCCATGGCCGGCGCCCGGCTGATTTACGTCACCGGGCGCGGGCTGGAGTCGATCATCCCGCTGCTGAGCGACTCCACGCTGCCCCAGCCCGACTACATCATTGCCGACGTCGGCGCCACCGTGCTGCATGGCGACCTGACCCCGGTCGACCCGCTGCATCACAACATTGCCGCGCGCTGGCCGGGCTCTCAGGCAGTGTTGCAAGCGCTGGCCCGGTTTCCGGCGCTGCAGCGCCAGACCGTGCCGCAGGAGCGGCGCTGCTCGTTCTTCATCAGCGAAGGCGGCATCAGCGCCGAACTCCGCGCGGCTGTGGAAGAACTGGACTGCGACCTGCTGTGGTCGGCCGGCCGTTATCTTGACGTGTTGCCGCGCGGTGTCAACAAGGGCAGCAGTTTGCGTGACCTGGCCGCCACGCAAGGATTTGACCTGGAGACCATCGTGGTGGCAGGCGACACGCTCAACGACCTGTCGATGTATGCCACCGGCTTCAAAGGCATTGTGGTCGGCGGCGCCGAACCCGCGCTGATCGAGCGCGTGCGCAAAATGCCGCGTGTTTTCATCGCCAAGGACGAAGGCTGCGGCGGCATCCTGAAAGGGCTGGCGCACCACGGCGTGGCGGTTGAAAGCACCCCCAAAGCCCAACGCCGCATGGATGCGCGTGGCGAGGCCGATCTGGTCATGGTGTACCACCGTCAGCCGTTTGACGAGGTGCTGGAAAACGGCGTGCTCAAACACAAGCGGCCCAAGAGCCCGAACGGCATCATCCCGACCCTACTCGGCTTTTTTGCTGGTGGGCGCAAAGGCTCGTGGGTGGCTTGGTCGATGCAGGACAGCCGCAACCCCGAGGGTTTTGTGCAGCATGTGCCGGTGGACAAAAAACACTACCCCAACCTCAAGGTGGCGCGCATCGCCTTGACTACCGACGACGTGGACACCTTTTACAAAAAGTTTTCCAAGGAAGCCTTTTGGCCGATCATTTTTTCGTTCCCCGACAAGGCCGAGTTCAACCAGGCGCACTGGGAAACGTACCTGGAAGTCAACCGCATCTTTGCCGAGCAAACGGCGCGCGAGGCGGCCGAGGGCGCTGTGGTCTGGATTCATGACTACAACCTGTGGATGGTGCCGGCCTTTTTACGCCCGCTGCGGCCTGACCTGCGCATTGCATTTTTTCACCACACCGCCTTTCCGTCGAGCGACATCTTCAACATCCTGCCCTGGTACCGCGAGATCATCGGCAGCCTGCTGCAGTGCGATTACGTTGGCTTTCACATCCCGCGTTATGTCGAGAATTTTGTCGACGCGGTGCGCTCGTACACGCCGGTGGAGGTGCTTGAAACCGTGTCATGTGCGCCGCGCTTCATCACCTACGGCTGTGCCCTGGGCGTGGACAGCATGACCTCGGCCATTGAGGTTGGCGGTCGGCGCGTCAAGCTCGGCGCGCACCCGGTCGGCATTGACACGGGTCTGATCGACCACATTGTCAGTAAGCCCGAGGTGCAAAAAAAGATCGCCCGCATCAACACCTTGCTTGACGGCGTCACCGGCATTGTCTCGATCGAGCGGCTCGACTACGTCAAGGGGTCGCTGGAAAAATTACAGGCTTTCGAGCGCCTGCTGGAGCAGCACCCGGAACTGATTGGCGGCGTGACGCTGCTCAACATCATCACCCCGGCCGCGCCAGGCATGGAAATCTACGAGACCCTGCGCACCGAAGTGGACCGCATTGTGGGCCGCATCAACGGCCGTTTTTCGACGCTTGAATGGACCCCTGTGCACTATTTCTACCGCTCACTGCCGTTTGAAGACGTAGTGGCGCACTACGCGGCCTGCGACGTGGCCTGGATCACACCGCTGCGCGATGGCCTGAACCTGGTCGCCAAGGAATTTGTTGCCACCAAAAAAGCCACCGATTCGTCGGGTGTGCTGATTTTGTCGGAGTTCGCCGGTGCGGCGGTGGAGTTGCACGGCGCGCTGCTAACCAACCCTTACGACGCCAACTCGATGTCAAAAGTATTGCACCAGGCGCTCACCATGGGTGCCGACGAGCGCGCCTACCGCTGCCAGCGCATGGCCGCCATCGTGGCCGACAACAACGTGGCACAGTGGGGCGATGAGTTCATGCGCGCGGTGCAGGCGGCGTAATTTCCAGCTTGCCCTCAAAGGCAAATTTTCATCAGTTCTCAAATAAGGAGTTTTGTTTTGGATTTCAAAAAATGGGCCCAATGCCTGGTCGCTTTTTCTCTGGTCGCCTCGACGGCGGCCCTGCAGGCCCGCGAGATGGTGAGCGTGGCCAAGGCCGAAATCAACATGCGCGCCGGTGCCGGCACGCAACACCCCACGCTGTGGAAACTCACCCGGGGCTATCCGCTGGAAGTGACCAGCCGCCAGGGCCAGTGGCTCAAGGTGCGCGACTTCGAAAACGACACCGGCTGGGTGTACCGCCCGCTGGTCGGCAAGACACCGCATGTGGTGGTCAAGTCACGGGTGGCCAATGTGCGCAGTGACCCCAGCACCCGCAGCCGCATTCTTGGCAAGGCCGATAACGGCGAAGTGTTGCGCACGCTGGAACACCGCAACGACTGGGTCAAAGTGCAGCGCGAGGGCGGGCTCAAGGGCTGGATCGCGCGCCGGCTGCTGTGGGGCTGGTAAGTGAAACTTCCTGAAGTGAACGCTACTGCTACAGCCGATCTGGTCGTTGTCGGCCTCGCTTATTTTGAAGTGTTTGTGCCGCCGCACGCAAGCCCGGCACCGGGCGAAGAGGTGTTTGTCGATGGCATCACGCTGGCCTTGGGTGGCGCGCTCAACACCGCCAGCGTGGCGGCGGCGCTGGGGCTGCGGGTAACGCTGTGCCTGCCCATGGGCGGCGGTATCGTTGACCAGGCGGTCAGCCTGCTGGCGCAGCGCTTGGGCATCACGCTGGCGCCACTGCCCGCGCGCGACAACCCGGCGATCTCGCTGGTGTTTTCTGACGCGCAAGACCGCGCCTTCGTCAGCTCGGCGCAACTCGATGCGCTGGACAGGGTGCAACAATTGCCAGCCAGCGCCTGGGTACATGTGCCGGGCCTGGAAGAAGCGGCCCGCTTGGCCGCGCCACTGGCCCAGGCGCGCCAGCGCGGCGCGCGCACTTCGGTCAGCGCCAGCTGGAGCCCGCTACAGCTTGCGCAACTGGCGCAGCATCAGGACTGTGCCTGGGACCTGCTGGTGCTCAACGAGAAAGAAGCACAGGCCGCCTGCGGTCAGGCCACAGACGCACCAGCGCGTCTGGCGGGTGCCGCGCACTCGGTGCTGGTCACGCTGGGCGATCAAGGTGTCACTGGCGTGCTGAATGCGATGCCGGTGCACGTGCCCGCCGCGCCCACCCAGGTGCTTGACACCACCGGCGCGGGCGATGCCTTTTGCGCCGGACTGATTGCTGCTCTGGTACGTGGCAACTCGCCCCAAGCCGCAGTGCAGCTTGGCAGCCTTGCGGCCGCCAGAATTTTGACCCAGACCGGTGGCCTGGTCACCGACCCCGCCCTGATGGCCGGTCTAACCCAAGAGAGCTTATGCAAACCCTGACCATTTTGGGCGGCGGCAGCGCCTACACCCCGGGCCTGTTGCAGGCCCTGATCGCCCATGCGGGTGAACTGCCCCTGACCACCGTGCGGCTGTACGACACCGACGCCGAGCACCTCGCCATAGTGGCTCGCCTCACCAGCGCCATGGCGCAACAGGCCGGCGCCTTCAAGGTGGAGGTAACTCACACGCTGGAAGCCGCCATTGCAGGGGCCGACCTGGTGCTCAACTCGACCCGGCCTGGCGGTTTGGCTGCACGCCGCATTGATGAAACCCTGCCACTTGAGTTCGGCCTGCCGGGGCAGGAAACCGTGGGCCCGGGCGGCTTCTTTTTTGCCCTGCGCTCGGTGCCCGAGGCCTTGCGCGTGGCGGCCGTCATGCAAGACCTGGCTCCCAATGCCATCCTGCTCAACTACACCAACCCCAGCAACATCGTCACGCAGGCGCTGGCCGATGGTGGCGGCATCAAGGTGATCGGCCTGTGCGACCAGTCCGACGAAGACCTGCTGGCCCTGTGCCACGCGCTGGGCCGCCCGGCGCGCTATAGCTTTCGCTGTAACGGCCTCAATCATGCCACCTGGTACAGCGACGTGCTGATTGACGGCGCCCCGCTGGCCGCGCACAGCGCACCGCTGGCGCCACCCGATGATTACGACGACGAACACAAGCTGCGCTTTGCCATGTCGCTCGAGATGGCGCGTGAGCAGCCTGGCTACTGGCCCAACTCCTACCTGCCTTACTATCTTTTCCCACAGGCCTTTGTGGCGCACGCGCAGCAGCATGGGCCGCGCAGCGATGTGGTGGCGGCCTCGCTGGCCAAGTACTACGCCCACTTTGAAGAAGAGGGCAAGCGCGCCCAACCGCAACTGCGATTCTTTCGCGGCTCGGCGGGTTTTGGCGACTTGGCGGTGACCGTGATCCGGGCGTTGGCCTCTGCCACGCCGACCGAGCTGGTGCTGAACCTGCCCAACCTGGGCGCCACGCCCGCCTTTGCGCACGACACCGTGATTGAGACGCGGGTGCGCGTCTCGAGTGGCGGCATCGAGCGGCTGGTGGCACCGCGCCTGCCGACCTCTTTTTATGGTCTGGCCAAGCAGCTTGAGCGCTACCAGCGCCTCAGCGCCAAAGCCGCGTCCGGTGGCGACCACCAGGCCCGGGTGGCCGCGCTGGCGGCCAACCCCCTGGTCGGCAAAACATTGCTGGCGGCACGCATGCTCAGTCTGGCCCGCGACAGTTACGACAACTGGCCAGAAGCCACGCCATGAAAACTCAGGACTTACTGCAACGGCTGGACTGGGACGAATTCGAGCGGGTGGTCATTTTGTCGCCCCACCTGGACGATGCCGCCTTGAGCTGTGGCGCCCTGCTGCACGCGCTGCGCGACCGCCTCTCGACGCTGGTGGTGAGCATCAGCAGCGCCACCTCGCGCCGGCTCGGCAGTGACGGCAGCCGCAAGCTTGAACGCCGCCAGGGCCATGTAAGCGCCCGCACCCGGCGCGGTGAAGACATCGCGGCCATGCACTCGGTCAATGCCGACTTTGTTCACCTGAGCTTTGCCGACGGCATTTACCGCCGCAGCCCCTTGACTGGTAAGCTCATTTACCGCCAGGCGCGCGAGCGCTGGATCGCGCCGCGCATTGACGACATGGCGCACATCGAAGAGCTCTACCTGGTGCTGCGCCGCCTGTGCCTGGACTTGGGGCGAATCTTGCTGCTGAGCCCAATGGGCATTGGCCACCATGTGGACCACCAGATCGCCGCCCAAGTGGCGGTGCGGCTGGCAGCCACGGCCGCTGGCGCCAAGCTGCTGTTTTACGAAGACTTCCCCTACGTGGCCGACCCCCGGGTTGGCCGCGGCGACCTCGATGACCCGCTGCAAGCGCTGAGCCGTTTGCAGTTGGAGCCTGTGCGGCGCCTGGCGCTACCGGTAGACGTGGACGCCAAGATGGCGCTATTGCGGCATTACGCCAGCCAGGTACCCGCCCTGTTTGGCGACGACGACGGCATGCGTGGCCGCATTGCAGGCCATCAATACCGCAGTGCGGCCACCGAGTTTTACTGGCAGGCACAGCCCATTGACCCCAACAACCCAAACACCCCCAAGGAGTACTGATATGTTGAAAAGTATGATGGCCCAAGAGGCTCGCTCGGCACCAAAAGTGCTGCAGGCGCAGGCGCAGCGCTGGCAGCGTGAGGCCAACACCATCCGCAGCCTGGCGGCCGACCGACCTACCGTGGTGCTGCTCGGGCGTGGCAGCTCAGGCAATGTGTGCTCGTTTGCGTCTTACCTGTTTGCCCTGCAAAGCGGCCGCCAGCCCATCGAGTTCCGGCCCTGGCTGACCACCCAGGACTTGCCCACCGCCGACTGGCAGGATGCAGTGGTCTATGCGTTTTCGTACTCCGGCCAGTCCACCGACATCGCCGCCAGTGCCGAATGGCTGCGTGCGCGCGGCGCTTTGGTGGTGGCGGTTACCGAGGCCGACGCGCGGGTCGATGGCGCCGATGCGCACCTGCTCAAACCGGCGCACCAGGTTATCCACCTGGGCTGCGGCACAGAGCTGGCGGTGCCGGCCACCAAAAGCGTGATCTCGCAGATTTTTGTAGCGGCTGCGCTGGCGGGTTACGACATCGTGGAGGCCGCCCAGGAAACCGCCGCCTGCCTGCTGCAAATCGATGCCGATGGCGTTGCGGCCCAGCTCGCCACCTTTCTGGCCGGTGCGCGCACCGTGACCTGGCTGGCACGCGGCCCGTCGTGCGGCGGCGCGCTCGACGCGGCGCTCAAGCTGCAGGAAAGTGTGGGCGTGCCGGCCTTCGGTTTTTCGACCGCTGAATATCTGCACGGGCCGATTGCGGCGGCCAGCCCGGCCGACCGGGTGGTGATTTTCTCGGGCGCCGACGAGCCCATGGCGAGCAAACAAGCCGTCACGGCCGCCTTGCTGGCGCGCGCTGTGCCGTTCATTTGCTTAGGAAGCAACCAGCAACCTGAGGCACAATTGCCGCTGCCGTTTCCGCAGGCGCGCTGGGCGCGCACCGCACTATTGGCTTACATCGCGCAGCTGGCCTGTGCCACGTTGGCCGAGCGCAGCGGCATCAACCCCGACGTGCACCCCGCACTGCACAAGGTTACGCAAACCCATTGAACACCATTGCCATGTTTCGTCAATTGATCGCCGACAACACCCTCAACGACCTGAGCTACGCCGTGCTGGCAGCGGTTGCCTTTATCGCAATACTGCAAACGGCACGGCGCCTGTTATTGCACCGCCTGGAACTGGTCGCCAAAAGCACCGTCACCGTGATTGACGACTTTTTGGTTGATGTGCTGAGCGCCACCCGCATCATGCTGGCAGCCGCCATTGGCTTGTATCTGGGCAGTCAATTTTTGACGCTGCCGCCATCGCTTGAAAAATGGGTGGACCGCGTCTTCATCATCGCGCTGATCCTGCAAGTGGGCTTTTGGGCCTCGCGCGGGCTCATTTTTTGGCTGCGCAACCACTTTTCGCAGGGCGAGGAGCAAGACCAGGGCGCACGCGCCATGACGCTGTCGCTGCTGTCATTCCTGGGGCGGATGGTCGTTTGGGTGCTGGTGCTGCTGTCAATGCTGGACAACCTGGGCATCAACGTCACGGCGCTGGTGGCGAGCCTGGGCATTGGCGGTATTGCCATCGCCCTGGCGGCGCAAAATATTCTTGGTGACCTGTTTGCCTCGCTCACCATTGCCATCGACAAGCCTTTTGTGATTGGCGACTTCATCATTCTGGGCGAAGAGATGGGCACCGTGGAACATGTGGGCCTCAAGACCACGCGCCTGCGCAGCTTGAGCGGCGAGCAAGTCATCCTGTCCAACAACGACTTGCTGCAAAGCCGGATTCACAACTACAAGCGCATGGACGAGCGCCGGGCGCTGTTTGCCATTGGCGTCACCTACGACACGCCGGCAGACAAGCTGGAGTTGATCCCCGAGCTCATCCAACAGGCGGTCACCGGCCAAGCCGATGCCCGTTTTGACCGCGCCCACTTCAAGAGTTTTGGCGCCTTCTCGCTCGACTTTGAAACGGTGTATTACGTGCGCAAACCTGACTACGGCGTGTTCATGGATGTGCAACAGGCCATCAACCTGCAGCTGGTGCGCAGCTTTGCCGAGCATAGCATCGAGTTTGCGTTCCCGACCCAGACGCTGCACCTCAACCACAGTGCAATACCCGGTCTGGCGCCCACCGCAGCGCCAGCGCCACCGTCAGCACAAGCGGCTGTGAGACCGGCAGAGGGTTGAGAGAGGGTGACGGGCCGCCCATCAGCGAATGGCGCGTTGCGTTACCCAG
The DNA here is from genome assembly GCA_002789915.1 of Comamonadaceae bacterium CG_4_9_14_3_um_filter_60_33. GTDB lineage: Bacteria > Pseudomonadota > Gammaproteobacteria > Burkholderiales > Burkholderiaceae_C > Rhodoferax. The sequence goes on along the minus strand of PFUD01000010.1, from coordinate 17,200 downwards.
CCAATCGACAACCCCTGCACCAGAATCGAAAACGCCACCACGCAGTAAGTCAGGCCTAGCACCGTATCGCGCGCTGGCCCAGCGGGCAAAGACAAGGCCAGCGCCACCGAAATGCCGCCGCGCAGCCCACCCCAGGTGAGCACTTGCCATGAACCTTGCGGCAAATTGAAAACCCCCAGGCCAAGCCGCACCGGCAGCCCGACCGTAACAAAGCGCGCCAGCAGCGTCACGCTGCCCACCAGCGCCGAGGCCAAAACAATGTTTAGGCTGAGTGTGATCAGCAGCACCTCCATGCCAATCAGCACAAACAGCACCGCGTTCAGAATTTCGTCAATCAACTCCCAAAACATATCCACGTAACGCCGTGTGGTGTCTGACATGGCCAGCGCGCGGCCATGGTTGCCAATGATCAGCCCCGCCACCACGGTGGCCAGCGGGCCCGACACATGCAGGTGGTGCGCCAGCGCGTAGCCGCCAACTACGGCGGCCAGTGTCAGCAGCACCTCTACTTGGTAGCTGTCAACACTGCGCAGCAGCACAAAACTGACCGCGCCGAGCGCAAACCCCAGCGCCAGGCCACCGCCCACTTCATGCAGCAGCAAATTGCCCGCCTGCACCGCACTGGGCGCACTGCCGCTGGCCAGCATGCCCAGCAGCAGCGTGAAAATCACCACGCCCACACCATCGTTGAACAGCGACTCGCCGGCAATCATCAGCTCTAGCTCTTTGGGCGCACCGGCAGATTTCAGGATGCCCATCACTGCAATCGGGTCGGTGGGTGAAATCAGCGCACCAAACAACAGGCAATAAATCAGCGGCAGTTGCAGCCCCACCCAGGGCAGCGCCCAGTACACGCCAAAACCCACCACCAGGGTCGACAACAGCGTGCCTACCACCGCCAGCGTGGCCACCTGCCAGCGGTAGGTTTTGAGCTCGCTCAAGTCAATGTGCAAGGCCCCGGCAAACAGCAGCATCGACAGCATGCCTTGCATCAGCACCTCAGAAAAATCTATCGACTGCAGCAGGGACGTCTCATACACGCGCAACGCATGGGCCACTCCCATCGAGTCAAGCGCCACCAGCCCGAGCGACAAGCCCAGCGCCGTCAGCATGACCCCGATGGAGGTTGGCATCTTGATAAAGCGGTGGTTGATATAAGCCAGCAGGGCGGTGATGACGAGACAAATGGCGGCAATATTTAGCATGAAAAATGAGCAAGAAATCACATAAATGAAAAGCATGAAAGGGCGCCAGCACGGCTGCCCATCAGGTCGGGTAGCCATGCAGTTTAGACGGCATGCCACGCCGCTTTTCGTGTGACAGCCGTCGCGGGCATCGGGCCTAAGGGCTTCAGACATAATTCCAAGCATGTGCACCTCTGCCTGGCTTGGGGCCGTCAACCGTCGAACCTGGCTTGCCGCCCTTGCGGGCGGCATGGCTCTGCCCGGTGCCGCTCACGCTACGACCAAACCCGAGATCACTCTGCGCTTCTCGCATGTGGTGGCCGGGGAAACGCCCAAGGGCCTGGCGGCCAACCGCTTCAAAGTGCTGGTCGAGCAACGCAGTGGTGGGCGCATTGGCGTGCAGGTTTTTCCCAACGCGCGGTTGTACGGCGACCATGACGAAATGCAGGCGCTACAGCTGGGTGCGGTGGACCTGGTGGCGCCCTCGCTGTCCAAATTCGGCCGCATCGGCTTGCCTGAATTCGAGATGTTCGACCTGCCGTTCCTGTTTGACGATTTGAGTGCGGTGCGGCGCATCACCCTGGGGCCCTTGGGCCAGAAGCTGCTTAACGGTCTGCCGCGCCAAGGCTTGGTAGGGCTGGGATTTTTTGACAACGGCTTCAAGCAGATGAGCGCCAACCGGGCGCTGCTGGAGCCCGGAGATTTTGTGGGCCTGCGCATGCGCGTGCAGGCGTCGCGGGTGATCGCCGCGCAAATGCGCGCCTTGGGTGCGCGCCCGGTGACGCTGGCCTTCAGCGAAACCCGCCGCGCGCTGGCCACTGGCGTGGTCGATGGCACCGAGAACCCGGTGTCCAATTTTTGGACGCAAAACATGCACGAAGTGCAAAGCGATTTGAGCCTGACCGAGCACGGCTACCTGGGCTACGCGGTGGTCACCAACCAGCGTTTCTGGCAACACCTGCAAGCCGCCGACCGCGACCTGATTAACCAGGCAATGCAGGAGTCACTGGCCTTTGCCAACCAGATTGCCGACACGCAAAACGACCAGGCACTGCAAGCCCTGCGCCAGGCGGGCACCACGCACATCCACAGCCTGACCGCTGCACAACGTGTGCGTCTGCGCCAAGCTGTGCAACCGGTGCAGCAACAACTGACCCAGCGCATTGGCGAGCGCTGGATGGCTGATTTGAGACTGGCTTTGCGCAAGCTTTGATACAGCGCGTGCATCAGAATTCAGGGTAAACCCTAGCTGTTGAACGCCACAGTTGTCGCCTAATACGCAGGCGACTACATTTATGCCGTCGTTCGAGACATTCTTATTTTTCTAACTGAGGAGACCTTCATGAAATTAAAACTGGTTGCTGCTGGCATGCTGTTGGCATTTGGTTTGGCTGCCAATGCCGCCCCGCTCATCATCAAATACAGCCACGTGGTGGCCGATGTCACACCCAAGGGCCAGGCCGCCCTGAAGTTCAAGGAACTGGCCGAAAAGAAACTGCCGGGCAAGGTCGAGATTCAGGTGTTCCCCAACAGCCAGCTGTTTGGTGACGGTAAGGAAATGGAAGCCCTGCTGCTCGGCGACGTGCAGATTCTGGCACCCTCGCTGGCCAAGTTTGGCAAATACACCAAGAAAATCCAGATTTTCGATTTGCCTTTCCTGTTTGACGACATCCATGCGGTGGACCGCTTCCAGTCGAGCGCCGCAGGCCAGGAGTTGCTCGACTCGATGACCAAAAAAGGCATCAAGGGCTTTGGCTTTTTGCACAACGGCATGAAGCAGCTCTCGGCCAATGTACCGCTGGCCAACCCCGGCGACGCCAAGGGCTTGAAGTTCCGTATCCAGGCGTCTGACGTGCTCGAAGCCCAGTTCAAGGCGGTCGGCGGTAACCCGCAAAAGCTCGCTTTTGCCGAGGTCTACCAAGCGCTGCAAACCGGCGTGGTCGATGGCACCGAGAACCCCTGGTCCAACATTTACAGCAAGAAGTTCCACGAAGTGCAAAAGTACATCATGGACAGCAACCACGGCGTGCTGGATTACATGGTGATCGGCAACGCCAAATGGTGGGCTGGCCTGCCGCCTGATATCCAAAAGGGCTTGTCTGAAGCCATGGCCGAGTCCATCAAGTTTGGCAACAAAGTGGCCTTTGACGAAGACATGGCTTTCCGCCAAAAAGTCATCGACGAAAACAAGGCCCAGGTGCTGCCCATGACCAAGGAGCAGACTGCCGCCTGGCGCGCTGCCATGCAACCGGTGTGGAAAAAATTTGAAGGCGACATCGGCAAGAACCTGATCGACGCGGCCATCAAGTCCAACAAGTAAACCACGACGCATCGTGATACCAACCCCGGCTTAGCCCGGGGTTTTTTTGGAGTACGCAATGAAAATTCTTGATCACCTTGAAGAGTGGATCATCGGGTTGATGCTGGCTGCCATGACCGGACTGACCTTTTTGCAGGTTGTGATGCGTTATGTGTTCAACAGTGGCTTTTCGTGGGCGCTGGAGCTCACCACGGTATTTTTTGCCTTCATGATTTTTGTCGGCATCTCGTATGGGGTGCGTGTGGGCTCGCACATCGGCGTCGATGCGCTGGTGCGCATGCTTGGCCCCCAGCCGCGGCGCACGGTGTCGATTCTGGCGGTGCTGTTGAGCCTGCTGTACGTGGGCTTGGTGCTCACCGGGTCCATGACCTATGTGCTCAAAATGAAAGAAGTTGGCATAGAGTTTGACGACATGCCAATAGAGCGCTGGCAAGTGCTGGCCGTGATGCCGTTGGGCTTTTTGCTTACCGGCTGGCGTTTCATGCAGATTTTGATTGGGCTGCTCACCGGCAAGACCGATAGCCTGCGCTTGGCCGATGAGGCTGCTGAAGCCATGAAGCTCAAATCTGAGGAAGCCAAATCATGAATACGCTCGTTTTATTTGCTGTGCTGTTCTTTTGCATCGCCATCGGTATCCCGATTGCCGTGAGTCTGGGCCTGTCGAGCCTGCTGACCATCTTTTTCTTCTCGCAGGATTCGCTGGCTTCGATGGCCATCAAGATTTTCGAGACCAGCGAGCACTACACGCTGATGAGCATTCCGTTCTTTGTGCTCGCCGGTGCGCTGATGAGCACTGGCGGCGTGGCCAAACGCATGGTGGTATTTGCCATTGCCGCGGTGGGCCACTTGCGCGGCGGACTGGCCATTGCATCCATTTTGGCGTGCATGCTGTTTGCTGCGGTGTCGGGTTCCAGCCCGGCCACGGTGGTGGCCATTGGCTCGATCGTGATCGCCGGCATGGTCAAGAACGGCTACCCGAAAGAATTTGCTGCCGGTGTCATTTGCAACGCCGGCACGCTGGGCATCTTGATTCCGCCGTCGATCGTGATGGTGGTGTATGCCGCCGTGACCGAGGTCTCGGTGGGTCGCATGTTCATGGCGGGCGTCGTGCCTGGCTTGTTGCTGGGTTTGATGCTCATGGTGGCCGTGTGGTGGCGTGCCGGCAAGCTCAAGGTTGCGCCGCCGCCCAAAGCCAGCTTTGGTGAGGTTTTGAAAGCATTCCGCGATTCCATGTGGGGGCTGGCGCTGCTGGTCATCATCATGGGTGGTATTTACGGCGGCATTTTCACGCCGACAGAAGCGGCGGCGGTATCGGCGGTGTATGCGCTGATCGTGGCGGTGTTCATTTACCGCGACATGACTCCAAGACAAGTGCCCCATGTGTTTCTGGAGGCCGGACGCACCACGGTGATGCTGATGTTCATTGTGGCCAACGCCTTGCTGTTTGCCCACGTGCTCACCACCGAGCGCATTCCGCAAACCATTGCCGAGCAGATCGTCGGCATGGGCATGGCGCCGTGGATGTTCCTGATGGTGGTCAACATCATTTTGCTGGTGGCGGGCAACTTCATGGAGCCCACCGGCATCATTTTGATCCTGGCGCCCATCTTTTTCCCCATCGCCACCGAGCTTGGTATCGACCCGATTCACCTGGGCGTGATCATGGTGGTGAATATGGAGATTGGCATGGTGACACCGCCGGTGGGGCTCAACCTGTTTGTCACCAGCGGGGTCACCGGCATGAGCCTGGTGCAGGTGACCAAGGCCGCGTTGCCGTGGCTGATGGTGCTGCTGACCTTTTTGGTCATGGTCACCTACATCCCGCAAATCACGCTGTTCCTGCCTGACCTGATGTTTGGCAAGTAATAGGTCGGACTTTACGACTCGGTACTGAGCACCCGGTGCGCCACCAGGTCCAGTGCGGGCTTGGTGTTGCCCTGTTTGTCAGTCCACACCTTGGGGTTCAAAGCGCCGGCGGCGGCCACCGAGTCACCGTCGTGCAGCGCCAGCAAAACGGTGCAGGGCGCATCGTCAAAGGCGATCACGTTCACCATCACGTGCTCATTTTCGCTGCTCGGCGCGCGCACCCGGGCCACCACGTACGTGCTCTCGCCCTTGCCCTGGCGCCGCTCCGGGTCACCAATCAAGCGGCCGGCAATCAATCCGTCAATCATTCGTTTGCTCCTGGGCTTTCATTACAGATACGCATGGTAGCCGCAGGCGCCGGGCTGGTGCTGGCTATAGTGCAGGCTTGTTTGTTTTTTGGAGTGGTGTATGCGCATCTGGCAACAGCCTGTTTCAGTGGCGGACCTGACCCGACTCAGCTTGAACACTGCGGTCAGTCATTTGGGCATTGAGTTTCTGGAAGTGGGCGACGACTTCATCACGGCGCGGGTACCGGTGGATGCGCGCACCCGGCAGCCGTTTGGCCTGCTGCACGGCGGCGTCAGCGTGGTGCTGGCCGAAACGCTGGGCTCGGTGGCTGCCAATCTGGCCTGCCCCAAGGGCTACCAGGCAGTGGGTTTGGACATCAACGCCAACCACCTGCGCAGTACCACCAGCGGCTGGGTGACCGGCACCACGCGCCCAGTGCACCTTGGTCGCACCACCCAGGTCTGGGAGATCGACATGGTCAATGACGCCGGTGAGCCCACCTGCGTGTCGCGCATCACCATGGCGGTGCTGGCGCCGCGCTGATCAAGCCAGCGCCGCTGCGGCAATCACCTGCGCCACGGCGGCGGTGAGTTTTTTGGCATACGGCACATGCAAAAACTCATTGGGGCCGTGGGCGTTGCTCTTGGGGCCGAGCACGCCGCAGACCATCATCTGCGCTTTGGGGAAGCCGGTGGACAGCATGTTCATCAGCGGAATCGTGCCGCCCTGGCCGATGTAGCCGCAGGGCGCGCCGAAGGAATCTTGTGAAGCAGCATTGAGCGCCTGCTCGAACCACGGCGCGGTAGCGGGCGCGTTCCAGCCGGTGGCACCGGCGCCGCCTTCAAACGTCACTTTGGCCTGGTAGGGCGCGTTGTCTTCCAGCAGCGTTTTGAGCTCGGCCACGGCGCTGGCCGCGTCGATCAGCGGCGGCAGGCGCAAGGACAACTTGAATGCGGTGTAAGGGCGCAGCACATTGCCGGCGTTCTTCAAGTCAGGCAGGCCGTCGGCGCCGGTCACACTCAAGGTGGGTGTCCAAGTGCGCGCCAGCAAGGCCTGTAGCGGGTCGGCCGTGGTGGGCAACATGGTCTGGCTGCTGCCACCGCAGTCGGCATGCGCCCAGGGGAAGCGTTTGTAAAGCTCTTCACCCAGAATCGCCGCCGTGGCTTTGGCTTGATTCAAACGGTCAGCGGGCACTTCGCAATGAAAACTGGCCGGCAACAAGCGGCCACTGGCGCTGTCTTCCAGCCGGTCCAGCAAATGGCGCAGAACACGAAAGCTAGACGGCACCAGGCCGCTGGCGTCGCCCGAATGCACACCCTCGGTCAGCACCTCGACCTTGAGCGTGCCGCTGGCCATGCCGCGCAGGCTGCTGGTGAGCCACAGTTGGTCGTAATTACCGGCGCCCGAGTCCAGGCAAATCACCAGACCGACATCGCCCAGTCTTGTGCGCAGCGCGTCGATGTAAGGCAGCAAATCGTAAGAACCGCTTTCTTCACACGTTTCCACCAGACCGACGATGCGCGGGTGTGCGGCTTGCTGGGTTTTGAGCGCCTGGACGGCGGTGATGGCGGCGTAAATGGCGTAGCCGTCGTCGGCCCCACCGCGGCCATAGAGTTTGCCGTCTTCATACTTGGGTGTCCACGGCCCCAGGTCAGCGCGCCAGCCGGTAAATTCGGGCTGTTTGTCGAGGTGACCGTACATCAGCACAGTTTGATCAGACACCGCCTGGTTGCTGTTGCCGGTGGAAGCCGCCACTTCAAAAAACAGCACTGGCGTGCGACCGGGCAATCGAATGATTTCCAGCGTCAGGCCATCCACCTTTTGCGCCTGCACCCACTCAAAGGCGTTTTGCACCACTTTCTCAATCAGGCCGTGCTGCGCCCAGTCGGCGTCAAACATGGGGGATTTGGCGGGAATGGCAATGTAGTCGGTAAGCTGCTTGACCAAGTCAGCGTCCCAAGCCTGGCTGACCTGGGTCAGCGCCTGAGCGGAGTTGAGAAGCGATGGGGCGATGCGTGCGTTCATGAAAAAGTCCTTGCGTATTGCGTCAAACGAATGACCAGATCATGCCATGACTGGCTGGGGCGCGTGCTTGACCGAGCCCCGTAGCCCGGATAAAGCGAAGCGTAATCCGGGGGAGCCCTGCACGCTGGTAGCGACTCGATCAACAGGTAGGCTCGCCCCGCTTGGCATAAGTGCGCGCATACCGGATCATGTCACGCGCGTCATCAACAGAAAATATTAAGTTCGGACAAGTTGCGAAATTAGCCTGAAAAAGGCATGGCAAAAATTCCTGGACTCAGGCGCCTTTAAGCGCAGGGTAGTCGGTGTAGCCTTTGGCCCCGCCGCCGTACCAGGTGGCTTTGTCGCTTTCGGCCAAAGCCTTGCCCTTGCGCAAACGCTCCACCAAATCGGGGTTGGCAATGAAAGGCCGGCCAAAGGCCACCAGATCAGCACCTTCCCCAAGGGCTTGCTGCGCCAGGTTTTTGTCCAGCCCATTGTTGACCATCCAGGCGCCCTTGCCGGCAGCGGCGCGGTAGGCACGGCGCAGGCCGGTGTAGTCAAACGGGCGGTCGGGCAACTCGCGCGGGCCGCCGGTGGCGCCCTCAATGATGTGCACGTAGGCCAGCCCAAAAGCAGCCAACTGGCGCACCACGTAGTCGAACAACGGCTGCGGATCGGGGTCGAAGGCATCATTGGCCGGCGTCACCGGCGACAGCCGGATGCCCACGCGTGCGGCGCCCACCGCGCTGGTCACGGCTTGCACCACTTCGAGCAGAAAACGGGCGCGGTTTTCAATGCTGCCGCCAAAGTCATCGCGGCGCTGGTTGGAGCCGCTTTTAAGAAATTGGTCGATCAAATAGCCATTGGCCGCATGAATTTCAACGCCGTCAAAACCGGCCGTGTGCACCGCGTTGCGCGCAGCAGCCACATAGGTGTGCACGATGTCGGGCAGCTCGTAGGCTTGCAGCGCGCGCGGCGCCGAGGTTTCAACAAACACCGGCACGCCCTCCTTGAGCAACACGGTTTTGGTTTTGGCGGTGATGGCCGACGGCGCCACTGGCGCGTCGCCATGAGGCTGCAAACTGGTGTGCGAAACACGGCCCACATGCCAGAGCTGGCAAACGATTTTTCCGCCCGCTGCGTGAACGCTGCGCGTTACGTCCTTCCAGGCCTCCACCTGTTCTTCGGCATACAAACCCGGCACATCGGCATAACCCTGGCCCTGCTGGCTGATGGCAGTGGCTTCGGTGACGATGAGCCCAGCGCTGGCGCGCTGGCTGTAATACTGGGCCATAAGGGCGGTGGGCGTGGCATCGGGGGCGCGGTTGCGCGTGAGCGGGGCCATCACGATGCGGTTGGCCAGCGCCAAGTCCCCGGCATGCACGGGGTCAAACAGGGTGGCGGTACGGTGAGGCATAAAAAAACTCCAGCAAGCTTACTTTTGCAGCTTGGCGTCTTCAATCAACACCTGATAGGTGTAGCCGGAACCCAGGTTGACATTGGTGCGCAGAAGCCCTTTGAGTAGCACCACATCGCCCACCTTGAAAAGCTCTTGGGAGGTGGCCAGCACGTCGTCGGAATTGTTGGCGGCAGCGCCAGAGCCGTCACGCAGATGGACCCAGTTCTTGCCCATGATGCCCGCGTTGAACTTGACCACCTGGGCGCGCACCAGCACCGGCTTGTCCTTGAGCGAAGCGCTCTTGGTCACCAGTTCGGCCACGGTTTGTGCGCCGGTGCCAGTGGCTTTGGCCACTTTGATGGTGCCCGCGACGGCCGTCTTGGGTGCCGCAGCATGCGCCGAGGCCACCTGGGCTGCTTCTTCGGCAGCAGTCAACTTGGTTTTAGCCAAGCTGCCAAAATAGATTTTCGGGAACGTCTTTTTGAGCGTCTTGCTCTCGAAATTGTCCATTTGTTCGGCGTCTTCCACCGTCACCATGGCGCCTTTTTGCACCGGCGCCTTGCCCACGGCCGTCCAGACTTCCCCTTTGGCGGTTTTGAGCAGCAGGTAGGTGTAGCCTTCCACATCTTTTGCTTCCAAAACCTCTCCCGTGATCAACAGTGGAGTTGCCAGCGCGTTGACGCTGTAGCCAACACTGGCACTTACTACCAACAGGGTCGCAAGAAACCGTTTCATATCAAAACCATCCATTCTTGAAAAAAACTGCACGGGGCAGGCGGGTTAGCGACCCAAAAAAATTCTTTCGAATTGCTGAATTGGATTTTAGCTTTGCCTTGCAAGATAATCGCAACTTGTGGTCAAACCACCATCCAAACCCACTTCCCTGGAAAACAAGATGCCCAAAAACCCGGATCCCTCTTTTTATGACCGTGCCAACGCGCACATCAACCTGTCCAACGACCAGCTTGAGCAAGACGTGCACGGCCAGGTGAGTGCCTCCATGATGTATGCCAGCGCCCGGTTCAGCACGTCGCTGACCGCCAGCGGCTACAAAACCAGCGCTGAAATGGCCGCCCACAAGAATGCCAACATCGACTATTTTGTGCGCGAATACCGGATGGCGCTGGAAGAACACATGGACGATTACATCAAGAATTTCGACCGCTACATGGCCATGTCCAAAAACATTGGTTGAATCTGATGCCGGTTCGCCAATGAAGCTACCGTCCAGACCGCTGATCCTCAGGCGGCTGTTTTGTCTGTGCGCAGCCGCGCTGCTCTTCCTGATGGCCCCGGCCGGCGCGGCGCCCATCAGCGGTCCGATTCGCATCGGCCTGCCTGACAGCCTGTTGCACCAGCAGTACACGCTGTTATCCGAGTGGCGCCAGTACCTGACTAACCGGCTCAAGCGTCCGGTAGATTTTGTGCTCTACAAAAAACCTGACGAAGCCACTGTTCAGCTTGATACCGGAAAACTCGACTTTGCCTGGGTCACCGATTACCCCAATGCCCATGTCAAAGACCGTGTCCGTCTGCTGGCAGCCCCGCTCTACAAAGGGCAGCCCCTCTTTACCTCTTACCTCATCGTTCCCGATTACAACCACGCCACCAGTTCCCTGTTGCAACTCAAAGGCGCGGTGTTTGTCTTTACAGATGCCAGCCAAAACGGCAGCTTCCTCGACGTGCGCTACCAATTGCTCTTGGCCGGTGAAAACCCGGACCAATTTTTTAGCAAGATTTTTTTTGCGAGATCGCACCGTGAAGTCATCAAGGCCGTGGCTTTGGGATTGGCCCATGCCGGCGAAGTGGACAGCATGGTATGGGACGCACTCGCCAAGGCGCGCCCCGAGCAAACTGCGCAAACCCGCATCGTTGAAAGAACGCACGTGTATGCCGCGCCGCCATGGGTTGCCAATGGGCATGTTGACCAGAGCGATTTTGACGACATGCAGCGCGTGCTGATAGGTATGGCCTCGGATGCCAAAGGCGCTGAACTATTAGCGCGCATCGGCATTGACGGCTTTGTACCCGGCGACGAATCTACCTTTGAGCGCATCACCAACATGAGAAGGGCGCTGGGCGCAGAATGAAGCGGGTTTTCAACATTTTCAACCTGAGCCATCGCTACAAGTTTCCCATTTGGGGGAGCCTGCTAATCATTTTGACCACGGTGGCGATCTCTGGCGCCTTGCTATTCAAGGCCAATGAAGACATGCGGCAGGACTTGATCAACAACTCCTCAAGCCTCGCCAACACGCTGGTAACCAACGTCTTTCAGCCCCTGCTCGAAGACGACATCTGGCAGGTTTTTGAAATCATCAGCGCGCCACTGGCCGTGACGCACATCCAGGACCTGATGCTGCCCAAGAACATTCTGATCTTGGACAACGACTTCAAAGTGGTCGTCTCGACCACCCCCATGCTCATTCCCATGGGCACTCGCATCGACCAGCTTACCCCCGAATACGGCATCTTGATCCAACGCATTCTGAACACCGCCATCAGTCCGCAACCGACCTATGACATGGAAGACGTGCAAAACATTTATGTTGCAGCGCCCATCCTTAGCGAGGGCTTCAGTCTGGGCACCCTGATCGTGGTTCACTCCAAAGACGTCATGACGCCGCGCCTATATCGCACGGCTCTGCATGGCAGCCTGGTGGGCTTGGTGGTACTACTGATCTTGCTTCCCGTCAACTGGTCGTGGGGCCAGCGCCTGGCACGCCCGCTGGTGCTGCTGACCGAGCGCATGAAACTGCTCAGGACCGGCAGTTCTGACAATCTGGAGACCAAGGTTTATCCCTACCATGATGAAGTGGGCCAATTGCTGGAGGCCTACCACCAGATCGTGGAAGAGCACGGTAAAAATGAGACCCTGGAAAAGCAGATCATTCACTCCGAGCGACTCGCCGCCGTGGGCCGCCTGGCTGCGGGCGTGGCCCATGAAATCAACAATCCGCTGGGCGGCATGCTCACAGCCATCGACACCCTCAAGAGCTATGGCGAAATGGATGCGCGCACAACCAAGACCATTGACCTGATTGCGCGCGGCCTGACCCAAATCAAGGAAACAGTGGGCGCCCTGCTGGTTGAGGCGCGCGTCAGAAGCCGCCATCTGGATCCGCAAGACTTCGAGGACATCCGCAACCTGGTGCTGCCCCAGTCGCGCGACAAAGAGTTGCTGCTCGACTGGCGCTCCAGCCTGGCCCGGTCGCTGCCGCTGCAAGCCAACCAGGTGCGCCAGGTGCTGATCAACCTGCTGCTCAACGCCATCCATGCAGCCTACCAAAAAGGCCTGGTGGTGTGCGCCATTGAGGAAGTTGACAATATTTTGAAAATCCGCGTCGAAAACGATGGCGCGCAACTCAACTCTGAGCAAATGCTGCACTTGTTCGAGCCCTTCTCGCCCATCAGCCAGACCGGGCACGGCCTGGGCCTGTGGATCACTTACCAGATCGTGCAACAGCTTGGCGGCAAAATTGCGGTGGAGCAAATCGACAACCGTGTCATATTCAACGTTACCCTGCCCTTTGAGGAAACCCCCACCGCATGACAGTCAACCACATTTGCCTTATCGAAGACGACGAAATCATGGGCGAAGCGGTCTCAGACCGGTTTGGCCTGGAAGGCTTTGACTGCACCTGGTTCAAAACTGGCGAAGCCGCGCGCAAGTCACTTCAGAAAGACCAGTACGGCGTCGTCATCAGCGACATCAAGTTGCCCGACATCGACGGCGAGCAACTGTTTGAAGAACTCCGGGCTGCCGGTACCGAACTGCCACCCTACATCTTCATGACCGGCTACGGTGCCATCGACCGCGCCGTGCGCCTGCTCAAGCTCGGCGCCCAGGACTACCTGACCAAGCCGGTCGATATCCGGGCGCTGATCGACATGGTGCACAACATCTTTGCCAATGCCGCGCGGGGCAATGAACACGTATCTGGCGAACCCGGGCTGGGGCTCTCCAGCGCCATGCGCCACATCGAATCGGTGTTGCCCAAGCTGGCGCATGACCATATCACGGTCCTCATCACGGGCGAATCCGGCGTCGGCAAAGAGGTGGTGGCGCGGGCCCTGCACCGGCTGCGCGACCCCAACTGGCGGCTGCCCTTTATCACCGTCAATTGCGCTGCCATTACCGACACCCTGCTTGAGGCCGAAATGTTTGGCTACGTCAAGGGCGCCTACACCGGCGCGGTGCGCGACAAAAAAGGCTACTTCGAGCAGGCTAATAGCGGCACGTTGTTTCTCGACGAAATTGGTGAAATGCCCCTGTCCATGCAGGTCAAACTGCTGCGCGTCATCCAGGAGCGCAAGGTGATGCGAGTGGGCTCCGAGGCGCTCATCCCCATCGAAATCAACCTGGTCTGCGCCACCAACAAGGTGCTCAAGGACATGGTCGAAGCCGGCGAGTTTCGCGAAGACCTGTACTACCGCATCAACGTGCTGGAGCTACAGATTCCGCCGTTGCGCGAACGCCGGGACGACATTTTGTGGCTGGCCAGCCAGATGCTCGATGCTGAAGCCAAGCAGCATGGCAGTCACCGCCGCGAGCTCAGCCCCGAAGCCGAGCAAGCCTTGCTCGACAACCCCTGGAAAGGCAACATCCGCGAACTCAAAAGCTGCCTTGAGCGCGCTTGCATTCTGTCGAGTTCCGCCGTGCTGACACCCGATTTGCTGTTTGGCCACGGCGCGCAGGCCAAGCTGGAGCCCATTACTTCGCTCACTGACTACCTGGGCAGCTACGAGCGCCACTACATCGAGCAAACGCTCAAAGGCAAAGAAGGCCGCATCGCCGACTCGGCCGCAGCGCTGGGCATCAGCCGCAAAACGCTCTGGGAAAAAATGAAAAAGCTGGGCATTGGCGAGGAAAAGTAGGTCGGCCATCGATAGCGCAAGCTCTATTCGTGCCGATTCAACCCAGCCGCCAGCAAGCCCCATCAATTCTTGCCCTATGGCAGAATTTTGTGCGTCGGATGCAAACCCCGCAGAAACTTGTCGCAGGGCAGGCACAAAACCCCGCTGATCTTCAACTCTTCGGTGCCCATGTAGAGCAGGCAAACCGTTGCCTCGGGGTAGTCGGCCTGAAAGGCTTTCAGGGCGCGCAAATCAGTGTGGTGCACGTTGCGCGAGCGCTTGACCTCCAGCGCCACAAACACGTCTGCGCCCCAGCCTTGGCCCGGTCGCGCGGCAAGCCAAAAAGCAGCTATCCTACTCGCAACGGATTGTCAAGTTCCACGCAAAACGACGAAGGACCTTTCTTGCCGGGCTGGGTATTGTGGCTGCGAGCTTGATTCGGCAAGCGGCAAGCGGCATGCGTTAATCGAACAGGGTCGCGATGGTCGCCATCGGCAAAAACAGCCTGCTCGCCGACAGGTTCAGCGGGATGAAACCAAAGTGCTGATAAAAAGCTGCCGCCGAGGCATCCTTTGCGTCAACCACAACTGCCATGGCGGCAATACCAGCGGCGGCTTGCAGGCAGCGATGCAGGGAATCCATCAGCAAGAACTGTCCCATGCCTTGACCTTTCATCTGTTGATCAACTGCCAATCTTCCCAGCAGGGTGACTGGCAATTGCGGGTAGCGGGGTAATTTGCGGGCCAACTCTGGCGGCACTTCTTTGGCATCGATAGTGGACGCTGACAAAGTGTAGTAGCCCAACACTTGAGCGACCGGCGGTTGCACCAGCACAAATATGGCGGCAACCCGTTTATCGCTGTCCTGGCGTGCTTGGCTCTGGAGATAGCGCTCAAGCGCAGGGGCACAGCAGCGAAAGGTCTGGCGGTCGTGAATTTTGTGCAGTGGTTCTACAGCCCAAGAGGTGTGTGGCACAGCGGTCAAACGCCCGTCATGGCGCGGTACTGCGCACCAGCTTGACGCAACCGATCAATGGGTTCTGGTGGATTGAGCAGGGTCGAGACGAATCGAATCTGATCTTCGCGCGACAGCCGAATGCTTTCATGCGCCTCAATGATTCGAGTCGCGGCCTCTTGGGCACTGGCAACCACAAACTCACTCAAGGTTCGGGTGGACAGCATGGCTGCCTGCTGAAACAGCACTTTTTGCTCATGGCTTATGCGCGCTTCAAGGCGAGCGCCTCTGGTTTTTGCGGGTGGATTGATATTGGCTTGCATGCTCTCGATCCCTTAAGTTGTGGCAAAAAATGCGCCTTAACAAATACAACATTCTCATTGTACGCCAATCGTCCGTACATAGCTGGGCGCCGATAATCATGTGGTTTCTAGCCTACGGGCAATAATTTGTTTTCAGGATGCAAAGTGAACGGTACACACCGGTGTCAAAAAAGAAAAACTTGTCATGGGCCACCAGATGCCGCAGGGCGCGGCGGGTAAACACCGGCACCCGGAACGACAGCAACAAGTCTTCCAGAATTACCCGACCCTACGGTCGCCATCGTCGATAGTTTCGGCTGGCACGATCGAGATCTTTACCCCGGTAATATACTAGCATCCAACCATGCTTCAAATTCAAACCAAACTCACTTCCCAAGGTCAGGTTTCTGTGCCTGCTGCGATTCGCAATGTGCTCAACCTCAGCCCGGGTTCGGTGCTGGTATGGACGGAAGAGGCCGGCCGTGTCAGCGTTGAGCGCTCGGTGCGTCACAGCACAGCCGAAGTGCATCAAGCCTTGTTTGGCGAAGGGCCCGCCATGCCAGCGCCAGCCAAAACCCCGGCTGAACTCAAGCAAGGTATTGGCCAGCTCATGAAGCGCCGCCATGCTCGCGGTTGACACCAATGTACTGGTGCGCTTATTGGTGCGCGACGACGACCACCAAGCCACATTGGCAGATCACTTTGTGGCCAAGGGTGCCTGGGTGTCGCACCTTGTGTTGGCCGAGACGGTCTGGGTGCTCGATGCGGTCTATGAACGAAGCCCGTCGCAACTCATCGCCGCTCTTGACTTGCTGCTGGCACACGAAAGCCTGGTATTGCAAGACGCTGACACGGTCAGTGCCGCGCTGACACAGTTCCGGGCCAAGTCCGCTTTGGGTTTTTCGGATTGCTTGGTGCTTGAAATTGCCAGAAAAGCCGGCCATGTCCCGCTGGGTACGTTTGACGGAGCGCTGGCTAAACTGCAAGGCACCCACAAAATTTCGTGAAAAGGGCGCGAAACAAAATGGTAACGTCCACCCCCCCCGGCCTGCGCCAACTCCTTGCGATTGAAGTCTTTTAGGTCTTTGACATCGGTTTTCGGGAATAGCCCCTCGTGCTGGCGATACCGGCTAATGAAGGCCCCTTTGTCGTTTTACAATTTCGCATGTCAAGCAGCACGCCACCTTCAGCACTATGCGCCCAAACAGAGGCCGTGGCAAAAATTCTTTGCGCCCAGCCGCAACTGGAATTTGCCGTGCTGGTGGGCAGCCGCGCTGCCGGCAAAGCCAAAGCTGACAGCGACTGGGACATCGCCCTGCAATGGTCAGCGCAGCTTGACTGGCTTGGCATGCTTGGCTTGACTGAAACCCTGCGTCGCACTCTGGCAGACGCGTTGCGCACCCCACCTGATGCCATCGACCTGATTGAACTGCGCCGAGCCAATTTGGCCATGCGCGCCAGCGTGGCCGAAGAGGGCGTGCCGCTGATGGGCGAAGACACACTGGCTTGGGCGCGCTATTTGCAACGCACCTGGCGCGAACTTGAAGATTTTTATTGGGACAAACACCATGCGGCTTGACCTCTACCAAGCCGAGACCTCACGCGTTGCGGCTGAACAAAGTGCTCTATTGGCACAAGCCAAAGCCATCCTTAAGGAGGGGCGCGCGCTGACACCACTGGAGCAAGGCGGCATGCTCCATGCGCTGCAAATACTGATTGAAAAGGCCATCGGCAAAGCCAAGCAACTGCTTAAAGCGAGCAACCAACCCGTCCCCGTGTCGGGCTACGATGCTTTCAAAGCCTTGGCCAACAGCGGACAAATTACACCAGCCGAGCTACCTGCGTGGAACGCCATCATTGGCCTGCGCAACCGAATCGTGCATGACTATATGGACATCGACATGGACCAGGTGACGGCTTTGGTGGTGGCAGACAAAGACCAATTTGTTGTTTGTTTCTTATGCAAAGAATTTGCACAATAGTTGATTCTGGCTAATCGAGTTGATCTACCTTGAAGCAGTGAGCA
>PFUD01000076.1 GCA_002789915.1 Comamonadaceae bacterium CG_4_9_14_3_um_filter_60_33 | reverse complement strand
CATGGCCAGCGCGGCAAAGCCCAGCGCCATTGAAAAGTCCCACCAGAAACCCGCGCCGGCCGGTACCTGGCCGGTCAGCAAGACGAGTAGCGGCATGGCAACCAGCAGCAGGTAAATACCGATCCACAATGTCGCCCGGACCAGGGAAGCGTTCAGCATCAATCCGACCTTGTGTTTTGCAGGCCCGCGCCGCGCACTGTTTCGCGCAACAGGCCGACGACGGAACTGCCAGTGAACATGCCCAGCACATAAACGCCGATGAGCAGCAAGGACAGTGGCAGCGTCATGCGCCAGCTCAGCAACGAGACCGTGACGTTGTCGATATTTTGCACCTTGAAGAACAGCACGAGCGCCGTGAGCGCGATGATCAATGCCATGTAAAAGTAGCGTTTCATGAGTCAAGCTCCTAACAACAACTGGCAATTTGCAGCGGATAAAGCGCGATGCACTGTTCATCTTAGCCTCGAAAAAGAGGCTCTCGAATGACATTTGTCGCGTGAGCAGCTTGCTCCGAGGCGCGATAACGTGGAATTTGGCGCATGCTTGCGCGCGACACTGCCTGCGTCAATTGGCGTCGGCAGCAACGCAACGGCGCAGCGCCCGGCTGTGCCACTGTGTAGATAATGCAAGGCAGGACTCTCCACCACTTCAATGACGATGGACACCTTTGAAAACCCTCGGCGCTGGCATGACAGCGCAACCCTGAAACCAGCCATCACCCGCGCGCTGCTCTTTGCCGTGCTCTGGTGGCTGCTGGCCGAAGGTCGCGTTGACGGCTGGCCGATGGGAGGTCTCGCCGTCGTGGCCGCAACCTGGGCGAGCATGGTGCTGGCGCCGCCGGCGGCACCAGGTTTACGGCTGGCTGCCTTGCCTGGCTTTCTGGCGTTCTTCCTCATCAACTCGGTGCGCGGCGGCTGGCAAGTGGCGGGCATGGCGCGGCGCGGGTGCCAGGCCCTGCGGCCCGCTTTTCTGGAATTGCCGCTGACGCTGCCAATGGGTGCGCCGCGCATTCTGCTGACCTATACGCTCAGCCTGATGCCGGGCACGTTGGGCGTCGAACTGTGTGACGACCGCTTGCGCCTGCATGTGCTGCATCAGGACCTGCCGGTCGTCGAGGAAGCGCGGGCACTTGAGCGGCACATCGCTGCACTTTTTGGCGTGCCGGCATGAACGGCATTGCGCTCACTGTGGCGTTTTTTTTGCTCGCCAACCTGGTGATCGCCCTGCTGGCGGCCGCGCGCGGCCCCACAGCGGCCGACCGCATGCTGGTGGCGCTGTTGTTTGGCTCCACCGGAACGGGCATTTTGGTGCTGCTGGCGCAAGCGATGCAGCAGTCGGCGCTGGTGGATGTGGCGCTGGTGCTGGCGCTGCTGGCGGCCATCGGCGGCATCGCCTTTGCCCGGCGCGCATGGCAGGAAAACAGGGCGGAGCACCGTGATGACTGAGACCATTCTGTTCTGGGTCAGCACCGCCTCGCTCGTCGTCGGTGCCTTTTTCTACGCTGCTGGCACTCTGGGGCTGTTGCGTTTCCCCGATGTTTATTGCCGCTTGCACGCGCTGGCCAAGGCCGACAACCTCGGCCTGGGCTTCGTGCTGCTCGGGCTGGCCCTGCAAGCGCCAAGCCTCGCCGCCGGCTTGAAGCTATTGCTGATCTGGCCGCTGACGCTGGCGGCCAGCGGCGCTTTAAGCTATGCCATCGCGCGCCGCGCCGACCACCTCGGCGTGAAGCCCTGGCGCAAGGATTTGTCATGAGCTTTGTCTTTGACGTTGTGCTGGCGGCCGCACTGCTGTGGAGCGGCGCGCGTTGCCTGACCACGGCACGGCTCGATCAGGCTATCGTCCTGTTCATTGCCTTTGGTCTGCTGCTGGCACTCGTTTGGGCACGTTTGTCGGCACCCGACATCGGCCTGGCCGAGGCCGCCATCGGTGCCGGGCTGACCGGCGCGCTGCTGCTCGACGTGTATGGCGCCTTGAAGCGCAGCAAACCATGAAAGTGCAGCGGGTTTTCAAACGGTTTGTGGTGGGCAGCGCTGCGCTGGCGTTTTCCGTGTTGCTGATTGGGGTCATGCTGGAACCTCCGGCTGCGGGCGTTGATCTGCGTGCCGCCGTCAGCGCCAATCTGGCGGTCAGCGGCGTGGCGCATCCGGTCACCGCTGTGCTGCTCAACTTTCGGGGTTACGACACGCTGCTCGAAATTGCCGTACTGCTGCTGGCGCTCATCGTCATCCTGGCCAGTGGCCTGGAGGCGCTCAGCAGTCGGCCACGCGCGGTCGATCCTGTGCTGCAAACCCTGGCGCAGTTGGCCGCGCCCTCGATGATCGTTGTCGCTGTTTATTTGCTCTGGGCGGGCGCTTTCCGGCCGGGCGGCGCGTTCCAGGCCGGCGCAGTGCTGGCCGCTGCTGGCGTGTTGCTGCATTTGACCGGGCTACTGCCGGGTTGGCAGGCACCGACGCTCAAGCTGCGCTTGGGTTTGACGGCAGGCTTGCTGATCTTTTTGGCCATCGCGGCCGCCGTGCTTTCCCAGGGCGCGCTGATGCAATATCCGCCAAGGCAGGCGGGCATGCTGATTCTGCTGATTGAGGCCGGGTTCACGGTATCGCTGGGCCTGATTCTGGCCGGGCTGTTTCTCTTTATCTCACGTGACCCTGGAGACCCAACATGACGAGCGCACTGTTGTTCGCCTGCGTCGGTGCGATTCTGTTCGCGCTGGGCTTGGCGGGCGTCGCTCTGATCGGCCACTTGCTGCGTCGCATCTTTGCGTTCAATGTGATGGGCAGCGGCACTTTTCTGATTCTGGTGGGTCTGGCGCAGCGCCACGGCAGCGCCGACCCGGTGCCACAGGCGATGGTGCTGACCGGCATCGTCGTCGCTGTGGCCGCCACGGCGCTCGCGCTGGCGCTGACGCGGCGGCTCCACGCGCTGACAGGAAAACTCGAACTACCGGCAGACGAGCCATGATCGGGCTGATTTTGCTGCCACTGGTCTGGGCCAGCCTGGCGTTCGTGCTCGGGCCGGGGCGCGGCAAGTGGCTCGCCATTGCGGGCTTGTCAGCACAAACTTGGTTCGCCTTCGATCTGGCGCAGCAAATCAGCGCAGGCAAAGCTGCGATCGGCCACCAAGTAGGCGGTTGGGGCGCGCCGCTCGGCATTGATCTGGCAGCCGATGGTCTCTCCAGTGCGATGTTGTTGCTGACCCAATGCGTCGCGCTGCCATTGGCGATATACGCCAGCGCTTACTACAAGCGTGATGACGCGGCAGGGGCTTATTTCTGGCCGCTCATGGGTTTTCTTATCGCCGGACTCAATGCGCTGTTTGTCTCTGCCGATTTTTTCAACATTTACGTCACGCTGGAACTGGTTGGCCTTGCCGCCGTCGGCCTGGTCGCGGCCGGCGGTGGCGCGCAGCAGATCGCGGCGGCGCTGCGCTATCTTTTCGCCACGCTGGTCGGCTCGGGTCTGTACCTGCTGGGTGTGGCCTTGCTTTACGGCGCTTATGGCACGGTGTCCATCGAATCGGTGAGCCTGTTGGTCACGGCTGAAGCGCCGCGAATGGTCTGGATCGCTTTTGGCTTGATGGTGCTCGGTTTGATGCTAAAAACTGCGTTGTTTCCGTTCCATTACTGGCTGCCGCCGGCACACGGCGGGTCACCGGCACCGGTTTCCGCTTTGCTTTCCGCACTGGTGGTGAAGGCATCGTTTTATCTGATGCTGCGGCTGTGGATCGGCCCGTTCGCGCCATTGGTGGCAGCCGCTCCATGGCTGGCCTGGGGGCCGGCGGCACTGGGCACACTGGCCATCTTTTGGGGATCGTGGCAGGCGATTCGCACGCCCCGGCTCAAGATGCTGATCGCCTATTCCACCGTGGCGCAGTTGGGTTACCTGTTTCTGATTTTTCCGCTGTTGAACGGGCCTGGCGCAATCCAGGCCGGGGTGATGCAGGCTTTTGCCCACGGGCTGGCCAAGGCGGCCATGTTTGTGGCCGCCGGTGTGTTCATCAAGGCGACCGGCCAGGACACGGTGGCGGGCCTGGCTGGCGCTGTGAATCGCTTGCCCATCACGCTGTTCGCCTTCGGGCTTGCCGGTGTGACGCTGATGGGGCTGCCGCCTTCGGCAGGCTTTTTGGCCAAATGGCAGTTGATTGAGGCGGCGCTCAATCAGGGTCATTGGTGGCTGGTGCTGGTGGTGCTGTCGGGTGGCCTGCTGGCAGCAGTTTATGTGTTTCGTGTGCTGCGCCAGGCGTTTCTGCTGGCGCCGGTTGATACGCCAGTTTTGCCATTCACCCCGGTGCCGCGCACGTTGGAATGGACCGCCTTTGCACTGGCGTTGACCAGCGTGTTGCTGGGCCTGCGCGGGGTCGAACTGATGCGCCTAATCCAAGCCGTTGGAGCCGTGGCATGACGAGCAGTGAACTCCTGCCCATTGCGTTGCTCATGTCCTCGCTGCTGCCGGGCTTGGTCATTTTCGCCCTGCCCGAGGGCTGGGTCGCGCTGCGCACGACCTTGAACCTGTTCGGCGCCGTCGCCAAACTCGCTCTCGTTGCCTTGTTGCTGTTGGGGGTGGCGGCTGGGCAGGAATACGGGGTTCGCTTTGCGGTACTGCCGGGGCTCGACCTCGCGTTCAAGGCCGACGCACTGGGCTTGTTATTCATCAGCTTGTCGGCCGTGCTGTGGCTGTTCACCACCCTCTACGCCATCGGCTACCTCGAAGGCGCGCCGCACCGGAGCCGCTTCTTTGGCTTTTTTAGCCTCTGTGTGACGGCCACCGTGGGCATTGCCATGGCGGCGAATCTGTTCACTTTCTTTATCTTTTACGAACTGCTGACGCTCGCCACCTTTCCGCTCGTTGTCCATCGTGGCACTGAAAAGGCGATGCGCGGGGGCACGATTTATCTGGCCTACACGCTGGTGGGTGGTGCCGCGCTTTTAACCGGCATCGTCTGGCTGCATCACCTGCTTGGCCACACCGAGTTTGCCCATGGAGGTATTGCCGCGGCGCTCGGGGCGGAATACGCCGGGCAACTAACGCTTATCTTCGTGTTGCTGATCGCTGGTGTCGGCGTCAAGGCGGCGCTGGTGCCGCTGCATGGTTGGCTACCGCAGGCCATGGTGGCACCGGCGCCAGTGTCGGCACTGCTGCACGCGGTGGCGGTGGTCAAGGCAGGGGCTTTTGGCATTGTGCGCATCGTTTATGAAGTCTTTGGCATCGAGTTTGCGCAGTCTTTGGAGTTACTGGCACCGCTGGCCATGCTGGCCGCCGTCACCATCATCTGGGGCAGCTTTCGTGCGCTGTTTCAGGATGATTTGAAAAAGCGTCTGGCGTATTCCACCATCAGCCAGGTGTCATACATCGTGCTGGGTGTGGCGCTGTTCGGCCCGCTCGGCACCGTCGGCGGCCTGGTTCATCTGGTGCACCAGGGCATCATGAAGATCACGCTGTTTTTCTGCGCTGGCAACTACGCGGAAACGCTGGGCATCCATAAGGTCAGTGAGATGAATGGTGCGGGCCGACGCATGCCGCTGACCACGCTCGCTTTCTCGATTGGTGCCTTGGGCATGATGGGCGCGCCGCTCACAGCAGGCGCGATCAGCAAGGCCTGGCTCTCAGATGGCGCCACGGCGGCTGGCATGGACTGGGCGATCTGGGTGCTGTGGACGTCCAGTTTTCTGAATGCTGCTTATTTCCTCCCCATCCTCTGGCGGGCCTGGTTCCGGCCTGCGCCGAATGCCTGGCCAGAGGAGCAAATCCTGAGGCGCGGGTGGCGTGAGACCGCTTGGCTACTGTTGTTGCCACCGCTGGCCACGGCAATCATGACGATCGCCGCCGGCACGCTCGCCGAGACACCTGGCAGCCCGCTGGAGTGGGCAAAGCTGATTGCGGATCAGGAGTATCTGACATGGTCGCCCTGAATCTGATGCTGTTGCTGGCGCTGTTTGCCCCGCTGGCAGCGGCCTGGCCTGGTTCGCTGCCCGGCGCACCGGTTGGCTCTGGGTGCTGCCGAGTGATGTCTTGAGCCTGATTAAGCGACCTGGTCATTGAATTGCGGGGGCCACGGTCATGCTTTTCTGCGACACATCGGCGCTGATGAAGCGCGAACTCGCCCTCACCTTCGGTTTGCACGCCCACGACAGCCTGTAGCTCGCCAGCGCCCAGTGCGCGCATAGCCAGGCTGGCAACCCCATGTAGAATTTGCAGCGTCAGGAGAGAGCCTGCCCGGTGAGGCAGGCCGCCGAAGGCGCAGCGTAGCTGATCGCAGCCATTTGAACGCTCAGGCAAAAGGACTGACAAACGTCATCAAGCCTTGAAACTTGTTGACGATTCCCCACTGGAGAGAGGTCGGCCCCGGCGCTTGGCGCCATAGCAGATCCACCGAAGGAGCAACCCAAAACCAGCGCCTCATGCGACTGGTGGCGGCGAATCTCTCAGGTAAAGCGGACAGCGGGGGCAGCCCATGGCATTGACGCACAGTCAGGCCATGGAATTTGATTTGCCCCCTACCCGATTGGAGTGCTGATGTCTGCCACGCCTGATGACTTGCTCAAAGTTCCCCTCAACGATTTACACATTGCCCTGGGTGCCCGCATGGTGCCCTTTGCCGGTTACAGCATGCCGGTGCAATACCCAGAAGGCCTGATGGCCGAACACAAACACACGCGCACGGCGGCCGGTTTGTTTGACGTGTCGCACATGGGCCAGTTGCGGCTGGTGGGGCCGGATGCCGCTGCCGCCTTTGAGAGCCTGATTCCGGTGGATGTGATCGACCTGGCTGTGGGCAAACAGCGCTACGGCCTGCTGCTCAATGAGACCGGCGGCATCATCGACGACCTGATGTTCGTCAACCGCGACTATGCCAACGGTGGCGATCTCTTTGTCATCGTCAACGGCGCCTGCAAGGTGGGCGACATCGCGCACATCCAGGCCAAAATTGGCAGTCGATGCCAGGTTATTCCGATGCCTGAGCGCGCCCTGCTGGCGCTGCAGGGCCCGCAAGCCGTGACCGCCCTGTCGCGTCTGGCGCCAGGCGTTGAACAATTGGTCTTTATGACCGGTGGCAACTTCACCATCAACACCGGCGCGCGAAGCATCGACGTGTTCCTGACCCGCAGCGGCTACACCGGCGAAGATGGTTTTGAGATTTCGGTGTCCGCAGATCATGCGCTGGCGTTGGCCCAGGCCTTGCTGGCGCAACCCGAAGTCAAGCCGATCGGCCTGGGCGCGCGCAATTCATTACGGCTCGAAGCCGGCCTGCCGCTGTATGGCAACGACATCGACAACACCACCACGCCGGTCGAGGCCGGCCTGCAATGGGCGATTCAGAAGGTGCGCCGCGCCGGTGGCGCACGTGAGGGTGGTTTTCCGGGCGCGGGCCGGATTCTGGCGCAATTGGCCGGCGAACCTGGTTCGATCACACGCAAGCGGGTCGGGCTGAAAGCACTGGAGCGCATTCCGGTGCGGGAACACGTCGAGTTGCAAAGCCCCGCCGGCGAGCGCCTCGGCGAAGTCACCAGCGGCCTGCTCGGCCCCACCATCGACCAACCCGTTGCCATGGGCTATGTGCCGCCGGCACTGGCTGCTTTGGGCAGCCTGGTCAACGCCTTGGTGCGCGGCAAACCGGTGCCCATGGAAGTGGTGGCCATGCCGTTTGTACCAACCAACTATTTCCGCGGTTAATTTCTTTTGCTTCGATCATTCACCCTTTTCACCCTTTTCTCCCTTTTAATTCATTTTTAGAGCATCACCATGACCATTAAATACACCCCCGACCATGAATGGATCAAGCTTGACGGCGACATTGGCACCGTTGGCATCACCCACCACGCGCAGGACGCGCTGGGCGATGTGGTGTTTGTTGACCTGCCTGAAGTGGGCAAAACCTACGCCCAAAAAGACGCCGCTGCCGTGGTCGAGTCGGTCAAAGCGGCCGCAGATGTCTATATGCCGGCCAACGGCGAGGTGTTAGAGGTCAACGAAGCCTTGCGCGACGACCCATCGCTTGCCAACTCCGACCCGCTGGGCGCAGGCTGGTTCTTCAAGCTCAAACTGGCCAACCCGGCTGACCTTAACACGCTGATGGACGAGACAAGCTACACCACTTACGCCGCTGACGCGCACTGAGCAGGTCGTCCATCATGACCCAAACTGCACACTCGCCTTTGGGCGAACTTGAAAACGCGTCTGAATTCATTGCGCGCCACATTGGCATCGATGCAGCTGACGAGGCGCTGATGCTGAAAACCGTGGCGGCGGCGTCGCGCGCGGCACTGATCGATGAGATCGTGCCGGCCAGCATCGCTCGTAGCCAGCCGATGGCTATTCCCGCGTCCATCACCGAAGCCGCTGCGCTGGCTGAGCTGAAAGCCATGGCGAGCAAGAACAAGGTGCTCAAAAGCTACATCGGTCAAGGCTATTACGGCACGTACACGCCAGGTGTGATCCTGCGCAACATCCTGGAAAACCCGGCCTGGTACACCGCCTACACGCCCTACCAGGCCGAGATCAGCCAGGGCCGCATGGAGGCGCTGGTCAACTTCCAGACCATGGTGATGGACCTGACCGGCATGCCGATGGCCAACGCCTCGATGCTCGACGAAGCCACCGCAGCCGCCGAGGCCATGACCATGGCCTTGCGCGCCAGCAAATCCAAATCGACCACATTCCTGGTCGATGCCGAGGTACTGCCGCAAACGCTGGCCGTGCTTCAGACCCGCGCCGAGCCGCTGGGCATCAGCGTCAAGGTCTGCACCCACAGCGAAGAATTTTCCCAGGACAGCTTTGCCGTACTGCTGCAATACCCCGGCACCAGCGGCGTGGTGCGTGATGACCGCGCCCTGATTGCGGCTGTCAAAGCCCGCGGTGGCTTGGTGATCATGGCGGCTGACCTGCTGGCCCTCACGCTGCTGGCTGCACCGGGCGAACTCGGCGCAGACATTGCCGTAGGCAGCACCCAGCGCTTTGGCATGCCGATGGGCAATGGCGGCCCGCACGCGGCCTACATGGCGTGTCGCGACGAACACAAGCGCACCATGCCCGGCCGTTTGGTGGGCGTCAGTGTTGATGTGCACGGCAACCCGGCCTATCGGCTGGCGCTGCAAACCCGCGAACAGCACATTCGCCGCGAAAAAGCCACCAGCAATATCTGCACCGCGCAGGTGCTGCCGGCTGTGATTGCCAGCATGTACGCGGTGTATCACGGCCCAGCTGGCCTCAAGCGCATCGCGCAGCGGGTGGCTACATTGATCGCCGTGCTGGCCGCTGGCCTTAAGACCCTGGGTTTCACCATCGCCAACGCCAGTGCCTTTGACACGCTCACCGTCACCACGGGCGACGCCACCGCAGCAATTGCCGCCAAGGCACTCGCCGCCGGTGTCAATTTACGGCTGGTCTGCGCCAATATCCTCAGCGTCTCGCTGGACGAAACAACGACACGTCAGGATGTGGCAGCACTCTGGTCATTCTTTGGTGCTGCTCTCCCAGCGGGGTCGTCAGACACGGCCAACGCGTCATTGGCAAATCTCTTTGAACAAGCAACAGCTAGCCTGCTGCCCGCCGCCTTGTTGCGCACCAGCAGCTACCTGACGCACCCGGTGTTCAACACCCACCACAGTGAGACTGGCATGCTGCGCTACATCCGTCGCCTGTCCGATTTCGATTTGGCGCTCGACCGCAGCATGATCCCGCTGGGCAGTTGCACCATGAAGCTCAACGCCACCAGCGAGATGATCCCGATCACCTGGCCCGAGTTTGCTGACATTCACCCGTTCTGCCCGGCAGACCAGCGCGCGGGCTACGCCGAACTTGACGCGCAACTGCGCGGCTGGCTTTGCGAGGCCACCGGTTACGCCGGCATCAGCCTGCAGCCCAACGCCGGCAGCCAGGGTGAATACGCCGGCATGATGGCGATCCGGGGTTACCACGCAGCGCGTGGCGAAAGCCATCGCAACATCTGCCTGATTCCGAGCAGCGCGCACGGCACCAACCCGGCCAGCGCCACCATGGCCGGCTTCAAGGTGGTGGTCATCGGCTGCGACGCCATGGGCAATGTGGATATGGCCGAACTGAAAGCCAAGTGTGACCAATACGGCGCCAATTTAGGCGCTGTGATGATCACCTACCCCAGCACCCACGGCGTCTTTGAGACCAGCGTCAAGGAACTGTGCGCACTGGTGCACAGCCACGGCGGGCGCGTCTATGTCGATGGTGCCAACATGAACGCCCTGGTCGGCCTGGCCGCACCTAGCGAATTTGGCGGCGATGTGAGCCACCTGAACCTGCACAAGACCTTCTGCATTCCGCACGGCGGCGGCGGGCCTGGTGTTGGGCCAGTCTGCGTGGTGAAGGATTTGGTGCCCTATTTGCCCGGCGCAGGCGTCGGAGCCGTGTCAGCCGCACCCTTGGGCAACGCAGCGGTGCTGCCCATCAGCTGGATGTACTGCCGCATGATGGGCGCATCTGGCCTGAAGGCTGCCACCGAAGTTGCCATTTTGAGCGCCAACTACATCAGCGTGCGCCTGAAAGACCACTACCCCACGCTTTACACCAGCACATCAAGCGATGGCAAACCTGGCCGCGTCGCGCATGAGTGCATTTTGGACCTGCGCCCGCTGAAAGAAAGCAGCGGCGGCGTCCACGGCGTGACCGCTGAAGACGTCACCAAGCGACTGATGGACTACGGTTTTCATGCGCCCACGATGAGCTTTCCGGTGCCTGGCACGCTGATGGTGGAACCCACCGAGAGCGAAACGCTCGACGAACTCAACCGCTTCATCGACGCCATGATTGCCATCCGCGAGGAGATTGCCAAGGTCGAGCAAGGGGTTTGGCCGCAGGGCAACAACCCGCTTAGCCATGCGCCGCACACGGCAGCGTCATTGCTGGGTGAAAGTTGGGACAGGCCTTATTCGCGCGCGTTGGCGGCATTCCCGGTGCCCGCGCTAAAAGCATCCAAATATTGGGTGCCTGTGGGCCGCATTGACAACGTTTATGGCGACCGCAATCTGTTCTGCAGTTGCGTACCGGTGGCGTGACCGAGACCTTTTCGGCAGCGCCGATCATTCGCCCACTGGACCCGGGCGAAGCCTTTTTCTACATGTCGGACCTGGTGTCCTGCATGAACTTTGTCGTCTTTGCCGAACGCCGGGGCCCGCTGGAGACCGAGCGCATCCGCGTTGCACTCGACCTGCTGCAACAGGAAAACTTGTTATTGCAAGCCAGCATCCACTGGACGCAGGAAAACGGCCTGTGCTTCACCCATGCGCCTGGCCCGTGTATTGAGCTGCGCTGCCACAGCGTGACGGCCGACAACTGGCAGGGCTGCATCGAACAGCAACTGTCCGAACCTTTTGCGTGTAATGCCGCTCCGCTGATGCGCTGCCTGTACCTGGAAATGCCCTCACGTTCGGTGCTGGCGTTGAGTTTTCACCACGCGATTGCCGATGGCCGTGCCGGTACAGCGCTGCTGCGTCGCCTACTAACGGTGATCGCTTCCAAAACTGATGGCAGCCCAAACACCAAACCAACTACAAACCCGAACGCCAGCCCAAGCGCCCTGCCCGCCATGGCCGACCTGCATCCACCCAGGTTTCGCTGGGCCGAGCAGCCGGAGGCTGCCAAGCAGCTCAGAGGCACCCTGATTACCGACTACCGCCGCCACGGCCCGCTGCCCGCCATTCCCTGGCTGGCAACTGAAGCCAAGGGCAGAACGCCCAAATTCATTCGCCTGAATTTTGCGCCCGAGGTCACCCAGCGACTGCTTGCGGCTGCGCGTACCCACGGCACCAGCGTGCACGGCGCCCTTTGTGCGGCGCAACTGCTGGCGCAGCGCCAGTTGCAGCCTGGCGTGGAAGCCACCGCGTTTTTTCTGTCCTGCCCGGTGGATATGCGCCCACACCTGGAACCGGCGCCACCGGCATCGCCCACCGGCCTGTTCGTGTCGCTGATATCTGCCACCTTTTTGATCGACACTGACACCGACTTCTGGCAACTCGCGCGTGACATCATCACCCAGACCCGGCTGCAGATCGCGCGCGGCGAAGGCCATCTTTTGTTCCATCTGTTCGGGCTGGACGGTACACCGGTGCTGCCAGAGCGACTGCCATCGTTCCAACAAAAAACGCTGACCTCGCTGCCCAACACCATGGTCAGCAATGTCGGCGCCATCGCCGCGGTGGCCGAAGACCCTTCTGTCGAGGCGATTTCATTCGCGCTGTGCCCCATGCCCTATCAGACGCTGTTCACGGCGGCGAACAGTTACCGGGACCAATTGGTGCTCAATGTGGGTTTCGATGCCGACCGATTGAGCGAAGCCAATGCCAGGTCGCTCAGCCAGCACATCGAAACGCTTCTGACCCGCATGGCAGTCAGCCCCAGCCATTAAACTCAACTACTTTGAAATAAAGCGTTTCCCCATGACCTATTGCGTCGCCATCAAACTCAACGCCGGCCTTGTTTTCTTGTCCGATTCCCGCACCAATGCCGGTCTGGACCAGATCAGCACTTTCCGCAAGATGATCGTTTATGAAAAGCCTGACGAGCGCTTCATGGTGCTGTTGTCGGCTGGCAACCTGAGTATTTCGCAGTCGGTGCGCGAAATTTTGCAGGTAGAAAAACTCAAGGACACTGAAGACGGCGAACCAATCACCATCTGGAACGCCAAGAGCATGTTCGATGCCGCGCGCGTGCTGGGTGCGGCCATTCGCCACGTCTACGAGCGCGATGCCGAGTCACTCAAGCAAGCAGGGGTTGATTTCAACGTGTCGCTCATTTTTGGCGGCCAGATCAAGGACGAAGGCATGCGCCTGTTCCAGGTCTATTCGGCTGGCAACTTCATCGAGGCCACGCCCGAGACGCCGTATTTCCAGGTGGGCGAATCCAAATACGGCAAACCCGTGCTCGACCGCGTCATCACGCCACACACCCCGCTCGACGAAGCCGCCAAGTGCGCCCTGGTGTCGATGGACTCCACCCTTAAATCCAACCTTTCGGTGGGTCTGCCGCTCGACATGGTGGTCTATGAAGTCAACCAATTTCAGACCGACAAGGTAGTCTGCATTGACGAGCACAACCCCTACTTCAAGATGATGCACAACAGCTGGGGCGCCAAATTGCGCGAGGTGTTTGACAGCATCGAAGACCCGATGTGGAACGGCGAGCAAACCACCGTGCCGCTGATGCAACCCAGCTTCCGCAACAAGGTGCTGAAAAAAATCAGATCGCCACAGGAGAAGTTAATCTAAGGCGCCTGGGCGAAACGGGCGGGTTGTCAGGCTGCCCAATTCACCGTGTCGGTCCAGGCGGTGGCAAGCACCACGATGCCAAACACAATGCGGTAATAGGCAAAGCCGACAAAACTGTGCGTTGAAATAAAGCGCAACAGCCAGCGAATGCACAGCCAGGCGCTCAGGAACGACATCACCAGCCCGACGGCAAACATGGGCGCGTCAGCCCAGGACAGCAGGGCGCGGTCCTTGACCAGGCTGTAGGCACCAGCGCCAATCAGCGTCGGAATCGCCAAAAAAAAGGAGAAATCAGTGGCGGCCTTGCGGCTCAGGCCGAGCAGCATGCCGCCAATGATGGTGGCGCCGCTGCGGCTGGTGCCCGGAATCATGGCGGTGCACTGCGCCAACCCGACCTTGAGCGCGTCCATGGCGGTCATGGATTCAACATCATGAATGCGCGTGACGGCCGGATTTTTCTGCTGACGGCGCTCAGCCCAGATGATGATGAAGCCGCCAATGATGAACATGCTGGCCACCACCACCGGTGTGAACAAGTGCGCCTTGATGGCCTTGCCGTAGAGCAAACCCAGAACCACCGCCGGAACGAAAGCGATCAGCACATTGAGAGCAAAGCGCTGCGCCTGTTTTTCTGTCGGCAGCGCCAGCACGGTGTCACGTATTTTTTGCCAATAAACC
>PFUD01000103.1 GCA_002789915.1 Comamonadaceae bacterium CG_4_9_14_3_um_filter_60_33 | reverse complement strand
ATGAGCTTGAGCAGGTCCTCGGCCAACACCACGCCGTGTGGCCCTTCCGCCGGCCCCATGCCACGGTGGAACACACCCGCAGGCGGCTGGGTGTGCGGCAGGTGGTCGGCAGCAATGCCCTGGCCAAACATCTTGCGGTTGGCGCCAATGCCACCCACTGAAATACCGCCAAAGTTAACCCCGTGATAGCCCTTTTCGCGGCCAATCAGCAGGCTCTTGCTGGCCTGGCCCCGTAGGCGCCAGTAAGCCCGCGCCATTTTGAGCGAGGTGTCGGCCGACTCCGAACCCGAGCCGGTGAAGAACACGTAGTCGAGGCCTTCGGGCGTGAGCTCTTTAAGTTTGTTGGCCAGCGCAAACGACAACGGGTGGCCAAACTGAAAGGCAGGCGAATAGTCCATGCTGGCCAACTGACGGCTGGCGGCTTCGACAATTTCAGGGCGGCCATGACCCAGACCGCACGTCCACAGGCCCGAGAGGCCATCAAAAATCTTTTTGCCGTCGATGTCGGTGTAATAACAGCCGCTTGCCGAAGCCATCATGCGCGGATGCGACTTGAAGTCGCGGTTGCCGGTGTAAGGCATCCAGTGCGCGTCGAGCCAGGCGGCGTCGGTACGTGGACGATTCAAAGCTTGGGCATCGGTCATGTTCATGGGATTTCCAAAAAAGGACAGGTAAGCGATTGTGCGCAACTCTGTTACTCTTATAAATGACTAACTATCGCAACTTGTTTGCTAATTTATGCAAGTAAAAAGCCGCGCTGCATTGGGGCAGCTCAGCGACATGGACATCCGCCTGCTGCGCGTTTTCAAAACGGTGGTGGACTGTGGCGGCATGGCCGCAGCCGAGCTGGAGCTCAACATCGGCACCTCCACGGTGAGCCGCCACGTCAAAGACCTGGAAACGCGCCTGGGCCTGAGCCTGTGCCGGCGTGGCCGCGCCGGTTTTGCCCTGACCCCCGAAGGCGAGCAGATTTATGCCGAGACGCTGCGCCTGTTGGCCGGGGTCGATGCCTTTCGCAGCCGTGTCGACGAAATTCACCAGCGCATGGGCGGCGAGTTGCACATTGCCGTATTTGACAAAACCGCCAGCAACCCAGCCGCGCACATCGGCGATGCCATCCAACTGTTTGCAGCGCAAGCGCCGGACGTGCGGCTGCACCTGCATGTGGCGCCGCTCAACGCCATTGAACGTGGCGTGCTCGACGGCCAGTTTCAGGTCGGCATCATTCCCGGCCACCGCAGTTCAGGCGTGCTGACTTATGACGAGCTATTCACCGAGACCATGTTTTTGTATTGCAGCGCGGCCCATCCCTTGTTTGCAGTGAGCGCAGCACAACAGCCGCAGAGCTGGGACGCCCTGCGCAGCCATGCCTTTGCAGGCCTGGGCTACCACTCGCCCAACATGGAGCTGACCCAGCAAGTCAAACTCAGCCGGTCGGCCACCGGCTATGACCAGGAATCGATTGCAACGCTGATCTTGTCAGGTTGTTTTTTGGGCTTTTTGCCCGACCACTACGCCGAGCCGTTTGTTCGCCAGGGCCGCATGCGCGCCGTGCAGCCCGATCAGTTCACCTACCACTGCAGCTTTTTCAGCATCGTACGGACCTCGCCGCAGCCGGCGCGCGTGACGCAGGCGTTTCAGGCGGCGCTGCGCCAGGCGCATCAGCAAAGTTTTGTGGGGCCACACCTTACCGCTTGCCCGCTTCACGCTGCTTTTTCGCCTGAATCACCGTCCAGACCAAACGGCCCGCTGCCACCAAGTTGACAGCAATCACCGCCATGGCCGGCCAGAACGGCAGCTCGTAGCCCGAGGCGGCAGAATAGAGGAGCAAAGCGCCCAGTGCCAGGGCACCGATCAGCAGGGTGATCACGCCGCCGTTCAGCGCGCCGCGTTGCAGGTGTTTGGAGGTCATGGGGCAAACTTGAAAAGGTTAAAGTTGACGTTCATTTTACGGACCGTCACGCTCACCCCATGACATCTGGGCACGGCCGACTCGACTGGGGCATTGTGGCGATTTTTGTCACCATCTATACCGGCATGATCCTGGGCGGCTTTTACACCGCCGTCACGCGCCAGGCCTTGCCGCCGGTGGCTTTGAGCCTGGGGGCGCTGGCTGCAAAGGCGCTTCAGGCCCGGGCGTCGCCCCAACGCAGTTGAGTGGCATCGTCATCGTGGTACAGGGTGTCGCCACGGCGATCCACGCAGTAGTCCGGCGACACGATCATTTCATTGAAGCGCATGTCGGCGGCAATGCGGGTGTACTCAAACAAAATGCTGCGTACCACCGTGCAGCCGCTGCGCAAGTGGCTGCCGTGGCCAATCCAGGCCGGACCCACAATCGTGACGCCGGGATCGATACGGACGCTTGAGCCGATAAAGACCGGCCCTTCGATGTTGACCTGCTGCCACGGGATGGACGTGTTCAGCCCGACCCAAATGCCCGGCTTGATCTCCCGCCCCGGCATGGTCATGTCGGCCACTTCGCCACGCAACACCTGCTGCAGCACCGACCAATAATCACCAACCCGGCCAATATCGAGCCAGTTAAAAGGCCGGTTTTGCGCGAAAAACGGCACGTCATGCGCGACCAGGTCAGGGAACAGTTGTGAGCCAATGTCGTACACGGTGCCGGCCGGCACCAAGTCGAGCACAGCCGGCTCAAAAATATAAATACCCGTGCTCGCCAGGGTCGATTTGGCTTCTGTTGGCGCTGGTTTTTCCTGGAACGACTGAATACGCCCGTCGGCTGCCGCCACCACGATGCCGTAGCTTTGCACGTTGGCAAGGGGCACGTCCATGGCGATCACGCTGGCCATGGCCTGCTTGGCGTGGTGTTCTGCCAGGGCGGCAGTGATGTCGAGATCGATCAGCGCGTCGCCGCACAGCACCAGCGTGGTCTCGTCAAAAAACCCGCTGAAGTCCTGAATGCGTCGCATACCACCAGCTGATCCCATCGGCTTCGGCAAAATTTCACCCTGGTCACGCACGCCTTCATAAGAGTAGCCAATCTGCACGCCCCAACGCCTGCCGTCGCCAAAGTACTCTTCAATTTTGTGATGATGCCAGGCCACGTTGACCATGATCTCGGTGATGCCATGGCGCGCCAGGTGCCCGATCAGGAACTCCATCACCGGTTTGCCCAGAATAGGCACCATGGGTTTGGGAATATCCCGCGTCAAAGGGCGTACGCGGGTACCTTGACCCGCCGCCAGAATCATGCCTTTAGCCATATTCAACTTCTTTACTTGAGTGGTTTCAGCGCACGATCAACACGGGCACCTTGCAGCTGGCCAGCACCTTGGTGGCCACTGACCCCACCACCAGGTTGACCAAGGCGCCGTGGCCATGCGAGCCCATCACCACTAGGTCGAACTTGCCCTCATCGGCCATCTTGGCGATCAATTCGCCCGGGCTGCCGGTTTTCCAGCTGGACTTTGCCTTGACACCATGGCGCTCCAGAAATTTGCTGACCGGCGCCATGACTTTTTCGCCTTCGTCTTCATAGTATTTGGCAACCAGATCCTTACCCAGCGCGGCTCGCGCCTGGCTCGGCAGCATGATCTGGGCGGTAAAGGCGGTGTATTCATTGTTGGGCGAAAACATCTCGTTGGCAGCCAGGTAGGCCAGCATTTTCTTGGTGTAAGGACTGCCATCGACGGCGAGAAGAATCTTCATGAGGAACTCCTTAAATGGGAGGCAGTTTACCCAAGCGACAGCATTGCATCTTGCCAAATGTCAAGAAACCAGGATTCAACCCTGATTGCTTGAAGCAAAGACTTCAAAATAACCCCAGACTGTCCATGAGGCGCACCGCCCCCCTTTGTACACAAATGAACATTTTGGGTTAACCTCAAGTCGATGAAATCATCCAATATTCCGACGGTGTTCTTCATTTTTCTGGGCGCCGTACTCGCGGGTGTGTCGGGCTGCGCAGCCACCGGGTCGGCAAGCCCGTCGGCACGGCCTGTGCTGTACCCCAATGCCACGCTGAACCGCGTGGGCGATGCAGGCGGCCGCGCCGAGGCCGACGCCTGCATGGCGCGCGCCCGGTCGGCCGGGCTGACCCCGCAGGAACAAAACAACGCCGTGACGCGCCGCGCCGGCGAAGGCGCGGCCATCACGGGCGTCGCCGCTGCGGTGGGTGCGCTGGTGACGGGTCGGGGACTGGACGGCGCCGTGCGCTCGGGCGCAGCAGGTGCCGTGGTGGGTGGTTCGGCAGGCGCCGTGTCGGGCGCCCTGCAACACAAGCCCAGCAGTATTTACCGCCGGTCTGTGCAGCGCTGCCTGAGCGACAAGGGCTTCGACGTGATTGGCTGGAACTAAGGCCATGTCCACAAATGACCTCAATCAGGCCCGATACCGAACAGGGACCTTGAAGCTAAATTGTTGTCCTTATTGCACCAGTTGCGCCTGCAGGCCTGCCTGCTGCAACGCCGCCAGCACCTCGCGGATGTGCTGCGGGCCACGGGTTTGAATCACCAACTCGATCTCGACGTTTTGCGCCGCCAGCGTGGTGAATGCCCGCTGGTGGTGAACCTCATTGATGTTTGCCCCGGCATTGGCCACCGTGGCAGTGATCAGCGCCAGCGTGCCCGGCACGTCGCGCGCACTCACCTTCAGGCGCGCCAGCCGCCCGGCGCGCACCATGCCGCGCTCGATAATGGCGGCCAGCAGCAGCGGGTCGATGTTGCCGCCGCACAGCACCAGGCCCACTTTTTTGCCTTTGAAGCGCTCAGGGTATTTCAGCAAGGCCGCAAGCCCGGCGGCCCCCGCGCCTTCGACCAGCGTTTTCTCGACTTCGAGCAGCATCACGATGGCCTGCTCAATATCGCCTTCGTCCACCAGCACAATGTCGTTCACCTTGTCGCGGATGATGGCCTGCGGCAACACGCCTGGCGTGCCCACCGCAATGCCCTCGGCAATGCTGCTATTGCCCTGCGGCAAGTGTGTGCCCTTGATGGCGTTGAACATGGCGGGAAACCGCGAGGCTTGCACGCCGATGATCTCTATGTCGGGCCGAACAGCCCGCGCCGCCGTGGCCATACCGGCAATCAGGCCGCCACCGCCAATCGCCACCACCAGCATGTCGAGCTCGGGCACGTCTTGCAGCATCTCCAGCGCCACCGTGCCTTGACCGGCCACGATGTCGGGGTCATCGTACGGGTGCACAAAAACAAGTTGCCGCTGCCCGGCCAGCAGCAAGGCGTGGGCGCGCGCCTCGTCCAGCGTGTCGCCTTGCAGCACGATGTCGGCACCAAAACCGCGCGTGCGCTCAATCTTGACGCCCGGAGTGAAGCGCGGCATAACGATCACCGCGCGCACTCCCAGCCGCTGCGCATGGTAAGCGACACCCTGCGCGTGGTTGCCCGCGCTCATGGCAATGACGCCGCGGGCGCGCTCATCAAGGTTGAGCTGCGACAGCTTGTTGCAGGCGCCGCGCTCTTTGAACGACGCGGTGAACTGCAGGTTTTCGAACTTCAGGAACACCTGCGCGCCAGTGATATCCGAGAGCGTGCGCGAGGCCACGCAGGGCGTTCGCAGCAGGTGGCCTTGCAGGCGCTGGGCGGCGGCTTGAATGTGGGTGAGTTCAATCATGGCTGCATTGTGCACGTTGAAGGGCTGCGTGTTAACCTTACTTCAACAAGCATTCAGGAGTTGACGGTGACTGCAAAATGTTTTGAAACAGCCCAAGGCATGTCTGACTACCAGGCCGAGCGCGAACTGCAAGAGGCCCTGCGCGTGTATCAGATGACGCCCGCAGCGCGCTTTACGTGGTTGCAAGAAACTTGGGGGCGCTTGCAGGATAGCGCGGCATTTTTCAACGCTGATGCACGGCGCGCGTCGGCCGCAGCCAGGTGTTATGCCACCATGGATGAGAAAAACCGGTTTGAGGACGAACGCGAGCTCAGGCAGGCGCAGCAGATTCGCCTGGCGTACCAAAAATGACGGCACCCAAGTACCACGAGCGAGCACGATGTGCTGCGCAGCAGCACGAGGCTTTTGGTGCTGGATGTTTGCGCCCCATCCCCTTCTGTATGCGCCTGCGATGGGTGGGTTTTGCGGGATCAGGAGTCGCAATTGTCTGAGCGCAGCGAGTTCGAGCGACTCCCCCGCAAAACCCACCCAGCGCAGGTTGCTGGCAGTTTTGCTGCGGGTCGCAAACAGCGGGGTCGCCTTTCTTTTGGGTACTTTTCTTTGGCGAAGCAAAGAAAAGTACCTCGCCCGCCGGGGCGAAACCCGGCTCCGGAACTTTAATTACCTGACCCGCGTCCCCAGCCACGCCGCCCCCACAATCAACACCCCAGCCAGCGCCACAGGCCAGGTCAAAGCCCGGCCGCTGACCCACAGCAGCAGGGAAGTGGACAGCAGCGGCGTCAGGTAACTCAGCAGCCCGATGTGGCGCGCGTCACCCATCTTGAGCGCCTTGTCCCACAAAAAGAAAGAGCTGCCTAGCGGGCCCAGCCCCATCAGACCAATCAGCACCCAATCGCGCAGGCTTAATGTCACCGCTGGCTCCATCAGCGCGTGGCAAAGCAGGGCCAACAGCCCCGAGACCCAGGCAAAAGTGCCAATGGCTGCGGTCTCAAAATGCGGCACCCGACGCGTCAGCAAAGAGTAGGTTGAAAATAAGAAGGCCGAGGCCAGCGCAGCCAGATACCCCCACCGCCATTCGCTTTGAAAGCCCGCCGAAGCATTAGCAGCCGCACTGGCAGAAGCATCGACGCTGCCCAGAATCACGATCACGGCGCCGGTAAAACCAATCAGCCCGGCCACAATGTGCTGCCAGCGCATCTTCAACCCCGGTAGCAGCACCGGTGCCAGTACCACGATCAGCAACGGCCACAGGTAATTGACCAGATTGGCCTGAACCGGGGGCGCATTTTGCAAGCCGACAAAAAGCAAAAAGTGGTAACCAAACAGGCCATAGACCCCGAGCGCCAAAGTGGGCAGCGGCACCCGCCACGCCGCCAGCCTGAAGCCAGACAGCGGCAGCGCAATCAGACCGCCAATCAGCAAAGACAAACCGGTGAGCAAAAACGGCGGCACATGGCTGAGCGCCACGCCCAGGCTGGCCAGGCTGCCCCACATGGCAATCGCGCCCAGCGCCAGCAGGTTGGCGCGCGCGTTCAAATCGGGCTTCAAGGGCGCTGGTCAGTTGAGGGCTTTTGCCACAGGTTGATGCCGCCCTCGACCGCGTGCTGGTCAATGGCCTGCAACTCTGCAGCGCTGAACGACAGATGGTTCAGTGCGCCGACCAACTCGGTGATTTGCGCCGCCGAACTGGCGCCAATCAGGGCGCCGGTGAGACGCACGTCGCACCGCAGATGCGCGCCAAAGTTGTGCCACAGCCCAAGTGAGATGGCAGGTAATTTCAGGCCACTTTTGCCGCAAAAGCGGTAAGGCATGGTGTTATCGCGAGCAGGGTGGGCTTGGAAGGTCATGGAGGATGGCGCAGGTTGCAGGGCTGGATGCTAGCACCCACCCTCAAGCGCGCACTGCGGCCTGCTTGATCAGGTCAGCGGCTTTTTCGGCGATCATGATCACCGGCGCATTGGTGTTGCCGCTCACCACGCTCGGCATGATGGACGCATCAACTACGCGCAAACCCTGCAAGCCGTGCACGCGCAGTTCGGCATCGACCACGTCCATCGGGCCCGGACCCATGCGGCAGCTGCCCACCGGGTGGTAAATGGTGTCGCCCAGATTGCGAATGGCCTGCTCGATCTCGGCGTCGGTTTGCGCGGTGGCAGTGGCTGCCAGCTCGCGCCCGCCAAACTGCGCCAGCGCCGGCTGCGCCAAAATGCGGCGCACCTGCTTGAAGCCGCGCACCATGCGCGCCATGTCGTCGGGCTCATGCAAAAAAGCCGGGTCC
The DNA here is from genome assembly GCA_002789915.1 of Comamonadaceae bacterium CG_4_9_14_3_um_filter_60_33. Lineage (GTDB taxonomy): Bacteria > Pseudomonadota > Gammaproteobacteria > Burkholderiales > Burkholderiaceae_C > Rhodoferax. The sequence goes on along the minus strand of PFUD01000103.1, from coordinate 20,671 downwards.
ACCAGCGGCAGTGCCAGCGGGTCCTTACTGGCCAGGCGCACGCTGCCGCGGCTCAACGGCCGCAGCAAACACACATGGCACGAATAACCATGGCCGATCGTGGTGGTGCGGCCGTGGTTAATGAGTTTGCCAATAACAAAGTGCAGTTGCAGGTCGGGCACGGTCTCGGTGGGGTCGCTCTTGATGAAGCCGCCGGCCTCGGCAAAGTTGGTGGTCAGCATGCCGCTGCGCTGCCTGCGCCACTCAAAAACGCCTTTGAGAATGCGCACCGCAGCGCTCGGCGACACACCAAACAGTTCTTTGGCGCGCGGCGCATCGACCACTTGCACCACGTCGATGTGGTCGTGCAAATGCTGGCCCACGCCGGCCAAATGATGGATCGGCTGAATCTGGCGCGCCAGCAGCTGCTCGCGCGGGCCGATGCCCGACAGCATCAAAATCTGCGGCGATTGGATGGCGCCGGCGCACAGCAGCACCTCGCGGCGACATTTGAGGCGCCGGGTCTGACCCTCGTGCTCATACTCGACGCCCACGGCACGTTTGCCGTCCATCACGATGCGGGTGGTGTGCGCGCCGGTGAACAGGGTCAGATTGGGCCGCGACAAATTGGGTGTCACGTAGGCTTTGGCGGCGCTGTGGCGTTCGCCATTTTTGTGCGTGACCTGGTAGCAGCCCACGCCCTCCATGACAGCGCCATTGAAATCTGCGTTGCGCGCGTAGCCAGCCTGCTCTGCGGCCTGCACAAAGCGTTCGCTGAACGGGTTGGGGCTGCGCAAGTCCATCACATTGAGCGGGCCGCCTGTGCCATGAAAGTCATCGCCACCGCGCTCGTTGTGTTCAGATTTTTTGAAATACGGCAGCACGTCGGCATACGACCAGCCCGGGTTGCCCTGAGCCGCCCAGGCGTCGTAGTCAGCCGGGTGGCCGCGGGTGTAAATCATGGCGTTGAGCGAACTGGAGCCGCCCAGCACCTTGCCGCGCGGCTGGTAACCGCAGCGGCCGTTCAGGCCAGACTGCGGCACGGTGTTCAGGTCCCAACCCGACAGGCTGAACTTGGCCATCACCGCCAGGCCGGCCGGGCAATGGATCAGCACGCTGCTGTCAACCGGCCCCGCTTCCAGCAAGGCCACCTTGGTGTCCGGGTTTTCCGAGAGTCGGCCGGCCAGCACGCAACCGGCTGAGCCGCCTCCGACAATGAGGTAGTCATACATGAAATTCTCCAAGTCCCGGCATATTTATAAATTCAAATACTGAACACCTTAGCGCAAAAAATCCGGCATTTTTAGAGCCCGAACCCAAGATTGACCACAAATAATCGTCAGCTTCTGGGTAAAAACTATTTTTATTCGATGAATTAAGGCAAGATATCAGGTTCTGATTCAATAACAAAACCAACGGAGTTCGGATGTTTCTGTCTGCCTTATTCAGTCTTTCGGTGCCGAGGTCATGAGGCCCAGTGCCGATTCCGCGCCGGGCACCATGACTGCCGGGGAAAGCCGTGCGACAGTGATTGCGCCCTTCGAGAGCTTTGTCTGGCCGACGCCGCCGTATGCGGTTTACAGCGCTGCCGAGCCTTGGAGCGGGCCGCAGGAATGCGAACTCGAGAGCATCACGGGTTCGATCAAGCGTTGCCGGGTGGTTGGCCTGAACCCTGCCAAACACACCGCAACCATCCAGATCGATTCAGCCCAGGCACCAGTCTCTCTGGCTTTTTCGCAGTTCCGACGGCTGACCCTGAAACAGCAGATTTACCCGCAGGAAGTCATCTCGCCCGATCATTTTTCCGAAATTTTGGGTTACAGCGCCACAGCCCAGTACCAGCTGCAACCGGTCAATGGCGCCCCGGTTGTTGGCACGACAATCGGTTATGTCGATACCGACTATGGCGTGTTCCTGTTCCCGCCCATTGGCGACAAAGGCGCGGTTGAGCAGGTGTTTGTCCCACGCGAAGCCTATGCGAGTTTCCGTGTGGGCGGGCAAATTGGCGAACTGCTGGTATCCGACAAGGTGGTCACGCAGCAGCAGGTTGATCTGGCGGCCGATGAGCAGCAAAACATGCGCAAGCGCAAGCTGGGCGACTACCTGCTCGATACGGCGGTGGTGTTTCCCGAGCAGTTGATGCTGGCGCTGGCCGAGCAGTCCAAAATGCCGATCATCCGGGTGGGCGAGGCCCTTATCCGCCTGGGTTATGTCAGCGAGGCGGAGCTGAAACAAGCCCTGGAAAAACAAAAAACAGACCGCACGGTGCCGCTGGGGGAGCTTCTCATCCGGATGGGATTCCTGACGCGCCATGATCTCAACGTTGCGCTGGCCCGCAAAATGGGCTATCCGGTGGTGGACGTCAAGCTGTTCCCCATCGATGCTGCCGCCTTGCAGAAGATTCCGATGGTGACAGCCAGGCGCTTGAACGTGTTGCCATTGCTGGCGCGCGACAATTTGACCGTAGTGGCAGCGGTGGACCCGACCCAGCGCAAGATGATTGAGGAGCTGGAGTTTCTCGTGCAAAGCCGGGTCGTCGCCGCGCTGGGGGATGAACAGCAGATCAAACTGAAGATTCGCGAAGCCTACGAAAAATTCGGTTTGCACCGTCAGCCGTTAAGTGAAGACTTACCCGGCTTTGCGCCAGCTGTTGACGAGTTCACCAGCTCGAGGGAGTTACTGGAGTCAATGGAGCACAGCGACGCGCAAAGCAACGCCTTTGAAGAAAGCGAAAAACCCATTGAACAGTCTGACAACTCGCTGGTGCGCCTGATCAACACCATGATCAGCGAAGCGCATAGCCGTGGGGTGTCAGACATTCACGTGGAGTCGCAACCGCGGCGCGCCAAAGTGCGCATCCGGTTCCGCAAAGACGGCATTTTGTCGCCCTACCTGGAGTTGCCGCACACCTACCGCGCAGCGCTGGTGGCACGGCTCAAGATCATGGCCGACCTCGACATTTCCGAGCGGCGCAAGCCACAAGACGGCAAGATCAATTTCAACAAGTTTTCCAGCAGGCACCGGTTGGAATTGCGTATTGCCACCATCCCCACTGCCAATGGCCTCGAAGACGTTGTGATGCGCTTGCTGACGTCAACCAAACCGATTGCCATGGACAAGCTGGGCCTGACCGAGAGCAACCTTGCGCAACTGCGCCAAGCCGTCGTCCGACCTTACGGCATGGTGTTGTGCGTGGGACCCACGGGTTCGGGTAAAACCACCACCTTGCATTCAATACTGGGGTTGCTCAACACGCCCGAGCGCAAGATATGGACGGCTGAAGACCCAATCGAAATCACCCAGCCCGATTTGCGCCAAGTGCAGGTCAACCCCAAAATCGACTGGACCTTTGCCAAGGCGCTGCGCTCGTTCCTGCGCGCTGATCCCGACATCATCATGGTGGGCGAAATTCGCGACACAGAGACCGCCCAGATCGCCATCGAGGCCTCGCTCACCGGGCATTTGCTGTTGTCCACCCTGCACACCAACAGCGCGGCTGAAACCGTCACCCGGCTGGTGGACATGGGTATGGACCCGTTCAATTTTGCCGATTCGCTGCTGGTGGTTTTGGCGCAACGCCTGGCGCGCCGCTTGTGCACCAGCTGCCGCGTCGTCGAGCGCGCCAGTGACGACTATGTCGAGGAGCTGCTGAACGACTATCTGGCTGCTTTTCCGGACGACATGCGCCCCAAACCGGAAGACGTGCTGGCGCAATGGCGGCAACAGTTCGCTCCGCAGGGCTGGCTCAGCCACAGCCACTCACCAGGCTGCAATGAATGTGCGGGCACCGGCTTGGCGGGGCGCGTCGGTTTGCATGAACTGATGGGGATGACGCCAGGTATTCGGCGCTTGATTCAAACCGGCGCGCGCTCGGAACTGATCCAGCTCGAGGCCTTTAAATCCGGCAAATTCCGCACGCTGCGCCAGGATGGCATCGGCAAGGTCCTGGCGGGCCTCACCAGCATTGAAGAGGTTCGGGCCAACACCAATGCCTGAACGCAACACCCCACCTGCTCACCCCTACCAGGCGCTCACCCCGGATGTGGTGATGGATGCGCTGGCCAGCGTGGGTCTGTTTGGCGACGGCCGGCAGATGGCCCTGAGTTCCTACGAAAATCGCGTCTACCAATTGCACCTGGAAGACGATACGGTGGTCGTTGCCAAGTTTTACCGCCCCGAGCGCTGGCACGACGAGCAAATTCTGGAAGAGCACACGTTCTCGCACGAGCTCATGGCCGCAGAAATCCCGGTGGTCGGGCCGCTCGCTTTGAACGGCAGCACGCTGAACCATTTTGGTGGCTTTGCCTTCAGCGTGAGCCCATGGCGCGGCGGGCGCATGCCCGAGCTTGACGACCCCGAGGTGCTGGAGTGGATCGGCCGATTTCTGGCACGCATCCATGGCGTGGGCGCCGAAAAGTCCTTTGCGCACCGCCCAGCGCTCGACCTGGCCAGCTTTGGCGTCGAATCGCGCGAATGGCTGCTGGCCCACGACCAGGTGCCGCTTGATGTGCAGTCGCGCTGGGCCACGGCCTCGCAAGAAGCGCTCGACCTGGTTGCCGCCCATGCGTGTCTTGCGGGCGCCGGCGGCCCAACAACGCACGCGGATTTTGCCGACGACGACGACCCTGGCCGCGCTGTGCAACGCATTCGCCTGCACGGCGACTGTCACCCCGGCAATATTTTGTGGACGCCGCTGGACGTGCCTGCCAGCGCCCAGCCGGGGCCGCATTTTGTCGACCTGGACGACGCCCGCATGGGGCCGGCGGTGCAAGACCTGTGGATGCTGCTCAGCGGCGAGCGCCAGCAGCAAATTCGCCAGCTGGGCTGCCTGATCGATGGCTACGAACAATTCCGCCCCTTCGACCGGCGCGAACTCGCGCTGATCGAACCGCTGCGTACCCTGCGCCTGCTGCACTACAGCGCCTGGCTGGCCCGGCGCTGGATTGATCCCACCTTTCCGATTCATTTCCCGTGGTTTGGCTCGAGCGACTACTGGCAGGGCCAGTTGCACATGCTGCAAGAGCAGATTGAAGCCATGCAGCAAGAACCGCTGGTGATTTAAGCGACAAACCACTAGGGGTTTACCCGCAAAACCCCTAGATCAAGCCCCCTAGAGACGCAGCCAGGGTAGCGCAGGCATCGTAAATGTTGCAGAATAGAACGATCGTACTATTTATGCACATCCACCATGCAAGCACCTCATCAAGCACCTCATCAAGCACCTCATCAAGCACCGCTCAGCCCTCGTCCTGGCAAGCGTTCGAGCGGTGCGCGCGCTTTGCATAAAGGGCTACAAACCAAGCAGATCATCATTGATGCCGCGCTGCGACTGGCCGAACAGATCGGGCTCGAAGGCCTGAGCATCGGCGCGCTGGCCGAGGTAACCCGCATGAGCAAATCGGGCGTGTTTGCCCACTTTGGCTCGCGTGAAGAGCTGCAGATTTCTGTGATTCGCGAGTATTACCAGCGTTTTTCCAATGAGGTGTTTTTTCCGGCCATGCAGGCCCCGCGTGGCCTGCCGCGCGTGCGCGCCCTGTTTGCCAACTGGATGAAACGGGTTGCCATTGAAATCCAGTCGGGCTGCATTTTCATCAGCGGAGCGGTCGAATTTGACGACCGCCCCGGTCCGGTGCGCGATGCGCTGGCCACTTCGGTGCAAACCTGGCTGACCGCCTTGCACCGCGCTGTGGTGCAGGCCAAGCAAGAAGGCCACCTGGTGAGCGACGCTGACGAGGCGCAGATGGCGTTCGAAATCCACGGACTGATCCTGGCGCTGCACTACGAAGCGCGCTTTTTAAAAAACCCGGGTGCGCTAGAGCGCGCCAACACTGGCTTTGAGCACATCGTGCTGCGCTACGGTGAGAACCTGGCGCCTCTAACAACCCCTTCACTTACCACCTGATTTATTTTCAAGGAGACCCGCCATGGCCATCTACACCCCTCCACTGCGCGACATGCAGTTTGTCATGCACGAAGTGCTCAACGTCACGGCCGACCTGCAAGCCATGCCGATGCACGCCGACATGGACGCCGACACCATCAACGCGGTGCTCGAAGAAGGCGGCAAATTCGCCGCTGAAGTGCTGCTGCCACTCAACATCAGCGGCGACGCCGAAGGCTGCAAGTTCGATGTGGCAAACCACGCCGTCACCACACCCAGCGGTTACAAAGAGGCCTACAAACAATACGTGGCAAGCGGCTGGGCTGCGCTGGCGTGCGACCCAGCCTTTGGCGGCCAGGGCCTACCGCTCGTCGTCAACCAGCTCTTTTACGAGATGATGAACTCGGCCAACCAAGCCTGGGCCATGTACCCGGGCCTGACGCACGGCGCCTACGCGGCGCTGTCGGTCAACGGCACCGATGCGCAGAAGAAAAACTACCTGCCCAAGATGATCAGTGGCGAGTGGACCGGCACCATGTGCCTGACCGAACCCCATTGCGGCACCGACCTGGGACTGATGCGCACCAAAGCCGAGCCGCAGGCGGATGGCACTTACAAGCTCACCGGCAACAAGATTTTCATCAGCGCCGGCGAACACGACCTGACCGAGAACATCGTCCATCTGGTGCTGGCGCGCCTGCCCGATGCGCCTCCCGGGATCAAAGGTATCAGCCTGTTTATCGTGCCGAAGTTCCTGGTCAACGCCGACGGCTCAGTGGGCGCGCGCAACGGCATTTACTGCGGCGGGCTGGAGCACAAGATGGGTATCAAGTCGAATTCCACCGCGCAGATCGTGCTGGAAGACGCGGTGGGTACGCTGCTCGGCCAGCCCAACAAGGGCATGCAGGGCATGTTCATCATGATGAACGCCGCCCGCCTGGGCGTGGGCAACCAGTCGCTGGGCCTGACCGAGGTGGCGTATCAAAACGCGCTGGCTTATGCCAAAGACCGCATCCAGATGCGCTCACTCACCGGCTCGAAGGCGCCAGACAAGGCAGCCGACCCGATCATCGTGCACCCCGATGTGCGCAAGATGCTGCTCACGGCCAAGGCTTACGCCGAAGGCGGCCGGGCACTGATGTGCTTTAGTTCGATGCTGCTGGAAAAAGAGCATAACCATCCGGACGAAGCGGTGCGGAAAGAGTCGGGCGAACTGCTGGCGCTGCTGACCCCGATCGTCAAGGCGTTCATCACCGACAACGGCTGGAGCGCCACGTCAAGTTGCCTGCAAGTGCTGGGCGGCCACGGCTACATCAAGGAATGGGGCATGGAGCAGTTTGTGCGCGATGCCCGCATCAACATGATTTATGAGGGCACCAACACCATTCAATCGCTCGACTTGTTGGGGCGCAAGGTGCTGTCCAACAACGGTGCCACGCTGCGCAAGTTTGGCAAACTGGTGGGTGCGCTGGTGGCTGAAGAAGGCGTTAACGAAAAGATGGCCGAGTTCATCACCCCGGTGGCCATTTTGGGCGAGCAGATGACCAAATTCACCACCGAGCTGGGCTTCAAGGGCTTCCAAAACCCCGACGAAGTGGGCGCTGCCGCGGTGGACTATTTGCGTGTGGCCGGCCACCTGGTGTTTGGCTATTTCTGGGCGCGCATGGCCCAAGTAGCCTTGCGCGAGATTGCTGCGGGCAACACCGACCCGTTTTACGTGGCCAAGCTGCAAACCGCACGCTTTTATTTTGCCAAACTGTTCCCTGAAACCGCCAGCCTGATGCGCACCGCACGCACCGGCAGTAAAGTGCTGATGGACACCGACGCCGCTCTGGCCTGAAGCACTTCTTTCCTTCATGCAAGCCACAACACTGGAGACCGACATGACCCTTCCCAAGACCCTCAAGCGGCTGATTGTTGGCGCTGCCGCCATGCTCACGCTGGCTGCGGCCCAGGCGCAAATGACGCCGGTGGGCAGCTGGCACAGCATGGATGAAAAGACCGGCGAGCTCAAAAGTCTGATCGTTATCACCGACACCGGTGGCGTGCTCAATGGCCACATTGAAAAATTATTGCGCAAGGACGCCGACCAAAAAAAGCGCTGTACCGAATGCAGCGACGACCGCAAGGACAAGCCCATGCTGGGATTGGAGATCATCCGGGGCGCCAAGCAGGTGGAAGGCAAGGAAGTGTGGGAAGGCGGCAAAATTCTTGACCCTGAGAACGGCAAGAACTACACGCTGCGCATGACGCCAATCGAAGACGGTAAAAAGCTCGAGGTGCGTGGCTCGATTGCCTTCTTTGGCCGCACCCAGACCTGGGTACGGGTGCCGTAAAAATGGCTGTCATTGCGGTGCCTGGCTTACGCATACGGCTCGCCATGAACAAAGTTCATCAACTGAAATAGTTAGGAAAAAATATGTCCCGATTCAATGTCAGAAAAGTCGCCGTTTTAGGCGCCGGTGTGATGGGCGCACAAATCGCCGCGCACCTGGTCAATTGCAAAGTGCCCGTCATTCTGTTTGACCTGCCCGATAACAAAACCCCCACGCTCGCCGCTGCGCGTGCGTCGCTGCCCCCCGAGGGAGCTGGCTCCACCTTGGGGCGGCCCGGCGGTGAATCCGGACCCAAAAACGGCATCGTCACCCGTGCCGTCGAGGGGCTGAAAAAGCTCAAGCCCTCGCCGCTGGGCGTGGTGGCTGACGCCGCGCTGATCCAGCAGGCCAATTACGAAGAGCACATGGATTTGCTCAAAGACTGCGACCTGATCATCGAGGCCATCGCCGAGCGCATGGACTGGAAGCTTGACCTCTACAAAAAGATCGCGCCGTTTGTGGCACCGCACACCATCGTGGCATCCAACACCTCGGGGCTGTCCATCACCAAATTGAGTGAAGTGCTGCCCGAAGAACTCAGGCCGCGCTTTTGCGGCATTCACTTCTTTAACCCGCCGCGCTACATGCTGCTGGTCGAGCTGATCAACACGCCCACCACCGAGCCGCACATCCTCGACAAGCTGGAGGCTTTTGTCACCAGCGCTTTGGGCAAGGGCGTGGTGCGCGCCAAAGACACGCCCAACTTCATCGCCAATCGCGTCGGTGTAGCCGGCATGCTGGCCACCATGAAAGAGGTGGAAAACTTCGGCCTGAGCTATGACGTGGTCGATGACCTGACCGGCAAAAAGCTCGGCCGCGCCAGCTCCGGAACCTTCCGCACCGCCGACGTCGTTGGCCTGGACACCATGGCCCACGTCATCAAAACGCTGCAAGACACCTTGTCTGGCGACGCTAACGCAGGAGCTGGCAAATTCGACCCGTTCTACGCCAGCTTTGCCACCCCCGAAGTGCTCAAGACGCTGCTGGAAATGGGCCACCTGGGGCAAAAAGCCAAGGCCGGTTTCTTCAAAAAGGTGGGGCGCGACATCCTGCGCTTTGACCTCAAGACCAAAGCCTACGTGCCGGGTGGCGAAAAAGCTGACGAGGTTTACACCCGCATGCTCAAAAAACCGGCGGCCGAACGCCTGCAACTGCTGCGCAGCGCCGAAGGCGCGCAGGGGCAATTCCTGTGGGCAATCCTGCGCAACGCCTTCCATTACGCCGCCGTGCATTTGGCCGACGTTGCCGACAACGCGCGCGACGTGGACTTTTGCATGCGCTGGGGCTTTGGCATGAAGCAGGGCCCGTTTGAGTTGTGGCAAGAAGCCGGTTGGCTCACTGTGGCCAACATGGTCAAGGAAGACATTGAGGCAGGCAAGGCGCTGTGCAACGCACCGCTGCCAGATTGGGTGTTCAAGGGCCCGGTGGCGGACGCGGGTGGCGTGCACACGCCGCAAGGTTCATGGAACCCGACAACGGGTCAGTTTGTGCCGGTGCGCCAGTTGCCCGTGTACGCGCGTCAGCATTTCCCCGAGAGCGTGCTCGGTTCTTCTGCACCGTCAGCGGCCAGCGCTGGCATCACCTTGTTTGAAGACGACGCCATCCGCCTGTGGACGCTCGACGATGACAAAACCAGCCCTTCCGGTAGCGTCGTCATTGCCAGCGTCAAGACCAAAATGCACGCCATCGGCCCGACCGTGATCGAAGGCCTGCTGAAAGGCGTGGCGCTGGCCGAAGACAAGTACAAAGGCCTTGTGATCTGGTCCAACGACGAGCTGTTCTCAGCTGGCGCCGACCTGCAAGCCATGCTGCCCGCCTTCATGATGGGTGGCGTCAAAGCCATCGGCGAGGCCGAACTGGAAATGCAGCAAGCCATGCTGAAACTGCGCTATGCCAATGTGCCAGTGGTCTCTGCCGTGCGCGGGCTGGCACTTGGCGGCGGCTGCGAGTTGGCCGCCTACAGCGCCAAACGGGTGGCGGCCATGGAGAGCTACATCGGCCTGGTCGAAGTGGGCGTGGGCCTGGTGCCCGGCGGCGGCGGCCTGGCCTACATCGCCCGCCGCGCCGCAGAAAATGCCGCCCTGTCCACCGGCAAAGATCTGCTGCCGTTTTTAACGGAAGGCTTCACCGCAGCCGCCATGGCCAAGGTCGGTACCAGCGCGCTGGAGTCGCGCAAACTGGGCTATTTGCTCGACAGTGACGTCATCGTGCCGCACAAGGACGAACTGCTGTTTGTTGCCCTCAACGAAGCCAGCGCCATGTTCGACAGCGGTTACCGCGCGCCGCTCAAGCGCTTGTTCCCGGTGGCCGGCCGCAGTGGTGTGGCCACCATCAAGGGCTCGCTGGTCAACATGCGCGACGGCGGCTTCATCAGTGCTTACGACTACTTCATTGGCTGCCAGATCGCCTGGGTGGTGTGTGGTGGTGATGTCGATGCCGGCAGCCTGGTCGATGAAGACTACCTGATGTCGCTGGAGCGCCAGGCGTTTGGCACCTTGCTGGGCAACCCCAAAACGCAGGAGCGCATCATGGGCATGATGCAAAACGGCAAACCAGTGAGAAATTGAAACACCCCCCGAAGGCTGCGCCTTCCCTCTCGAGGGGGCAACACCAGCGGCCCGGCAAAGCCGGTTCCGCGGTGTTTCCCGTATTGAAGTCAACGGAGTTAAATATGAAACAAGTTCAAGAAGCCTACATCGTCGCTGCCACGCGCAGCCCCATTGGCAAATCGTCACGCGGATTTTTCCGCAACATGCGCCCGGACGACCTGCTGGTCAAGGTGCTGCAGTCGGCACTGGCACAGGCACCGGGACTTGACCCCGCCGCCATTGAAGACATCGTCTGCGGCTGCGCCATGCCGGAGGGCCAGCAGGGCTTGAACATTGCCCGCACCGCGGCCGTGCTGGCTGGCTTGCCCACCCGTGTGGGCGGGGTCACCGTCAACCGCTTTTGCGCCTCGGGCGTGACCGCTATTCAGATGGCCGCCGATCGTATTCGCGTCGGCGAAGCCGATGTGATGATCGCCGCCGGCGTGGAAAGCATGAGCATGGTGCCGATGGGCGGCAATGCGCCCTCCTATTCACCGCTGATGTTCGACAACGATGAGAACATCGGCATCGCCTACGGCATGGGGCTGACAGCCGAAAAGGTTGCCACCCAGTGGAAGGTCAGTCGCGAGGCGCAGGACGCGTTTGCCCTACAGTCGCACCAGCGCGCGCTCGCTGCCCAGGCTGCGGGCTATTTCAGCGCCGAGACCACGCCGATCGAAGTAACCGACCGCTCACCCAACCTGGCCACCGGCGAGGTTGTTGAGAAAAAGCGTGTGGTCAGCCTGGACGAAGGCGCGCGCGCCGAAACCTCGCTCGAAGGCTTGGCCAAGCTCAGGAATCCGTTTGCCGCGCGCGGCAGCGTCACGGCGGGCAACAGTTCGCAAACCTCGGACGGTGCCGGTGCGCTGATTCTGGCCAGTGAAAAAGCGGTCAAGCAGTTCGGCCTCAAGCCGCTGGCGCGTTTTGTGTCGTTTGCCGCCAAGGGCGTCCCGCCGCAGTTCATGGGCATTGGTCCGATCGAGGCGATTCCCGCTGCTTTGAAAAATGGCGGGCTGACACTGGAGCAGCTTGACTGGATCGAGCTCAACGAAGCCTTTGCCGCACAAAGCTTGGCCGTCATCAACACACTGGGGCTGGACCAGGCCCGTGTCAACCCGATGGGCGGCGCCATTGCGCTGGGCCACCCGCTGGGCGCCACCGGAGCGATTCGTGCGGCCACCGTGATCCATGGCTTGCACCGCACTGGCGGAAAATACGGCATGGTCACCATGTGCATTGGCATGGGCCAGGGCGCCGCCGGCATCTTTGAGCGCGTTTGAGTCTGATAACCTACTGCCCATGAAAAATTTGACCCCTGAGCTTTTGCTCGACACCGCCGCTGGCGTCACCACCCTCACGATCCATCGGGTGGCCAAGAAAAACTCGTTCACCACCGCCATGTACGCGGGCATGGCCGAGGCGATCAAGCAGGTGCAGGCGGATGCTGCGGTGCGCGTGCTGTTGATCCAGGGGCACGAGACCATTTTCAGCGCCGGCAACGATATTGCCGACTTTTTGCAAAACCCGCCTACCACCCTGGACGCACCGGTGTTCCGCTTCATGCGCGCCATCAGCAGCTTCACCAAACCCATCGTGGCGGCGGTGTGCGGCCCTGCGGTGGGCATCGGCACCACGATGCTGTTTCATTGCGACTTGGTCTATGCCGGTGACAACGCGGCCTTTTCCATGCCGTTTGTCAATCTGGGCGTGTGCCCCGAAGCGGCATCAAGTCTGCTGGCGCCGCAGCGCATGGGTTACGGCCGCGCTGCCGAGGCGCTGCTGCTGGGCGAGCCATTTTTGGCCGAGGCCGCGCTGGAAATGGGCCTGATCAGTCGCATCGTGCCGCCGACTGAGGTCAATGCCCTGGCCCAGCGCCAGGCGCAAAAGCTGGCTGCCAAACCGCTGAGTTCCCTGCTCGCCACCAAGCACCTGATGAAACAGGGGCAAGCCGACTTGGTGGCCAAGCGCATGGCCGAAGAAGGCACACTGTTTGGCCGCATGCTGGCCGAGCCCGCTGCGCGCGAAGCATTTTCTGCCTTCATGGAAAAGCGCAAACCAGACTTTGCCGCGCTCTGAGCCACTTCAAAACTTTGTGGCATCAAAATCATGGTGATTCAATTTGGCTATGCAAGGGGTTGCGAGATGCGGTTCAAAAATTTCATGCGCGCTCTGGTTGCGCCCGCGCTCGCGGTAGGGTTCGCACTCATGCTCGGACTTGCGCTGGTCAGCGGCGCCGCAGCCCAAACCCCCGGCGAGGTTAAGGTGGGCAGCGTGTTGCGCGAGGCAACCATGCGCGGACTCAATGGCCCCGACCAAAAACTGTCTGCCTTTCGTGGCAAACCGCTGATCATCAACGTCTGGGCCAGTTGGTGCCCGCCCTGCATTGCAGAGATGGGCTCGCTGGAGCGGCTGGCCTGGAGCGAGCTGGGCCAGCAATTCAACGTCATCGGCATTTCCACCGATGATTACCCCGAAGCCGCCAAAGGTTTCCTGCGCAAGAGCCAGGCCACCCTGAACCATTACATCGACCGCCAACTGGAGCTTGAACACATGCTGGGCGCCTCAAACCTGCCACTGACAGTTTTGGTGGATGCCAACGGCCGGGTGCTCAGCAAGATCGTCGGCGCGCGCGAATGGGACAGCCCGCAGGCGCAGCAATTGATCCGCAATGCGTTTCAAGGCTCACTGACTTCGAAATGAGCCGCTGCGCTCTGTGAATCGCGCCATGCCCCATCGCCTTACGCCCCCCGCCGCCGTTGAGTTTGAAGATGAGTTCATCGCTGGCGTCAAAAACATCTTCGAGGAAATGATCGTCTTCAACCGCCTGCTGGGCTTGAAGATCAGCGAGGTGACGCCGACCCGCGTCAAGGCGCGCATCGACATGCGCAACGAGCTGGTGGGGCACTACGCCTATAACCGCATCCACGGCGGCGTCATTAGCGCCAGCCTCGACGCGCTGGGCGGCCTGGCGGTGATGGCGGCCATTGGCGCACGCCACATGGACGAGTCGCCACAGCAGCGTCTGCAGCGCTTTGCCAAGCTCGGCACCATCGACCTGCGCATTGATTACCTGCGCCCGGGCATTGGCGAGTGGTTCGAGCTGCGCGCCGAGGTGCTGCGCCTGGGTTCGCGCGTGGCCACCACGCGCATGGAATTTTTGGGCGCCGACGGCAAGCTACTGTCCACCGGCTCGGCCGCTTACATCGTGTCGTAGTTCCGTCGGATCGCCCTCAGGCGGCTGCCCTGGGCACTTCGCGCGGGTTGCCCTGGTCGTCGATCGCCACATAGGTCAATGAGGCTTCGGTCACCTTGGTGTACTTGCCCTGCGCGCAAAAGTGTTCGGCATAGACCTCAATCTTGACAGTGATCGAGGTACGGCCAATGCGCACCAGTTTGCCGAAAAAAGACAAGATGTCGCCCACCCGCACCGGCTGTTTGAAGATAAATTCGTTCACCGCCACGGTCGCCATGCGGCCTTCGGCATAGGGGGAGGCGATCACGGCGCCGGCCAGGTCGACTTGCGCCATCACCCAGCCGCCAAAAATGTCGCCGTTGGCGTTGACATCACGCGGCATAGGGATCACCTTGAGCACCAATTGCTCGTCGGTCGGCAACTGCACGTTGACCGGGCTGTTTTTGCCCGCCCTGACCGGGGCGTCAAAAGGGTTTGCAGACATGGGCACAATCCTGGGTTAGAAGTTCTTTTCAACATTGTCCCCCATGCGCCGCCATTCATCTGCCTACGCCGTCGGCCCCGCTCCTGACGCTTCCCAACCCACCACTAAAAGCCCTGCGCCGGAACGCTCCGACTGGGCCACGCTGCAGCGTTTGTTTCCGTACCTGTGGCAGTACAAGTGGCGCGTGATGGCGGCGCTGGCCTTCATGGTGGGCGCCAAGCTGGCCAACGTCAGCGTGCCGCTGCTGCTCAAAGAGCTTGTTGACACCATGAACCCCAAGGGCGAGTTGGGTGTTCAGGCTTTGCTGGTGGTGCCGCTGGGTTTGCTGGTGGGATATGGCTTGCTGCGCTTGTCGACGACACTGTTTGCCGAGCTGCGCGAACTGATTTTTGCCAAGGCCACCGAGGGCGCGTCGCGCTCCATCAGCCTACAGGTGTTCCGCCACCTGCACGCGTTAAGCCTGCGCTTTCACCTGGAGCGCCAAACCGGCGGCATGACGCGCGACATTGAGCGTGGCACGCGCGCCGTGCACTCGCTCATCAGCTACTCGCTTTACAGCATCTTCCCGACGCTGATCGAAGTGGCACTGGTGCTGGGCATTCTGGCGGTCAAGTTCGACATGTGGTTTGTCTGGATCACGCTGGCCGCGCTCGCGCTCTACATTGTTTTCACCATCACGGTGACCGAGTGGCGCACCCAGTTCAGAAAGCAGATGAACGAGCTCGACAGCACGGCGCACAGCCGTGCCATCGATTCGCTGCTGAACTATGAAACCGTCAAGTACTTCAACAACGAAGAGTTTGAGGCCGAACGCTACGACGACAACCTGGAGCGCTACCGCAAGGCCGCGCTCAAGAGCCAGTCCACCCTGAGCCTGCTCAACACCGGCCAGCAGCTCATCATTGCAGCCGGGCTGGTGTTGATGCTGTGGCGCGCCACCCAGGGCGTGGTCGACGGCCGCATGACGCTGGGCGACCTGGTGATGGTCAACGCCTTCATGATCCAGCTTTATATTCCGCTGGGCTTCTTGGGCGTGCTGTACCGCGAGATTAAACAGGGCCTGACCGACCTGGAAAAGATGTTCACGCTGATGGAGCGCGAGCGTGAGATTGCCGATGTACCAGGCGCGCCCGCGCTGGCGCTGACCTCCGACAACGCCAGCGTGCGCTTTCAACACGTCAACTTTGCCTACGACCCGGCGCGCCCCATATTGCACGACGTCAGCTTTGAGATACCAGCGGGCAAAACCGTGGCGGTGGTCGGTCCCTCGGGCTCGGGCAAATCGACACTGGCGCGGCTCTTGTTCAGGTTTTACGACGTGCAAAGCGGGCAGATCCAGATTGCCGGGCAGGACATCAAGCAGGTCACACAGGCCAGCGTGCGCCAGGCCATCGGCATCGTGCCGCAAGACACCGTGCTGTTCAACGACACCGTCGAGTACAACATCGCCTACGGCCAGCCCGGCGCCACGCGCGAGCAGGTTGTCGAGGCGGCCAAGTCAGCGCATATCCACGACTTCATCGCCGCCACGCCCAGGGGCTTTGAGACCATGGTGGGCGAGCGCGGCCTGAAATTGTCGGGCGGCGAAAAGCAGCGCGTGGCGATTGCCCGCACGCTGCTGAAAAACCCGCCCATTCTGATTTTCGACGAGGCCACCAGCGCGCTGGACTCGGCCAACGAGCGCGCCATCCAGGCTGAACTGCAGAGCGTGGCAAAAAACAAGACCACGCTGGTCATCGCCCACCGGTTGTCCACCGTGGTCGATGCGCACGAGATTCTGGTGATGGAAGCTGGCCACATTCTGGAGCGAGGCACCCATGCGGCGCTGCTGGCTGCGAACGGGCGTTACGCGCAAATGTGGGCGCTGCAACAAAGCGCGGAATAGCCCGGCCCAAGCCGGACAAGCCCGATTCCAGCGGCCATTCGCGGCGAGGGCGCCGCTCCAACAGAGACCAACGGATGTCCCTAGGGGGTAGCGCCCGCGCCGCAAATGCCGTCAAGCGCAACGCATTCCAGGCACGACAGACAGAAACGGCCAGCGCACAAGCGCATGGGCTGCCCTAAACTCTTCAACTTTCTTCTTTCTTAAAGCGCACTGCCATGCACTACCGCCATCACGGCAAAAGCAATTTGAAGGTCTCGGCCCTGTGCCTGGACACCCAGATGTTGAGCAGGCTCATCCAGCTGTTGACCCGGCGCAAAAGACCGTTGTCAGCCCCGCAGCAGGCAGCGCAGCTGATCGCCGCCATCGACGCGGGCGGTATTCCGCTAAATCCGGCGCGCATCAATGACATTGCGCGCCAGCTTGGGCTGGAGGTGTCCAGACGAGCGCCGCTGGAAGACACGATTGCGCGCATCCGGGCGGCGCTGGTTTACCTGGACCAATGCCCGGAACAGTCTGCCCCGAAGTGAGGGCCAAGGCCTGCGCCCACTACACTCAGGTGGCCTGTTCTCACTCTTGATTCACCCATGGATATTTTTGTTGTCTTCACCCTGCTGGCCATTGCCGTGCATGTGCTCAAAACACGCGAGCAAGCCCAGCGCATCGCCTTGCTCGGCAGCTATTTGGGCCAATTCCAGATTGAAAAGCTGATGCAGGATGTGCTGAGCGGCTACCAGCGCGCCCTGGGTGAAGCGGACGAACAGCGCCAGGCCCAGGTCTGGCGATACCTGGAGCCAGCGGGACAAAACTTGTGCGAGCAATTCAACCGTTTCGTGCTGGAGTTTGCCAAGGTGCCAGAGCCGCAGGCGCGCTTGAGCCGACTACCACTGGCGCTGCCCTTTGTCGCGCAGTATTTCCCAGGCACGGCGCTGGACATGCGCAAGTTGCTCAGTGTGCACGCCCATGGCATCACGCAAGCCTGCCAGAACAACCCGGCTCAGGCACCCAAGCGCAAGGCCTTCACCCTGTCGGCCGAGCTGATGCTGATGCAGCACAGTTGCCACTGGTTTTGCCGCTCCAAAATGGTCGCCTCGACGCGCCTGCTGGCGCGCCACCAGACCGCTTACGCCCAAGTGCTGGCGGCAGTGGCGCCGTCCACCCGGCAGGCCTATGTGCAGTTGATCGGCAAGTGAGAAGCCACCTGGCCGCAGCGAACAGCCCGGTCTGATACACAATCTTGCCCCATGGAAACCAAATGGCTTGAAGATTTTGTCAGCTTGGCCGAAACCCGCAGTTTCAGCCGTTCGGCGCAGTTGCGCCATGTGACGCAACCGGCGTTTTCGCGCCGCATTCAGTCGCTTGAGGCCTGGGCCGGCGCCGACCTGGTGGACCGCAGCACTTACCCCACGCGCCTGACGCCTGCTGGCGAAACCCTGCGCGACCAAGCGCTGGAGGTGCTACAGGCACTGCAAACCACGCGCGCCATGTTGCGCGGCCACGCCACCGCCGCGCAGGACGTGATCGAATTTGCCGTGCCGCACACGCTGGCGTTCACCTTTTTTCCGGCCTGGGTGACTGCCCTGCGCGCCAGTTTTGGCCCCATCAAAAGCCGCTTGATCGCGCTCAATGTGCACGATGCCGTGATGCGCCTGGTGGAAGGCAGTTGTGATCTGCTGATTGCCTACCACCACCCGTCCCAGCCCAACCAGCTCGACGCCGACCGCTACGAAATGGTGAGCTTGGGCGAAGAGACGGTGGCACCCTATACCAAGCCCGACGAGCTCGGCAACCCCTTGTTCTTGTTGCCCGGCAAGGCGAGCCGCACGCTGCCCTACCTCGGCTACGCGCAAGGCGCCTACCTGGGCCAGATGGTGGAGCTGATCCTCAAGCACAGCAGCGCGCCCATCCATATCGACCGGGTCTATGAGACAGACATGGCCGAAGGCCTTAAGGCGATGGCGCTGGAAGGTCACGGCGTGGCGTTTTTGCCGACGAGCGCGGTGCGCAAAGAGTTGCGTGCGCACAAACTGGTCAGCGCCGCGCCGCCCGAGCTCAAAGATTTGAGTATCACCATGGAAGTGCGCGCCTACCGCGAACGCCCCACCCACCGTGAAGCACTCAAGCCAGGCAGCCATGCTGCACGGCACGCCCACGACACCCCCAAGCACAATGCGCAGGCCCTGTGGGACTACCTGCTGGCCCACGGCGATTCCTTATGACCAAAACCCTGACCCTGACCCGCCCCGACGACTGGCACCTGCACGTGCGCGACGGTGATGTCCTGAGCACCGTGGTGCCGCACAGCGCCGCCCAGTTCGGGCGCGCCATCATCATGCCCAACTTGCGCCCGCCGGTAACCACCACCGCGCAAGCGCTGGCTTACAAGGCGCGCATCCTGGCCGCCGTGCCGCCAGGCATGGCGTTCGAGCCGCTGATGACGCTGTACCTCACCGACAAGTTGCCTGCCGATGAAATAGTCCGCGCCCGCGAGGCCGGCATCGTCGCCGTCAAGCTCTACCCGGCCGGCGCCACCACCAACAGCGATGCCGGCGTGACGGAGCTGCGCAAAACCTACAAAACGCTCGAAGCCATTCAGCGCCTGGGCGTGCCGCTGCTAGTGCACGGCGAAGTGACCGCGCCCGAGATTGACCTGTTCGACCGCGAGGCGGTGTTCATCGACACCCAACTGATGCCGCTGCGCCGCGATTTCCCCGAGCTCAAAATTGTCTTCGAGCACATTACCACGCGTGAGGCAGCGCAGTACGTGCTTGATGCCGACCACTTTACCGCGGCCACGCTCACCGCGCACCACCTGCTGTACAACCGCAACGCCATGTTTACCGGCGGCATTCGCCCGCATTACTACTGCCTGCCGGTGCTGAAACGCGAAAGCCATCGCCAGGCCCTGCTGGCTGCCGCCGCCAGCGGCAACCCCCGGTTTTTCCTGGGCACCGACAGCGCGCCGCACCCGGTGCACCTCAAGGAGCACGCCAGCGGTTGCGCCGGTTGCTACACCGCGTTCACTGCGATGGAGCTTTACGCGCAGGCGTTCGACGAAATGGGTGCACTCGACAAGCTGGAAGCCTTTGCCAGTTTTTTCGGTGCTGATTTTTATGGGCTACCACGCAATACCGACACGCTGACATTGAGGCGCGAGGCCTGGACCGTACCGGAGCACTTCGCCTTTGGTGAAGCCGAACTCAAGCCGCTGGGCGCGGGTGAGACTCTGGCGTGGCGAGTGGTGAGCGATTGACTACAGAAATTGCATGACAAGCATAACCATGCCGCCCAGAGAAATCCAGAATGACTCAGAACCAGTTTGATCGCGAAAAACCATTCAACTGCCTGCCCGCCTTACCCCCTGGTGGTGAGATTGAAACTTCCGCAGTGCTCAAGAAGGCAATCTCTGCCAGCCGCGCCATGGCAGAACTCAAGGGTATGGCCGAGCGCATGCCCAACCAGGCCATGTTGATTGACAGCTTGGTGTTGCAAGAAGCTCGTGCGTCGTCCGAGATCGAAAACATCCTGACCACCAACGATGAGGTTTACAAGGCCGCATCCGATGAAGCCTTGCCCGCCAGCGCCGAAGCCAAAGAGGTGCTGCGCTACCGCCAGGCGCTGAACCATGGCTTTCGGCAAATCAAGAGCCGACCACTTGCCACTGGCATGTTTGTCGAAATTGCGCAGCTCATCAAGGAAATGCAGTTTGACATCCGTCGTATGCCGGGAACGCGCATTGCGAATGGCAAGGGTGACACGATCTACACGCCGCCCGAGGGCGAAACGGTCATTCGGGACAAACTGCGTGAGCTTGAAAATTTTATGCACGCGGACGACAACCTGGACGTGCTGGTCAAGATGGCCCTGATGCACTATCAGTTTGAGGCGATTCATCCTTTTCCGGACGGCAATGGCCGCACCGGGCGCATCATGAATATTCTGTACCTGGTGGACCAGGGTCTGCTGAATTTGCCTGTGTTGTACCTGTCGCGCTACATCATTGACAACAAGGCGGCTTATTACGAAGGGCTGCGTCGCGTCACTGAAGAAGCTGCCTGGCACGACTGGGTGCTTTACATGCTTGATGCGGTGGAGCAAACGTCAATTCGCACCCATGGCCAGATCACCGACATCCTGGCGCTCATGGAGTCGGTGCGCGAACGGGTGCAACGTGAGGCACCGGGCATTTACAGCAAAGACCTGATCGAGCAGATTTTCAAGCAACCGTATTGCAAGATCCAGTTCTTGGAACATGCCGGCATGGGCACGCGCCAGACTTGCGCCAAGTA
>PFUD01000156.1 GCA_002789915.1 Comamonadaceae bacterium CG_4_9_14_3_um_filter_60_33 | reverse complement strand
AACGACCAGGACGGCGGCAAGGCGCACATGCGTGCCAACATCGACGCCTGGTGGCCGCACATTGAAGCCGGTGTGGAAGGCATTGTCATCAACGCCTCGGGCTGCGGCGTGATGGTGAAAGACTACGGCCATGTGCTGCATGACGATCCGCATTACGCTGCCAAGGCCCGGCGCGTGAGCGAACTCACCAAAGACGTCAGCGAATGGCTGCCCGAATTGGTCGCCAAGCTCAAGGGGCGCGTTTCAGGCAGCGTCAGCCGCATTGCCTTTCACCCGCCCTGCACACTGCAGCATGGCATGCAACTGCGCGGTGGCGTGGAAAAATACATGGGCGAGTTGGGCTTTAACATCAAGACCACCGGCTGCGAAGCCAACCTGTGCTGCGGCTCCGCAGGCACCTATAGCGTGCTTAACCCAAGCATTTCCTACCAGCTGCGCGACCGCAAACTAGGCAACCTGGCCACCACCTTTGGCGCAGACAAACCTGAGCAAATCGCGTCAGCCAACATCGGCTGCATCACTCACCTGCAAAGCGGCACTGACACGCCGGTGCGGCACTGGATTGAAGCGCTCGACGAAGCGCTGCAAAAATAACCAAAAAGTCACGCTCCCAACCGCTGGCGCAACGCACGCACCGCGCTGCCCGGCGTGGTCAGCACCGGCAGGTCGATCGCCTGGCGCACTGCCGCCTCGGCGCGCGCCATGCTGAACTGGGTCAGCGCAATGAGATCGCAACCGCGCTGCTGTAGCCAACGCGCAGCTTCCACCACGCGGGCATCGTGCTCAGCCGCGTCGCCGCGGTCAAGCGCAGCCATGGCGCCCTCGGCATACCGGGTCACCAGCGCGGTGCCAGGCGGAAACTCGGCCGGCATCGACATCAGCGTCGGCGCAAAGGAGGCGATCAAACCGACACGCTTGCCCGCCGCCACGGCCTCGGCCACCATGGCCTCGTTGGGCTTGAGCACCGGCATGTGAGGGCGCCGCGCCGCCACCGCCTCAATGCACGGCCCAAAGGCCGAGCAAGTGAACAAAATGGCCTGGGCGCCAGTGCTCTCGGCATAGGCGGCCAGCGTCTCGAAGCGTTGATGCATGGCGACATCGAGCCCGCGCTCACTGCGCATCAGGTCGGCTGAGAGACTGTCGTCGAGCACGTTCATGCGTTCACATTCAGGCCACACCCGCGCCAACTCAGCGTTGATCGGTGCCACCGAATACGCCAGCGCGTGGACCAGGGCAACGCGGGTCATGATGGCTGGCCCTTGCGGCCGCGTGCGCGCTGCAGCAAGAACACCAACATCAGCAAAACAAGCGCCGGAATGAACATCCATTCCTTGGCGGGCCGATCAGCCGGCATTTCAGCCGAGACGATGCGAAAGCCCTGCTCCATGCCCAGTTTTTCAGCGCGGCTGCCAAAGCGCACCTGCGTGATCAACAAGTCATCGCCCTGCGCCATCACGTTGACACCAGCGCTGGCCAGGCGCTCGCGCGCCGTGCCTTTGGGGCCCAACGGCAGCAGTACCCCTTTGCGGATGTCCTTGCCGTCCAGGTTGGTGCCCTCAATCCAGACCCGCTTGCCAGCATTGGCGGGTTGCGCCTCAATCAACTGGCTGATTTGCGCGGCCGGGACCAGGTCAAAAGGCGGGTACGCCATGTCCCACCAGAAGCCGGGGCGAAACAGCGTGAAAGTGACCAGCAACAGGGCAATGCTCTCGTACCAGCGCGACTTCACCAGGAAAAAGCCCTGTGTGGCCGCCGCAAATATCAGCATGGCCACGGTGGCGCTGACCACAGTCAGAATCAGGTGCAGCGGCCCGTCGATACCGATCATCAGCAACTGGGTGTTGAAAATGAACAAGAAGGGCAGGATGGCCGTGCGCATACTGTAGAAAAATGCCGTCACGCCGGCTTTGATCGGGTCGCAGCGCGCAATGGCCGCAGCGGCAAATGACGCCAGCCCCACCGGCGGCGTCACGTCGGCCATCAAGCCAAAGTAGAAAACGAACAGGTGTACCGCAATCAGCGGCACGATCAAGCCGCTTTGTGCACCCAGTTCTACCACCACCGGCGCCATCAGCGTGGAGACCACAATGTAGTTGGCGGTGGTTGGCAAGCCCATACCCAGGATCAGGCTGATCACGGCCACCAAAAACAGCATCAACATCAGGTTGCCACCCGACAACAGCTCGACAACCTCGGTCATGACCAGGCCGATGCCAGTCAGCGACACCGTGCCAACAATGATGCCGGCGGCCGCCGTGGCCACGCCAATGCCGATCATGTTGCGCGCGCCGGTGGCCAGGCCGTCAATCAGGTCAAGAACACCCTGCCCAGCCGCCTGGCCCAACTCGCCTCGACCACGAAACCACGCAGTGATGGGTTTTTGTGTCAGCATGACAAAAATCATGAACATCGTGGCCCAGAAGGCCGACAAGCCGGGCGACATTTGCTCGACCATCAGGCACCAGATCAGCACCACCACGGCCAGCAGGTAATGCAGGCCGGATTTCACGGTGGGGCCGGTTTCAGGCAACTCAAACACCGGTGCGTTCGGGTCGTCGAGTGCCAGTTCGGGCTGCTTGGCGCCAAACCACAACAAGCTCATGTAAGCCGCCAGCAGCCCCAAGCCCACTACCCAAACCGCGTTGTCCCCCATGACCGTCTTGATCCAGCCAATACCCCAGTAAACGGCACCCGAGAGCACAATAAAGCCGGCCAGGGTCAGGCCAAGGGACAACAGCCGCGAGCCAGCCGAGCCGGTATTGCGCCGTGGCAAGCCCACCATGTTGACCTTGAGCGCCTCGAGGTGCACGATGTAAAGCAGGGCAATGTAGGAAATGATGGCCGGCAAAAAGGCGTGCTTCATGACCTCAATGTAGGGAATGCCCACGTACTCCACCATCAGAAAGGCCGCCGCACCCATCACCGGCGGCATCAACTGGCCATTGACCGAGCTCGACACCTCGACCGCTGCCGCTTGGTCAGGACGGTAGCCGACGCGCTTCATGAGCGGAATGGTGAAGGTGCCGGTTGTCACCACATTGGCAATCGACGAGCCGGAAATGATGCCCGTCGCCGCTGACGACAGCACCGCCGCCTTGGCCGGGCCACCGCGCATGTGGCCTAGTAACGCAAACGCCGACTTGATGAAGTAATTGCCGGCACCGGCCTTGTCAAGCAAGGAGCCAAACAGCACAAACAAGAAAATGAAACTGCTTGACACACCCAGCGCCACGCCAAACACACCCTCGGTGGTGAGCCACTGGTGACTCATGGCACGGTTGAGCGAGAAGCCGCGGTGCGCAATCATGTCGGGCATGTAGGGGCCGCCAAAGGTGTAACCCAAAAAGACCAGCGCCACGATCACCATCGGCAAGCCCAGCACCCGGCGCGTGGCCTCCAGCAGCAAGATGATGCCGACCAGACCGGTGTACACATCCATATCGGTGGGCTGGCCCGGACGGGTCGCCAGCTCGCGGTAAAACACAAACAGGTAAACGGCACAAAAAGTACCGACGATGGCAAAAATCCAGTCGGTGACTGGTACGCGGTCGTTCGGCGAGCGCTTGAAAGCCGGGTAAGACATGAAGGACAGGAACACGGCAAAGCCGAGGTGGATGGCGCGCGTTTCGGTGTCGTTGAACACCAGCACGCCAGTACTGAACGGCAACGGCGAGGCAATCCACAGCTGAAACAACGACCAGGCCAACGCCACAAGCAGCAGAAAACGTTTCATTACCGGGCCGGGGTTGCGCGCGCCGGTGTCGTTATCGGCGACGAACTTTTCTACATCAATCTCTGGCACGCCGTGGTTAGCCGTTCCTGATTTCATAAAAATCTCTTTATCAAAGTGTTGTTGTTCATAAAAAAAGCCCTGACAAGTCAGAGCTTCTTTGCGGCCTTGGTTCGAAAACGCTCAGCTTGGCAGGCTTACATCCAGCCTTTTTCCTTGTAGTACTTGACCGCACCGGGGTGCAGAGGCGCCGACAATCCATCCTTAATCATGTGCTTTGGATCGAGGTTGATGAACGCCGGGTGCAATTTTTTGAACTCGTCGAAGTTCTCAAAAACCGCCTTGACCAACTCGTACACAGTGGCATCAGGCACCTTGGCAGAGCTCACAAACGACGCCAGCACACCATAGGTGCGCGTCGGGTTGGGGTGCCCCGCATACAAGCCACCAGGAATGTCCACCGCAGCGAGGTAACTGTGCGCCTTGATGAGCTTGTCCACGGCAGGGCCGGTGATCGGCACCAGCTTGGCGCCGCAGGTGGTGATGGGATCCTGAATGTTGGCACTCGGGTGGCCCACGCCGTAGAAGAAGGCATCGATCTTGTTGTCACACAGGGCAGCACCGTGCTCGTCAGCCTTGAGCTCGGCGGCCAAACCAAAGTCGCTGGTTTTCCAGTTCATGGCGGCCAGCAGTTCGTCGATGGCGGCGCGGCTGCCCGAGCCGGGGTTGCCAATGTTCATGCGTTTGCCTTTGAGGTCTTCAAACTTGGCCACGTTGGCTTCCTTGCGGGCCAGCACGGTGAAGGGCTCTGGGTGAATGGAAAACACGGCGCGCAAGTCGGTGTGCTTGCCGTCTTTTTCGAACTGCATGGCACCGTTGTAGGCGTTGTACTGCACATCGGACTGCGATACGCCAAAGTCAAGCTCGCCGGCCTTGATGGTGTTGATATTCACCACCGAACCACCGGTGGACTCCACCGAGCAGCGGTAGCCGTGCTTGGCGCGGTCCTTGTTGACCAGGCGGCAAATGGCGCCGCCGGCAGCGTAATACACGCCTGTGACACCACCGGTGCCAATGGTCATGAACTTTTGCTGCGCCTGAACGCTGCTCACGGGGACCATCAAGGCGGCGGCAGCTGCGATAGCGCTGACAACGAGGGACAATTTTTTCATGGAATCTCCTGTAATAAAAGCTTCAAACGACCTAAACACTTTTTGTTTAACAAAAATGACATCTTAGACCAATGACAGCACCTTGTTCAATTTAAAAACTAAATAGTAACCCGGCTTTTTCATGCAATCTGTGCATACTCCGGCATCAGACAGGCATGGACGCGTCGATGGCCTGACCCAGAAGACCGACGATGCGCGCCAGATCATCCTCACTGGCAATGAACGGCGGCGCCAGCAAAATGTGGTCGCCGCAGCGCCCGTCCACCGTACCGCCCATGGGGTAGCACATCAGGCCCAGCGCCATCGCTTCTTGCTTGACGCGGGCGTGCAATTTAAGTGCCGGGTCGAACCACTGGCGCGATGCGCGGTCAGCCACCAGCTCCAGGCCCCAGAACAAGCCTCGACCGCGGATGTCGCCGACATGCGGATGCTCGGCAAACGCGTGCTGCAGCAAGCCATGCAGTGTCTGGCCGCGCGCCTGCACTTGTGCCACCAGGCCGTCGCGCGCAATCACCCGTTGCACCGCCAGCGCCGCAGCACAAGCCACCGCGTGGCCCAAATAAGTGTGGCCGTGCTGAAACAGGCCGCTGCCGGCCCGGAACACCTCAACCAGCTTTTTTTGCGCAAGCACAGCCCCAATGGGCTGGTAGCCGCCGCCCAGGCCCTTGGCAATGGCCAGCAAATCTGGCACCACACCCTCTTGCTCGCAAGCGTGCAGCGTGCCGGTGCGACCCATGCCGCACATCACTTCGTCCAAAATCAACAAGATGCCGTGGCGGTCGCACAACTCGCGAACGGCCTTGAAATAACCCGGCACCGGCGGCAACACGCCAGCCGTGGCGCCACCCACGGTTTCGGCGACAAAGGCCATGACGTT
Source organism: Comamonadaceae bacterium CG_4_9_14_3_um_filter_60_33 (assembly GCA_002789915.1). Classification (GTDB taxonomy): domain Bacteria; phylum Pseudomonadota; class Gammaproteobacteria; order Burkholderiales; family Burkholderiaceae_C; genus Rhodoferax. The sequence continues at coordinate 8,821 of PFUD01000156.1, read as the reverse complement.
TTCCGGCCCGAGGCGCTCAAAAGCCTGTTCAAGCTCGACCACCAGTCGCTGGCCATAGGCCTCTGGGGTTTCATCCGCAGCGCGGTCGCGGTATTCATAGCAGGGCGCCACATGGGTCACGTCCATCAGCAGCGGCTTAAATTGAGCGCGGCGCCATTCGTTGCCCCCCACCGCCAGCGCGCCCAGTGTGTTGCCGTGGTAGCTTTGGCGCCGCGCCACAAAATGGCGGCGCTGTGGTTGGCCGATCTCGACAAAATACTGCCGCGCCATCTTGAGCGCCGCCTCCATGGCCTCCGAGCCACCGCTGACAAAGTACACATGGCTCATGCCCGCCGGGGCTGACGCAATCAGCACATCGGCCAGGTCCTCGGCCACTTCTGTGGTAAAAAAGCTGGTGTGGGCATAGGCCAGCCGGTCAATCTGGGCATGCATGGCGGCCAGCACATCGGGGTGGCTGTGGCCAAGGCAAGACACTGCCGCGCCACCGCAAGCGTCAAGGTAAGTCTTGCCGCTGGCGTCCGTCAGCGTGATGCCCAAGCCCGACACGGCAATCGGCAAGTTGTGCTGCAACTGACGGTGGAACACATGGGTGGCATCAGGATGAACCGTCTTGACGGGCGCTGTGGTGTTGGCAATGGTCATAGTGGTGTGGGATGACGGTGCGATTGACCTTAACACAATACCAATCCACGCATAATTCATCCATGACTACCTTACCTCCCCTGCCTTGTTACCTCAACGGTGACTTCACCACCCTGCCCAACGCCAAAATCAGCGTGATGGACCGTGGCTTCATTTTTGGCGACGGCATCTATGAAGTGGTGCCGGCCTATGGCGGCCAGTTGTTCCGCTTTGCCGAACACATGGTGCGGCTGGACCGCAGCCTGGCCGAATTGCGCATCGCCAACCCGTTAACACGCGCCCAATGGGCTGACGTTGCCAAGCAATTGATGGCAACGTATGCCGCGTCCAAAAGCGTTGCTGCCGATGCGCTTGACCAACTGATCTACATCCAGATCACGCGCGGCGTGGCCATGCGCGACCACGTCATACCCACCGACATCACGCCCACCGTGTTTGTCATGACCAACACCATGAAGCTGCCCACCGAGGCGCAGCGCAGCCAGGGCGTGGCCTGCGTCACGGCCGATGACTTTCGCTGGGAAAGAGCCCACATCAAGAGCACCAGCCTGCTCGGCGCCGTGTTTGCGCGCCAGATCAGCTTTGACGCTGGTGCCCTGGAAACCGTGATGTTCCGCGATGGCTTTTTGAGCGAAGCCGCCGCCAGCAACGTCTGGGTGGTCAAGGATGGCAAAGTACTGGGCACGCCCAAAGACAACCTGGTTTTAGAGGGCATTCGTTACGGCCTGATCGAGGAAATTTGCCGCGCCCGTGGCATTCCTTTTGAGTTGCGCCGCGTCAGCCGCGAAGAAGTGCAGCACGCCGACGAACTGCTGCTGTCATCGGCCACCAAAGAAGTGCTGCCCGTGACCACGCTTGATGGCCAGCCAGTGGGCTGCAGCCAACCCGGCCCGGTGTATACGCAATTGTTCGCAGGCTACGCCGAGGCCAAGGCGCAAGCGCGCCAGCCTTGATTCACCCACTGACCTGCCGGGTCAGGTGGCCGGCACACCTTTCCCTCTGACCGGCATCTTCTTGATGGACTTATCCAGCCACGATAAGCCAATCCAAATCAACTTGGCGGCGATTTTGAGCACCCAGATAAAGGGATAAAGCGCAACAGAAATGAGCAAAAACCAGCCAAGGAACTGAACCAACAGCGGGTTCAGTCCCATCAAATTTGCAAGTTCAGCAAAAACGCTGTTGAGCAAAGCCGGATGCGACAGCACCACATAGCCCGTAGCCAGCACCACACCGACTTTCCCCATCGACACGAGCACCTGATTTTTAGGAATCAGCCGGGCGGCGAACAGGCGAGTCTTGCCTGCAAAACTGAGCTCTTTGCCGGTCGTTGTCACCACTTTTCCCGTCCTCAACAACTTGACAGCGACCACGAACGGAATGACATCAATGGCAGCAAAAAACACGTCACTGCCCCCAATTTTTTGGTCCAGTTCATATTTCTGTTCCAGGTTACTCAGGCCACTTGTCAGAAAGCTGCCCATTGTCGCTACCGTCCGGTCAACCTGATTCCAGTGCGCAACGTTGGCACTGTCGAGCGCAAACTGACCCAGGAACTTGTGACCGTCGCTGCTGATGGCATGGATGGCATACCAGCCCCGCTGCGTCGGGCCGAATTCGACCTTGACGGGCTCAACTGCTTCAGCGCTGGGCGACGGCCGCGCGGGAGCCGACGTAGCGGCAGTCAAACTATCCCACATGTCGCCCATGGCTTTCCTGGTTTCATCGACAACAGCGTCAAATTTGTCCATGGTCGTGGTGACTGCTTCGCCCGCCTGCGCCATGAGCTTCACGGACAGCAGGTCGTTGTCCAAAAAGTACTTGATGACGGGAACGACAGAGTCGCCGTGCGCTCGCAAAATGGCCTGAAATTCCGGCTCGGCACCATAGAGCTGCAACACCTCCCGAGACTGCGCCGGGTATTTCAACAGCGCCAGCCAGGCTTTCAGGACAAGCTCGTTACCACCACGCTTGCCATCAGTCTGCACTTCGTCCGCCTCGTCCGCATAGTCGAGCAACAAGGCCTGCACGGCCAAGGGCTCATCAGCAATGCGTGGGTCAATTGGCCCGAGCCGCTGCATCACCTGAAGCCGAATCAGCTTTTCGGGGTAAGACATCGAGACAGACGAATACCCGATAGCCGCAGCGGCCAGCAAAGCCACCACCACGACAAACAACAATTTTCTGAGTCTCATTTTTGGCATTCTGTCGATTTAGGGCTCGTAAAGAAATAAATTGGACAATTTGTCGGCCAGGTTTGGGAGGCAGTGCTAGGCGCAAAGCGCGCCGTTTAGCTCTGCTAAACAAGTGATTTGCAACGACGCAATGCGCCCAAAGATGGCTAGGCGAATGTACAAGTTGTTGCTTTGCGAGCCCTTTGCACCACGCTGCGGACACACACGCACGCGATTGACACTCAAGCGCCTTCGGGTTTGATGATGCGCATGCCAGGGCCTCTTGCCACGCTATTGTGCGGCGGCCTCGTCGTCACCACCGTACTGTGCTTCGCGCACGGCCTTCCGCACAGAGCTCCGAAACAAACTCCTGACGAAAAACTGCCTGCATGATGGGCTCGTCCATTACCAGCCCAAATACATCCGCCAGGGTCACGTCAGGGTCAATCACCAGCTCGTGGAACAAGTACTCAAAAGCGCGCTCGGTGACGTCGGTGGACACCCAGTCACCAACGCCCTTGTCGTCATCGTAAATCCAAGACTTTCGCACAAGCCGGGGGCCAGAGAAAAGTTGAAGTTCAGACATTTTGATTGATCCTTTTTGTCGGCAAGCCAGGAATTTTTCAGCGTTGACCACAGGCTCGTTCAACCACCAGCGACTTCAGTGGTGCACCGCAATCATCTTGATAAAAACATTATCCTGCCTGCTTGCCATGTCTGCGCCCCGCCATGAGACAGCGGCCGGTGATGAAGGGCGGGAACCAGCCGGGGCTCAAGGCATTGTTTTTGCCCGCCAGGTTGATCGAGAAAGTGCGGGTGCTTGAGGAGATTCACAGTGCCGACAGGTTGAGAGCATTTTTGTTACAAGTACTGACCACAGTTACAACTTTTCCATGGTCTGGCACTCGTTGCGAGTGTTAAATTCCACTTGGGCAACAAGCCCCTGCGCTTTTCTTCCCTTTGCGCAGCTCGAAAGAGTTATCACCCAGCTTTGCGGCTGGGTTTTTTTTTGGTCTGCTGGGTTTTCTTGGCTGTTACGAAACCCTGATTTGCAGGCGCTGGTGCGTGCGCACATCCAGCAGCGGCAGAAAGGACTCATAATTTTCGACTATTTCAGGATGCAGCTTTGCTTGACTTTCGAGTACCCGCGATAGGGCGGCTGAACAGCTGCGCTGGACCCGATACAACTTGGACATTGCGTGGCGGCCAGATTCGCTGGCTCAAGAAGTCTGTTCGAATTTTATAAAAACGCGTGACCGGTTTTCAGGGCCAGACGGGTGGCACCGGTGCGACGCAAGTCATGCAGCACCAGATTCTCGACACAGATTCTCGACACCACCGAGCGCTCCAGCGCCATGGTATCTGGAGCATTACCTTCTTTGCGCATGACGTCCATGAACTTTTGCAGCGTGTCGCGGGCGATTTGGTCGACCCGGGTGCGGGCCAGCACTGCGCAAGACTTCTCGGTGTCAGCGTTGGCGGTCAGTTGTACCTTGCGGTGCGAGCCCAGACCATTGGCAATTTTTCTCTGCGCAATGTGAGGCACTTGCGCTGTCCTGTCGGCCCCTAGACCTACCGGCTGCTAGTTTTTGTCAATCGTCGTAAGCTGGCCGCGCACGGCTTTGCGGGCGCCCGCTGATGTCGAGAAACCTGGGACATAGATGTCATGGCCGCAGTATTGCTTGCGCATTGCATACCCTTTGCCCTGGGCTGGCACCCGCATCGCTGGGGCGCGCCTGAGCGCAATCACAACCACCTCCACGGCAGTCAACACCCACCGTGAGTTACAGAGACTGCTACAGAAAACAAAAAAGGCGGCTTTTTTGAGGAGCCGCTTCTTTGGTTCTCATCCGCTAAAGTGTTGATTAACAGAGAGATTTTTCTGGTGGCCCGGGGCGGAATCGAACCACCGACACAAGGATTTTCAATCCTCTGCTCTACCGACTGAGCTACCAGGCCTAAGCCGCATATTCTAGCAGCGCTACGGCTCGTTTTAGACCATGCAAGCCTGAATTTTCAGCCGCGCTTTCGCGTCAAGTCAACACCCAATTGCTTGAGCTTGCGGTACAGGTGAGTGCGCTCCAGGCCGGTCTTTTCGGCAACGCGGGTCATGGAACCGTTTTCCTTGGCCAGGTGAAATTCAAAGTAGGCCTTTTCGTATTCATCGCGGCCTTCGCGCAGCGGCTTGTCGAGCATGAAATTTTGCGTGACCTGCAGGGCAGGCACGGGCGCCACTTCGACCACGCTGAGGGGCATGTCGGCCAGCGCCACCGTTCCTTTGTTCGCGCCCATCGATGGCATGGACTGTGTCAATTTTCGCAGCGCCCCGCGGGTCAGGCCCTGTTCAACGGCCTTGAGCAACTTTTGCAGTGTGATCGGTTTTTCCAGAAAAGCCAGCGCGCCAATGCGGGTGGCTTCGACTGCGGTGTCGATGGTGGCATGCCCGCTCATCATGATCACGGGCATGGTCAGGGCGCCAGCGGTTGACCATTCCTTGAGCAGCGTGACACCGTCGGTGTCGGGCATCCAGATGTCGAGCAGCACCAGATCGGGCGCCTCACGCAGGCGTGCGGCGCGCGCCTGCGCGGCGTTTTCAGCCAACTCGACGGTGTGGCCTTCGTCATTGAGAATTTCGCACAACAGATCGCGAATGCCAAGTTCGTCATCCACTACCAAAATGTTAGCCATGTACTTGCAGTTCCCTTGAAAGTGCTATCAGCAAAGTGACCTCAAATCATCTGAGGGTTTGACACCTGCTCTACCGCGAATGATAACGACACTTGCGCGCCTATGATCATCTCGTTCTCCAGCCGGTTCGAGATGGTCACGCGGCTGGCGTGCTCATCGGCAATTTTCTTGACTACCGCAAGGCCCAGTCCGGTGCCCTTGTCCTTGGTGGTCACATAGGGTTCGAACGCCCGCTTCAGAATGTGATCCGGGAAACCGGTGCCGCAGTCGAGCACTGCCAGTCGCACGCGGCGCGCGCTGGCCTGCCATTGGGTCTTGATCAGCACCGCGTGATCGGCATCTGCATGGCCGGCGCTGACAGTGGCATCCTGCGCGTTTTGCAGCAGGTTGTGCAGCACCTGGCGCAACTGCTGGGCGTCGCCCATGATGGCGGGGCAGTCGGGGTCGAGTTCGGTCCTGACGGGCACCTGCACCAGGTCGTCGGCATACAGGTGCAGGACATCCGCCACCACGTCGTTGAGGTTGACCAGCCTGAGCTCTGCCGCCGGCAAGCGCGCGTAATCGCGGAATTCATTGACCAGGCGCTTCATGGCATCGACCTGATCGACAATGGTTTTGACCGACTTGGTCAGCATGGCTTGCTCGGTGGTGCCCAACTTGCCGGTGAGTTTCATTTCGAGCCGCTCGGCTGAAAGCTGGATGGGGGTGAGCGGGTTTTTAATTTCGTGCGCCAGCCGGCGCGCCACTTCGCCCCAGGCCTGTGCCCGCTGGGCAGAGACGATTTCCGAAATGTCATCGAACACCAGCAGGCGCTGGTCTCCGGGCAGGGCGGCGCCGCGCGTGACCAGGGTGATCACATCATTGGCCGGACGGCCCCCATGGGCCTGGCCCAGGCCACCGAGCTCGAAGGACTGCTGCCAGTGGTCAAGGCTGCGCTCGCCGTGCAGGCTGAAAAAATTGTCGAACTGCTCCTGCACCTGCTGGCCAAAAGTCTGTAGCCCTTCCACCTCGGCCAGTAGCTTGCCTTGATGGGCCGCCAGCGGTACCTGCAGAATTCTGGTGGCGCCGGGATTGGAGGCACTAATCACGCCGTTGGCATCAAGCACCATGACGCCGGCGGTCAGGTTATCCAGAATGGTTTGCAGATTGGCGCGCGCCGCGCTCACCTGCGCCATGCTGGTCTGCACCGCCTGGCGCGCCTCGGCGAGTTGCTGCGTCATTTGTGAAAAAGAGCGGGTCAGGCCATCGAGTTCGTCGGTGCCACGCAGAAATGCCTTGGGGGTCAGGTCGCCAGCGGCAACTTCGCGCACACCATCGGCCAGCAGCAACAAGGGCCGGGCCAGCTGGTTGCCAATCACCACGGCCAGCAACACCGCGCCAAACACCGCCATGAACAAGCTCAGCGTGAGCGTGCCGATGTACATGCGGCGCAGTCCGTCGCGGGCCAGCGCGCGTTCCTGGTATTCACGGTTGGCCTGGGTCACTGCCAGGGCGTTGGCCACCAGGGTGTCGGGCAGCGCCTTCGTGGCCAGCACATAGCGCGGCTCGTTGAAAGTTCCCAGTTGCGTACTGGTGACGAGCGCCAGTACCTTGATTCGGGCGGGCTCGGCGCTGCCCGGTGTGGCATCGTCCAGGCCCTCGATCCAGCTGATGACGCGCTGCTCGCGCGCCGACCGAAACTGCTGTGCCGTGGGCAGCTCGGGATTGAGCTGGTAGCGCGACTGGCCAGCCGCCGCGATCAGGCGACCGGAGGTGCCCCACAAGATCAAATCGTCTGCGGCCATGGCGTCGCGCGCACGCTCGAGCGGCAGGGCCGCGCTGAGATCGGGCGTGTCGGAGAGTCCGAGCGCACCGGCGCGCGCCTTACTGGCCAGGTCAGCCGACAAGGTCTCCAGCGTGGTACGGCCCAGATTCAGGCCGGCGTCGAGCGCGCCCTCCACCTTGACGTCGAACCAACTCTCGATGGAGCGCGTGACAAACTGGTACGACACGACATAGATCAGCATGCCCGGCGCAAAGCCGGCCAGCACAAAAATGGCAGCCAGCTTGACCAGCAGACGGCTGCCGAATTTTTTCTGTACCAGGCGGCGAAGCAAGCGCACTGCGATCCAGCTGATAACCAACAACAGCAGCACCGCCACCACGACGTTGACCGCAAAGAGGCGGGCATAGTTTTGCTCGTACAGGTCGCGGTTGGTGGTGGCCTGCGTCAACAAAAACAGCAGGATCAGGCCAATGGCCACCATCACCACCATACCCAGCCCGAGCGACCAGCGCACCGTTCGGGATTGCCTTTCTTTCGGCGATCTGGCGTTTGACGGCTGCGTCATTGGGCCAACTCGGCATCAAGGACCTGCTCTTTGCTTAACTCCACCGACCACTCTGACTGGCCCAAGGTGCCAATCTGCAGAGGCCGTGGCAGTTGCGCCAGATCGAGCCTAAAACGAAACTCCACGATGTGCCGGGTATCAGGTGCCAGCTCGGCTGCATCGGCAATCTTCCATCGGCTAATGCGGCGCACGGCGTTGAGCGCTTCGTTCCAGGTCTCAAAATTCTGGTTCAGCGACAGGCCCAGTTCAGCTTCGACGACCTGGCCAGAGACGATGTTGAGCCGCCACTGGCGCGTCAGGGGCTGGTAGGCCAGTCGAAACTGGCGCCTGGCGGAGGCCACTCTCTTGTTGGTCCAGTACCAGCGCTCACGCAACACCTCAGCCTCGGCCACAAAGTAGATCGGGATGCCTTTGTGCAATGCATCAACGACCGCGGGCGACAACTCAAATTCAAGCTGGGTGGAAAGCCAGAGCGCGTCGTCGGAGCGTTCCAGCAGCAGCAACGGCGCGGCGTCAGAAGTCGGCGCCTGCGCCGCTGCCAGACTGAAGCCCAGCACGGCCGCAGCCAGCCAGCCCAGCAACACACTAGGCAGCAGACTTTTCCAGCAGCGCGTAATAAAAACCATCATGCTCACGATTTGGATTGTCATCGACACCTGGCCATTGCACGACTTGACCTGGCAACAAATGCCCGGGTGAGGGCAATAAAGTGGCGTTGCTGTTGTTGCCAAGGAACGCCTTGACCTGATCTTGCCCCTCGGCATGAAAGACCGAGCAGGTGGCATACAGCAAGCGGCCACCGGGTTTGAGCAGCGGCCACAACAGCGCCAGCAGGCGGGCCTGCTGTTGGGCCAGTTGTGCCACGTCGGTCGGACGGCGCAGCCAACGGATGTCGGGGTGGCGGCGCACTACGCCCGAGCCCGAGCAAGGGGCATCAAGCAAAATGGCATCAAAAAGCTGGCCCTGCCACCAGGACGGCAGATCAGC
>PFUD01000065.1 GCA_002789915.1 Comamonadaceae bacterium CG_4_9_14_3_um_filter_60_33 | reverse complement strand
GGCTACGCGCCTGAAGACTTTTACGACGTGGTGACCGTGGTGCCAGCTGCCATGACCGAGCTGGTGAAGTGGCAGGCGCAGGGCTACGCCTACATCTCTGGCGACGTGATTCAAAGAACCCGGCGTGTCGATGCACCTGCTGTGGCACCCAAGTCAAATTAGTGTGGTGTTGCCCTGAGTGGATGCTGGGTGGTTGGCGAATGGCTGTGTGACCTAAGTCACAGTACATAAGCAATCACTGATTTATATCAATATTCACTACCCCGCCGACCTTAATAATTTGCCTGCCCAAATAGGCATTTTTTTAAAGAGGTTTGCATCATGATTCGTCGCACTTTTACCGTTATAACTACGCTTTTGTTGTCAGCGTCTTCCCTTACCTGGGCGGCATCCACCGCACCGCTGAGCACGCCCGCGCTCAAGGCCACCATCGCTTCCAATGGCAAGCCGACGCTGGTGTTTTTTTTGAACCCGATGGGTGCACCGTGTCAGGAGCAAAAAGTTGAGCTGGACAAGTTGGTTGCACAACAAAATGGCAAATTCAACCTGGCCAACGTCAGCGTCATGGACCAAGGGGCACGCCAAGCGTTCTACGACTACGGCGTGCGCAGTTTGCCCTCGCTGGTGCTGGTTGACAAAGTCGGCAATATCAGCAAGGTGTTCGCGCCGGGCATCCAGAGCATCGAGACCATTTCGACGGCGCTCAATGCACTGAAATAATGGATTTCAGCCTACTCAACCTCCTCATGGCTGTGGGCGCCGGGCTGGCCAGCGTGCTGTCGCCCTGCGTTTTGCCGGTCATTCCGATCGTCATGGCCGGGTCTGAACGAGACGATCGCTTGCGCCCCCTGCTGGTGGTGACGGGTCTCGCGTTGTCGTTCATGGCGATGGGCGCTATCTCGTCGCTGTTCGGGGCCATGCTGATCGGCAAGACGCGCTACATCGAAATTGCCGGCGCCACCATCATTGTCGTCATGGGCCTGATGGTGATTTTCGACATGAGTATTTTCAAGCGCCTGAGCGCCGTGTCCTCGATCCGGGTCAAAGGCGAAGGCCGCCTGGGCGGGCTCATCCTCGGGCTGTCACTGGGGCTGATCTGGATTCCGTGCGTCGGCCCTTTTTTGTCCAGCACCCTGACCATGGTCGGCACCAGCGGGCAATTGACCAGCGGGATCACTCTGCTCGGTTTTTACTCGCTGGGCCTGGCCATTCCGATGCTGATCATCGGATATTCATCGCAATGGCTGCAGAACAAGATCAAGGGCTTGCTCAAGCATGAAACGATGCTGCGCTATGCCACCGGCGGCACGCTGGTCGCCTTTGGCCTGTATCAAATCATTCTGGGAAACATGGCGTTCTGAGAGCGGCAGATTAGGCGGGGGCCAACTCGCCGCCCAGCGCTTCCAGCATCGCTGGCAGCGCTTTTTGAAGCTCGCCGGTGGCAATGGCGACATCAGCATCAAAGCCGTCGTCCTTGCCCTTGCTGGCACCTTCGAACACCACGTCCAGGAACGCCAGTTTTTTCAGCTGCAAGCCCTCGGTGAGCACGAATGAGACGCGGTCGTTCCAGGTCAGCGCCAGGCGGGTGGGCATTTTGCCGCCTTCGATGTGCTGTTTGACCTCATCGGTATCGAGCCGATGCCGGGCGTAGCGCACCACAGCTTTGGATTCATCGGCGGCTTTGAGCTCGCATTCGCGGTCCACGCTGAAACCCGGCGGCGCCTCCATGGTGACCAGCCAGTCGGCCATGGCAGCGCTGGGTGAAATTTTGGTGTCGATCAAACTCAAGGCCAGGTCCGGCAGGCCTTGCACTAGCAGGGTGATCAGCTCATCTGCACGGGCCTGGCTGCCGGCATCGGTGACCAATAGATGGGTTTCACGGTCGATCCAGACCCGGGTGCTGGACTGCTTGGTAAATGCCATCGGCAACAGTTCCAGCCGGATGTCGTCCTTGAGGTCACGGGTCTCTTTTTTGCCGGGTTTGCGCCCGGTGCTGGCCTCAATTTGAGCCACGCGCTCTTGCGCCTTGCGGTTGACAACCGAGGCGGGCAGGGCACGGGCCTCCGTCATGAGTTTCAAAATCCATTGGCCGGCCACCACCTCCAGCAACGGCCCATGGGCCTCGCCACGCGGCTCGATCCAGCCGACGGATTTTTCCTGACTGGCACCACATTCGACAAAATGGTTGTCCTGCAGGCGGGCTTCGACTTCTTCGGCGGTGAGGCTCCAACCTGGAGCGATGCGGTACATGATCACATTCTTGAACACTGAAAAACCTCTCAAAATAAACAAATACGAAACCGTCAATCATCCCATCAAAACCAGCAAAATCAACGGACACAACTTTACAAAGCTTTCACGCAGCCTCATGGTCGCGATACACAGGCGGCGCACACTTCTCTTTACGCCGATGCCACTTTCTGGTCATTGGTTTTAACTTGAAGGAAATGATCATGAAAACCAATCTCAAAATTTCTCTGGTCGCTGGCTTGCTGATGGCTGCCGGCCTGGCTTATTCACAAGGCCCCATGGGCGGCGCCCAGTGCGACATGACGGGGTCCTATGGCGCCATGCAAGGTCAGGGTATGGGCCACCACGGCATGGGCAAGATGGACCCGGCCAAGATGCAGGCCCGCATGAAAGCGCGTCAAGCGGTGCTCAAGGCCCAACTCAAGCTCACACCCGAGCAAGAATCTGCCTGGACTACTTTTGCTGCCAGTCACAAGATGCCGGCCGGCATGAAGGGCCAGCAAGCCGCCATGCCCGACCTGTCCAAGCTCACCACGCCCGAGCGGCTTGACAAAATGAAAGAGCTGCGCGCCCAGCACATGAGCGAGCGTGCCGCCGCAATGGACCAGCACGCCGAGGCCACCAAGACGTTTTATGCGGTCTTGACCCCCGAGCAGCAAAAGGTGTTTGACGCCCATGCCATGCAGGGCAGTGGACAACACAAAGGTAAAGCTGGTGGCAAAGGCATGATGCAGCAAAAAATATAAGGTTGACCACGCCAGCTTGCTGGCGTAAAGCCATCAGGGGCGGCATTTGCATTAAGCGGATGCCGCCCCTGGCTTTTTTTGGCGCTCAAGCCGGGCAAATGGATGTTTGTGGCAACATCGACCCGTTTTCTTGATTGACAAGCCATGCCAAACCACCCGCCATCCGCCCTTAACCCAGCTATTTCCAGGTCCAGCGTCCTGGTGCGCACGGTTAATGCGAGTCAGCCCTTGTCCTGGTTGGCGATGGGTTGGCGCGACCTGATGCGCTGTGGCTGGGTCAGTGTGTTGCACGGTGTGGTCATTGCCCTGGCAGGTGCGTTGATGCTGTGGCTGGCGCGTGATCGTTTCTGGTTTCTGGCTGGTGCGTTTTCAGGCTTTTTGCTGGTGGCGCCGGTCTTGGCGACCAGTTTGTACGCCCTGAGCCGTGACCATGAGCACGGCAAGCAAGGTGGCCTGGCAACCGTGCTGGCCACCTGGCTCAACTGGAAAAATGGCCGGATTCAGCCCTGGGGCGAGGCGCAATGGCGGATGGTGCGCTTTGGCGTGCTGCTGGCGTTGGCGGGAACCGCCTGGGTGCTCGTTTCTGCGGGCCTGATCACCTGGCTGGCACCCGTGCCCATCACCTCGCCGCTGGTTTTTATTGAACAGGTGGTGCTGGCCAGGCAGGGTTGGCTGTTCGAGGTCTGGCTGGCCTTGGGTGGCGCGCTGGTGGCACCCATATTTGCTTCGACTGTGGTCACTATTCCCTTGTTGCTCGACCGGCAGATCAGCGTCGCGCAGGCCATTGACGCGAGTTGGCAAGTGATCTTTGCCAACCCGGTGCCCATGGCGATTTGGGGCGGGCTGATCATGCTGCTGACATTCCTGGGTTTTGCCACCGCCCTGACCGGCCTGGTGCTGCTGATGCCGCTGCTCGGCCACGCCAGCTGGCACGCCTACCGCGATCTGTTGGACGCGTCTGCCTTGCCGGAACAGGAGCCGCGCTGATGTTTGGTTTTAACGAAGAGCAAATCGCCGCCTTTGGCATGACCTTTGGCGTCGGCGGTCTGATGCTCTACATGCTGTTCATCATTGGTCAGCTGGCCTGGGAGTCAAAGGCGGGCAAGTTCGGCTTTTTTGTCATGATGCTGGGGCTGGCCTTCGGCATGGTCGGCTTCATTGCCAAGTACATGATCCAGTGGGTGATGGATATCAAGTAGTCAGAGCATCAAATTTTGCTGGTCAGCCGAACGGTCTCACGCCAATCAACAGCCCGTGCAGCCACAGCGTGAAAGCGATCCACAGCGCCACACCCAGTGCCACCGTCACGCCGGTGGCGCCCGTGCTGCCTTGTGAATAGGGCGCGGTGTCACGCATGTCTCGCTGGCGGGCGGCCAGAAATGCAAAAATTGACCACAACAAAAAGGTGCCGAACAGCAGCACATGCGCCAGCGTGCCGTTGCTCAGCAAATGGGCCAGAGCCCACAGCTTGACGGCCGCCGTCATGGGGTGATGAATGCGCGCTTTGATGCGGTTGCCCGGCACATAGGCCGCCGCCAGCAGCACAAAACTCAACAGGGTCAGCAGCATGGCCAAGTGGCGCAGGGCCGGTGGCGGGCTCCACAGCAGCGACGGGCTTTGCCGTGCCAGGCCAAAACCCCACACGATCAGGCCAAAGCCCAGCAGCGACAGCAGCGTGTACAGCGCACGCCAGCGCCAAGCCCCCAACCTGGCGCGGCTGCGGGTACGCCAGTCGTCAGCGACGATCCTGACCGAATGCGTGCCCAAGAAAAGCACAAGCCCCAAGACCAGATAAAGCATAGGTAGTGTGGTGAAGTCCGCCCGGGGGGCGCGACGCAAGGATGAGACTGAACCAGGATTTGACCACAGCCGAGTCCCGGTTCTGCCTGGGCGCCTATGCGCCTGTTCTCACCAGTTGACTTCGCGCTCAGGGGTAGCGCTGATTTTGTGGATGGACCGGTCTGCGCCGTCAAATTCCTCTTCCTGGCTCAGCCTGATGCCCATGGTCAGTTTGAGCAGACCGTACACCAGCAATCCACCGCCCGCCGCCCAAGTCACACCCATGGCCGTGCCGATCAGTTGCGCGCTCAAACTCACGCCACCCAGGCCGCCCAGCGACTGGCTGCCAAACAGCCCGGCGGCCAGCCCGCCCCAGGTGCCGCACAAACCGTGCAGCGGCCACACGCCCAGCACGTCGTCGATCTTCCATTTGTTCTGTGTGAGCGTGAACATGACGACAAAGATGGCGCCTGCCACTGCGCCGACCACCAGCGCGCCCAGCGGGTGCATCAAGTCCGAGCCCGCGCACACCGCCACCAGGCCCGCCAGCGGGCCGTTGTGGACAAAGCCGGGGTCGTTCTTGCCCAGCACCAGAGCCGCCAGCGTGCCGCCCGCCATGGCCATCAACGAGTTGACCGCCACCAGGCCGGATATTTTGTCGAGCGTTTGCGCGCTCATCACGTTAAAGCCAAACCAGCCGACCGTCAGCACCCAGGCGCCCAGCGCCAAAAACGGAATGCTGCTGGGCGGGTGTGCCGATATGCCACCGTCCTTGCGGTAGCGGTTGGCGCGCGCGCCCAACAGCAGCACCGCCGGCAGCGCGATCCAGCCGCCCACTGCGTGCACCACCACGCTGCCGGCAAAGTCGTGAAACTCGGCGCCGGTCACATCCTTGATCCAGCCCTGCACCCCAAAATGATGGTTCCAGGCGATGCCCTCGAAAAACGGGTAAACCAGGCCGACGATGGCGGCGGTGGCAATCAGTTGCGGCCAGAATTTGGCGCGTTCGGCAATGCCGCCCGAAATGATGGCGGGAATGGCAGCCGCAAAGGTCAGCAAAAAGAAAAACTTCACTAGTTCGTAGCCATTTTTGGCGGCCAACTGTTCGGCGCCGACAAAAAAATGCGCACCGTAGGCCACGCCATACCCCACTGCAAAATAGGCGATGGTGGACACCGAAAAGTCCACCAGAATTTTCACCAGCGCATTGACCTGGTTTTTGCGGCGCACCGTGCCCAGCTCCAGAAATGCAAAACCTGCGTGCATGGCCAGCACCATGATGGCGCCGAGAAGAATGAACAGGGTGTCGGCGCCCTGTTTGAGTGCTTCCATGAAAACCTCTTGGGATAAATTGATTTGAATTGGTGCGTCAAGCCTCTAAAAACGAAAAACGCACTACTTTAAAGCAAATAACATGCCTAAAAAAGAGTTTGCGCCCCGTGATTGTGCAAAGTCGCCGTGGCGGCGCCTCAAAGCCGGCATGCGCCTCGACTACCATCGCCCGCATGGACGCATTTTTGATTTCTACCGGTATCGTGGCGCTGGCCGAAATGGGCGACAAAACCCAGTTGTTGGCACTCGTGTTAGCGCTGCGCTTTCGTCAGCCCTGGCCGATTGTGCTGGGCATTTTTGTCGCCACCGTGGCCAACCACGCGCTCGCCGGTGCGGTGGGCGCCTGGGTCACCACGGTGCTCGGACCCGACGTGCTGCGCTGGGTGTTGGGCACGTCTTTCATCGCAATGGCGGTGTGGATGCTGATTCCCGACACCATGGACGACGACGAAGCTGTCAAGCCGCCGCGGCTCGGTATTTTCGGCACCACCGTGGTGGCTTTTTTTCTGGCTGAAATGGGCGACAAAACCCAGGTTGCCACGGTCATGCTGGCGGCGCAATACACCAGCACGGTCTGGGTGGTGGCGGGGACCACTCTGGGCATGATGCTGGCCAATGCGCCAGTGGTTTGGCTCGGCGAGCGCATGACGCACCTGGTGCCGCTGCGCGTGGTGCACATCGTGTCTGCCGTGATTTTTATGGGGCTGGGGCTGTGGGCCTTGTTCGGCTAGCTGGCGCGGTGCGGACAAGCGCTTAAAAAGTCACCCCTGCCGCGCGTTCAGGCCGTCAAAGCAGGTGCTCATGACCAGGTCGATGATTTCTTCGTCGCTGTGCAACTCGCTCATTTTCAGGAACTCCAGCACCGGGTCGCAGGCGCGCGCATAGAGCGTGTAAAGCACGGCAATGGCGGGCAGTTTGGGGTTGAGGCTGCCCTGGGCTTGCGCCGCCTCGATCCAGCCGCCAAGCCGGTCGCTGACCTCAATCAGCCCGTCCATGTAATCCTTGTTGCTCATCAGCGCTGCGCGCAGGCTCGAATTCTGGCTTGGCAGCGACGGCATTTCGCCTACCAGTTTGAGTCGCATGGTCCAGGCCACGGTAGCGCGCAAGTTGTCCATGGGCGCGGCCTCGGCGGACAAGCTGTTGAGAAACGCCTGCGCCCGGCGCATCACGCTGACCATGGCCGCAGCCGCCAGGTCTTCCTTGCTGGGGAAGTGCTTGTACAGGCTGGCCTTGGCAATGCCAACGTCGGCGGCCACCTCATCGACCGTCATGGCTTCAAAGCCCTTGCTGGCGAGCAAATGGTTGACCGATTTGATGATGGCCTCTTCGCGCGCCTGCAGCATTTGCGTCTTGAAAGAAACCCTGGGGCCGATGCGAGTAACCATATGAGAAATGTTGCCTTTGGGGATCGAAAAATGAAAAGTTTGGTGCCCATAATACTATCAGGCTAAATTATGACTATCCAGTATTTAAATAACACTCTCAGTTCAAAGGGCTCAATGTGACGTTGAAAGTTGCCATCGTCGGTTCGGGAATATCTGGTTTGGCTGCCGCGCATGCCCTGTCGGGTCAGGCTGAAGTCACCTTGTTTGAGGCGGGCGCCTACTTTGGTGGCCACACGCACACGGTGGATGTGACGCTGGCCACGCCTCAGGGGCCGGTCACGCACGGGGTGGACACCGGCTTTCTGGTGCTCAATGAGCGCACTTACCCCAACTTGCTCAAGTTGTTTGCTGAATTGGGTGTGGTGACCGCCAAATCAGACATGTCGTTTTCGGTGCAGGCCTTTGACCGGGTGCGCGAGCGCGCGCTGGAGTGGAGCGGCTGCAACCTCAACACCGTGTTTGCCCAGCGCAGCAATCTGCTCAACGGCCGCTTTTGGGGCATGCTGCGAGATATGCTGCGCTTTAACGCCTTGACCACCCGCATTGCGCAAAACGGCACCGAAGCCGAGCTGGCGCAACCACTGGGCGAATTCTTGCGCCAGCACCGTTTTGGCAGCGCTTTTTGCGACTGGTATTTTTTGCCCATGATGGCCTGCATCTGGAGCTGCCCCACGGCGCAAATGCTGCAGTTTCCCGTGGCCACCATGGTGCGCTTTTGTCACAACCACGGCTTGCTGCAAATTACCAACCGGCCGCAGTGGTGGACCGTGCAGGGCGGCGCCAGGCAATATGTGGAAAAAATCACTGCGCGCATTGCCGACAAACGTCTGAACACGCCGGTGCGCTGCATCGAGTCGGTCAGCGCCA
Organism: Comamonadaceae bacterium CG_4_9_14_3_um_filter_60_33; assembly: GCA_002789915.1. GTDB lineage: Bacteria > Pseudomonadota > Gammaproteobacteria > Burkholderiales > Burkholderiaceae_C > Rhodoferax. Next base: position 261 of record PFUD01000065.1, on the reverse strand, counting down.
CGCCTACGCAGGCAGCGGGTGTGCGCATCAGCACTGACGCGGGCCAGGAGCGCTTTGACAAAGTCATCATCGCCAGCCACGCCAACCAGGCGCTGGCCGGGCTGGCCACGCCGACCCGGCTGGAGAGTAGCACGCTGGGCGCTATGCGCACTCAGCCAAACCGCGCGGTGCTGCACACTGACACCTCGGTACTGCCCACGCGCCGGGCCGCCTGGGCAGCCTGGAACTACGAGCGCGCGCCCGCCACGGTCAAGGAAAATT
>PFUD01000059.1 GCA_002789915.1 Comamonadaceae bacterium CG_4_9_14_3_um_filter_60_33 | reverse complement strand
GGCACCAGCACCGTGATCAGCGTCACCAACTGCCCGGTCAACGCCATCCTGATGCGCTATGGCAACGCGGCGCAGCAAAAGCAGTGGCTCACGCCCTTGGCGCAGGGCCAGATGCTGGGCGCCTTTTGCCTGACCGAGCCGCATGTCGGCAGCGACGCGTCGGGCCTGCGCACCACGGCGGTCAAGGAGGGCGATGGCTATGTGATCAACGGCGTGAAGCAGTTCATCACCAGCGGCCAAAACGGCGACGTGGCCATTGTGATTGCGGTCACTGACAAAGGTGCGGGTAAAAAAGGCATGAGCGCCTTTTTGGTGTCGACTGCCACGCCGGGCTACACCGTGGCGCGGCTGGAAGACAAAATCGGCCAGCATTCCAGCGACACCGCGCAGATCAATTTTGACAACTGCTGCATTCCCGCAGAGAACCTGATCGGTGCTGAAGGCCAGGGTTACGGTATCGCTCTGGGCGGTCTGGAGGGAGGGCGCATCGGCATTGCCGCGCAAAGCGTGGGCATGGCGCGCAGTGCCTTCGAGTTTGCCGTGCAATACGCCAAAGAGCGCCAAAGCTTCGGCACCGCCATCTTCAACCACCAGGCGGTGGGCTTTCGGTTGGCCGACTGCGCCACTCAACTGGAAGCGGCAAGGCAACTCATCTGGCATGCGGCCGCCTTACGTGACGCCGGTAAGCCCTGCCTGAAAGAAGCCGCCATGGCCAAACTCTTTGCCAGCGAAATGGCCGAACAAGTGTGCAGCGCCGCCATCCAGACGCTGGGCGGATACGGTGTGGTGAGCGACTTCCCTGTAGAGCGCATTTACCGCGACGTGCGCGTCTGCCAGATTTACGAAGGCACCTCCGACGTGCAGAAAATCATTATTCAGAGAACGCTTTAACGTTTTTACTAGACATACCTAGTATTTTTACTAGGTATGTCTAGTATTCTGTAATAAACTGTTCAAATGAGCCAATCCTTTGAACGCGCTTTTGTTGCGCAACTTGAACAGCGCTTGACCGAGGTATCACCCCTGATGCAAGTTTTGGTGGGGCCGCGGCAGGTGGGCAAGACCACCGGTATCCGGCAACTGTTGGCACGCACACCAGGCCCCAGCCACTATGCCAATGCCGATGATGTGCTTGTGACCGACCGCACCTGGCTGCTGGAGCAATGGCAAAAAGCGCTGTTGTTGGGCGATGGCGCGCTGCTGGTGGTTGATGAGGTGCAGAAAATTCCCAATTGGTCGGAGGTCATCAAATCGCTATGGGACCAGCAAACGCATCGCCTGCGAGTGGTGCTTTTGGGGTCGAGTTCGCTACAAATTCAGACCGGTTTGACCGAGAGCCTGGTCGGGCGCTTTGAATTAACGCGTGTTTACCATTGGACCTTCAGTGAACTCAAGACCGCTTTTGGCTACGACCTGGAACGTTATCTTTTATATGGAGGCTACCCCGGTGCAGTGCCTTTTGAGGGCGATGCTGACCGCTGGTATGCCTACATGAAAGACGCTATTGTGGAGTCGGTCATCGGCAAGGATATTTTGCAAAACCGCAAGGTGGCCAACCCGGCGCTGTTTCGTCAGGCTTTTGAAATTCTGTGTCGCTACCCGGCGCAGGAAATCAGCTACACCAAATTGCTCGGACAGTTGCAAGACAAAGGCAATACCGATTTGATCAAGTACTACCTTGAGCTTTATGCCGGCGCATTTCTGATTTATTCGTTGGAAAAATACTCGGCCAAGGCCTGGCTGACGCGCAGTTCCAGTCCCAAGATTCTTGCCGCTTGTCCGGCGCTCTACACCATGACGGCCGGGCCGCAAGCTTTGAGCGACCCGGAGTTGCGCGGGCGCGTGTTTGAATTGGCAGTGGGCGCCGAATTGTTGCAATTGCAAGGCGCGCTTTTCTACTGGCGAGAAAAAAACGCTGAGGTTGATTTTGTGTACGTTCATCAGGGACGTGTTCATGCCATCGAAGTGAAATCCGGCCGCAAAAAGTCGGCCAAAGGTCTTGAGACATTTTTAGGATATTTCCCCGCGGCAAGGCCGGTGATTCTGACGCCTGACAACTTTGCCCAGTTATCGGAAAACCCGAAAAAGTTTTTGGCCGCCCTTTGAATCGCTGCGGCTGGCAGATCGCCCGCTCGCTTGCCTGGAATGAATATTGCGTCAGTGCGTTGCCGCACAGTCTTTTGACCGCACTGCCGCCTAAACTCGTCGAACGTGGGCTGTATCCCGGCGCATTCACCTTTCATTTGGAGCACCTCTTGATTAACCCGAACAACTTGGCCGCTGAATTCCCGCAAACAACCCTTGATGCCCGGCTGCGTATGCGCGTGGGCTTCGAGATGGAATACGAATGCCCTGGCCCGACGCCGATGCTTTTGTCGCTCAATATTCATCACTCTCGGGCAAGCGATCTGGTGCGCCCAGACATTCTGGTGACCAGCCCGGCGGTGCCCATCACCGCCTACCGCGACCTGTTTGGCAACTGGTGCAGCCGCATCGTCGCCCCGGCGGGCAGATTGGTGTTGCGCACCGACGCGTTGATCAATGACAGCGGCCAGCCCGATGTGGTGGCTCCGTGGGTCATGCAAACGCCGGTTGAATACCTGCCCGAATCGGTGCTGGTCTATCTGCTGGGCAGCCGCTATTGTGAGACCGACCTGCTGTCGAACATCGCCTGGCAGCAGTTTGGTGCCGGCCCCACCGGTTGGGGACGGGTGCAGGCCATCTGTGATTTTGTGCACCAACATATTGAATTTGGCTACCACCATGCCCGGCGCACGCGCACGGCCTGGGAGGCATTTAACGAAGGGCAGGGCGTGTGCCGCGATTACGCCCACCTGGCGATTACCCTGTGCCGCTGCATGAACATACCGGCGCGGTATTGCACCGGCTACCTCGGAGACATCCGCATTCCGCCGATTCCGGGTCCGATGGATTTCGCCGGCTGGTTCGAGGCCTTTCTGGGTGACCGCTGGTACACCTTCGATGCGCGCAACAACACGCCGCGCATTGGCCGGGTGCTGATGGCTCGCGGTCGCGACGCCTGCGACGTGGCCCTGACCAGCACCTTTGGCCCCAACACGCTGCAGCGCTTCACGGTCTGGGCGGATGAAGTGGCCATGGACTGATTTTTAACCACCAAAATCTGCGCAGGCACATCAAACACATTTGATCCGTGGACTGCAGGGCTCCGTCCCCCCTCGATGAAATACAGCGTGTGTCCGGGCTTTTTCTGCCCATCAAGGCCGCTGTGGACTGAAGCCGCCAGCCGGGCCGTTTTCTGTTGACGGGGTCAGCCGATGTGATGATGTTGCCCGGAATGGCAGAGTCGCTGGCGGGGCGCATGGAGGTTTTGTCTTTATCGGGCCGATGCCCTGTTTGCGGGCGAGTGGTCTGCTTTGAATATGCCGCCCTGCGAAAGGCAAACCTTGGTAGCGCACTTGCTCCCAGGTGGTTTCCCCGGACGCCGTGACGCGCGCGACCTTGCCAACATGGGCAAATGACAGAAGTCCCCAATTTGCTGCGCTTGCTGGCCACACACAGTGTCACCTTGCTCAATTTTGCCGAGCTGTCGCGGACTGCAGGCATTGCGCAAAGCACCCTCAAGCGCTACTTTGCCTTGCTCGAAATGCTGTTTTTGGTGGTGCGGCTGCCATCCTGGGAACGTAACCCGGGCAAACGACTGGTTAAAGCGCCCAAGGTGTTTCTGCCCGACAGCGGCATGTTGTGTCATTTTCTGGCCGCTACGGCTGAGAGTCTGACGGCCAGGCCCGGTTTACCTGGTCCAGCCGTGGAAACATGGGTTTTGAGCGAACTGCTCAAGCACGTGGCGTTTTCATCGCTGCGCCTGTCACTGTGGCATTACCGAACACAAACCAACATCGAGGTCGACTTTGTGTTGGAAAACCGTTTGGGCCAAATCACCGGCATCGAAGTGAAAGCCAGTGCCACCGTGGATGGCAAAGACTTCAAGGGCCTGCGCCATTTGCAAGAAACAGAAAGCACGCGGTTTCAGCGTGGCATCGTGATGTATGCCGGGCGCTAGGCGGTGCCGTTTGGGGACAATTTGTGGGCGCTGCCGCTGTCGCTTTGGTGGACACCGCAGCGTCAGAAAGCAGCCAGCCGAGCTCCGTTATGATGCCCCTAAAACAAGGCCACCTTTATGCGTATCATCATTCTGGGAGCTGGGCGGGTTGGCGAAAGTGTCGCCGAGAGCCTGGCTTCCGAGCAAAACGACATCACCCTGATCGACCCCGACCCTGAGTTGCTACGCGACCTTGAAGACCGGCTTGACGTGCGGGGCGTGCCCGGCAATGGCATCCAACCGACGGTGCTGCGCCGTGCCGGCGCTGAAGACGCCGATTTGTTTGTGGCTTGCGCAGCTTTGGATGAGACCAATCTGACCGCCTGCAAGGTGGCGCACGACGTGTTTGGCATTTCCATCACCGTGGCCAGAATTCGGTCGCCAGAGTTTGAAGAGGGTGGTACGTTGCTGGGCAAGACCGGTTTTGGCGTGACTCACGTCATCTGCCCGGAAGAGTCGGTAAAGCAATACATTCACCAACTCATTGACTACCCCGAGGCCTTGCAGGTGCTGGAGTTTTCGCGCCAGCGCGCGCACCTGATCGCCATGCGCGCCGCGCAAGGGAGCACCCTGGTCAACCACACCATTGGTGAATTTCGCGAGCTGTTTCCCTGGGCCGAAATGCGTGTGGTGGCGGTCTATCGGCAAGACAACGAGGTGCCCATCAAGGCAGATACCCGGGTGCTCGCCGGCGACGAAGTGTTCGTGGTGGCCGACAAGCAAAAAATCCGTGACGTGCTGCGCGCCATCCACAATAACGACCAACCGGTGCGTCGCGTGCTGATTGCGGGGGGCGGCAAGGTGGCTCTGCGGTTGGCGCGCAGTCTGATTGGCCAGTGCGAGGTCAAGATCATCGAGCGCGACCACAAGCGCTGCAAATACCTCGCCGGTGAGTTGCCTGCCAGCATGCTGGTGCTCGAGGGCGACTCGGCCGATGAAAATCTGCTGATCGAAGAAGGCGTGGGGCAGATGGATTTGTTCGTTTCGCTGACCAACGACGATGAGGACAACATTTTGTCGGCGATGCTGGCCAAACGCTTGGGCGCCAAGCGGGTGATTGCACTGATCAACCGGCGCGCTTATGCCGAGATGATGCAGGGTAGCACCATTGACATTGCCATCTCGCCGGCCCAAACCGTGATCGGTGAGCTCTTGATTCATGTGCGCCGTGGTGCGCTGGCGGCGGTGCACAGCCTGCGCCGCGGTGAGGCCGAAGCGCTCGAGGGCGTGGCGCGGGGCGACCTCAAGTCGTCGCAACTGGTGGGGCGCCGCATCGAGCAGATCAAGCTGCCCGATGGTGCGCGCTTTGGTGTCATCGTACGTGGCGAGGGACGCCAGTGTGAGGTGTTGATGCCGCACCACGACCTGGTGATCAAGGAAGATGATCACATCATCATCTTCATTCCCAGCAAGCGCCTGCTCAAGCAGGTGGAAAAATTATTCCAGGTCAACGTCGGTTTCTTCTAGATATGTCAAGCCTGGCACCGGTTTTCAATATCCTCTCCCGCATTTTGGTGGGCTATGCCTTCCTGTTTTTGGTGCCCATGGCCTGGGCCTGGCAAATGGACGCAATGGCGCTGCTCGCGGTCTGGGTGCAAAGCATGGCTGTCACGCTGGTCTTTGGGCTGACGTTGTGGCTGCTTACCTCACGGTTCCAGCGTGAATTGATGCCGAGAGATGGCTTTTTACTGGTCAATCTGGTCTGGACAGTGCTACCCGCCTTTTCTGCTGTGCCGCTGGTGCTGGCGATCGATGGCCTGAGCTGGACCGATGCCTATTTTGAAGCCATGAGCGGCCTGACCGCCACCGGGGCTACGGCATTTTCAGGGCTGGATGGCTTGCCGGTGTCGGTGAATGTGTGGCGCTGTTTTTTGCAGCTCATTGGCGGTCTGGGCGTGATGTTGCTGGTGGTGGCAGTGCTGCCGCTGCTAGGCCTGGGGGGTGTGCAGCTTTACAAGGCTGAAACGCCAGGCCCCATGAAAGATGCTCGCCTGACGCCGCGTATTGCCGAAACCGCGCGCGGCTTGTGGGGCGTGTACTTTGTTTTCTCCACGGCCTGCATGCTGGCCTACCACCAGGCCGGCATGAGCTGGGCTGATGCCTTCATGCACATGTGCAGCACCATGGGGCTGGGCGGATTCTCGTCGCATGATGCCAGTTTTGCATTCTGGAATTCGCGTGACATCGAACTGGTGGCCATTGTTTTCATGGCGCTGGCGGGTATCAGTTTTGCGCGCTATTTCATCGTCTGGCGGAGCAAATCGTTGCGCTCCATGCGGCGCGATCCTGAGGTGCGCGCCTACCTGATGGCGTTGATTGCTTCCGTGCTGGGCTTGGCCCTGTTGCTGCTGGTCCACGACACCTATGCCCAGCCGCTCGATGCCTTGCGTACAGCGGCTTTCCACGTGGTGTCATTGGCCACAACCACCGGCTATGCCTCTGCTGATTACAGTTTGTGGCCAGTGTTCGCCCCAGTCTGGTTGATGTTTCTGGGCACCTTTGTGTCTTGCGCGGGTTCCACCGGGGGTGGCATCAAAATGGTGCGCATGGTGTTGCTCGTCAAGCAATCGCGCCGCGAACTGGTGCGAGCCATCCACCCGCGCGTGGTGAATCCTGTCACTATGGGGCGCACCACCATTCCCGCAACAGTCATTGCGGCGGTGATGGCGTTCATGTTGATTTACGGCGCCAGCACCATCGGCCTGACCATGTTGATGCTGCTCTCGGGGCTGGACATCGTCACTGCGTTTTCAGCTGTGGTGGCCACCATCAACAACATTGGTCCAGGCCTGGGGCTGGTCGGCCCAAGCTCCAATTTTGGTGTGCTCAGTGATTTTCAGACCTGGGTTTGCACCGTGGCCATGCTGCTGGGTCGACTCGAGTTGCTGGCCGTGATCGTGCTGTTCGTGCCGCATTTCTGGCGCAAGTAAAGTAGGCACTGTTTTTACACAACAGGAGACCAATCATGCCAATCACCAAAGGTTATCAACAACTCGTGAGCGAGGCCATGGCCCAGGTCAAAACCTACGCTGTGACCGAGGTTCGGGGCCGCTTGGCCGACCCCCAGGTGCAAATCGTTGACATTCGCGATGTGCGTGAGCTGGAGCGCGAGGGCACGGTGCCAGGGTGCTTCAACGCCCCGCGCGGCATGCTCGAATTCTGGGTCGATCCGGCCTCGCCCTATTACAAGCCGGTGTTTGGCGACGATGCCAAGGAGTTCATCCTGTTTTGCGGTGCCGGCTGGCGCAGCGCGCTGGCCACCCAGGCGCTGCAAGCCATGGGCATGCGCAACGTGGCGCACATCGACGGCGGTTTTACCGAGTGGGTCAAACAGGGCGCGCCGGTGGAAACCTACGAGCAGCACAAGGCAAGGCGTCACGCCAAGGCTTGACGTTCAACATTTGTGACGGGTCTGCGTGTCACTCACGCCTTGACGGCCAGTATCGGGCAGGGCACCGTGAGCAGGATTTCCTGGGCCACGCTGCCCATGATCAGCTTGCCCACGGGTGAACGTTTTCTCAGGCCAATCACGAGCACAGAAACATGGAGCGATTCAACCAGTGACTCGATTTCTTCGACGGCACTTTTGCCGCGAACAAACTGCTTCAATTCGGCATTCAGGCCGGAGTTTTTCAATAGCCGCTCGACCCGTTCAACGTCGACCACGTCAATGGCTGACGGATCAATTTTCGTCCCGCCAGGGGAGGCATTGACGACGACCAGCGGCTCATTGCGGCGCGTGGCAATTTCGATCCCCTTGTCCAGTGCGGCTTGACCTTCGGGCCGTGGAACATACGCTACAAGTATTGTCAAGATGTCTCTCCTGTGGAATTAAAACTCAATGTTGACGAAGCAAATTATCTGGCGAAAAACATGGCGGTGCGGCATCACATCCCCGCGTCATTCGGCCCGCCGCCGCCCTCGGGCGTGACCTCTAAGCCCTGACTGATTTGCGAAATTCTGCGGGTGACTGCCCGGTCCAACTCCGAAACGCGCGGATAAAGCTTTTCTCGTTTAAAAAACCGGCGGCTTGTGCCACTTGCTTGATGGGCCGCTGGGTGCGCAGCAGCAAATCCCTGGCACGGCCCTGTCGCACTTCGTCTTTCAAGGCTTGCAGTGATGCACCTTCGTCCTTGAGCTGGCGGTGCAGGGTGCGCGCAGACATCG
>PFUD01000172.1 GCA_002789915.1 Comamonadaceae bacterium CG_4_9_14_3_um_filter_60_33 | reverse complement strand
CTCAAATGCGCTTGCGCGGCGGTGGCCAGTTTTGCGTCAAAGGTGGCCAGCGGGCAGGTGAGCTCGGCGGCCAGCCAGAGGTAGGACGCGTCATAGGCGCTGAGCTGGTATTGCAGGGCCAGGGCGCAGACCGACGGCACATCTATTTCATGCAATTCAAGGGTCATGTCCAGAAATTGTGCCAAGCCGTCAGCAGCGTGAGCCTCGCCGCGACGTAATTTTTTGACTGCGACGCTGGTGATCTCATACGCAAGCAAGCTGGGCGCGTGCAGCGTGTGCCCGGTAATGCTTTGTTGGGCTTGTTGTTGCCATGACGCCTGAAACACAATGCCGGCCAGCGCACTGCAATCGACCACCAAAGGCGGGCGCACCAAATACAGTGCAGGCGGTTCGGCCAGGTACAAAGTCGGGTTGGCCGATGATGCCGTTGCGGGCTTGCTCATCGGCTATCCCGGTCTTCACGAATCATGTCGATGCTTGACCCCTGACCTGGCACCGGGCCGTTGGGGTACTTGGCTTTCAGTTCTGCTGCCACTTGTTCCACCGTTTTCCAGCCGCGCCTGACAATCGGGTGACCCAATCGGTCGAAACCCGCGACCGTACCAAAGCGGGCTGGCGCACCAGGCTGGTTATTGGACATTGCCTGATCGCTGTTGTCCGTCGTCCGGTCGGCGCTGGCATTGGGGCGGCTTGATTCCGGCTCCACCACGCGCTGGATCAGTGCCATCAACTCGCCTTGTAGCGAACGGTGGTTGCGCGCGGCGCGTTCGCGCAGGGCTTGGGCCCAGGCTTCAGGGACGTCTTTGATGGAAAGATGAGGCATAACGACTCCAAAACGGACATTGGAGTCATTATGGCGCCAATTTGCCTTTGAACGCCTTGAACGACTCAAACCATAGCACGCTGGTCAGTCCCAAAGCCGCTGCGGCTGCCAGCCAGATCAAGGGCAGCGGCTCAAACAAAAACATGCCTGTCAGCCAGGGCACATAGAGCACCAGCGACAGCAGGCTCAGCGCAGCGGCCACCACCCACCACAACGTGCGGTTGGGCACCCACAGACTGGCCCACAGCGAACCGGCGCGGCTGCGGTTGGAAAAAATAAGCGCCAGGTTGGTGAACACCAGCACGGCAAAAGCCAGCGCGCGCGTGGCACCGTCGGTCAACTGCGATGCGCCCCAGACGGTGGCCAGCATCACCACGGCCAGCGCACCCAGGCCTTGCAACAGCGCCAGCCCCAGGGTCATGCCACCAAACAGCGGCTGCTGCACATTGCGCGGTGGGCGCTGCATCACGCCCGGCTCGGCGGGTTCGTTTTCAAACACCATCGAGCAAGCCGGGTCAATTACCAGTTCCAGAAACGCGATGTGCAGTGGAAACAGCACGGTGGGCCAGCCAAGCAGCACCGGCAGCAGGGCCATGCCGGCAATTGGCACATGCACTGCCAAGATGTAACCCATGGACTTGCGCAGGTTGTCAAAAATGCGCCGACCCAGGCGCACCGCGCCGACGATCGAGGCAAAGTTGTCGTCGAGCAGCACGATGGAGGCTGCCTCGCGCGCTACGTCGGTGCCGCGCCCGCCCATCGCCACACCCACATGCGCGGCTTTCAGCGCTGGCGCGTCGTTGACGCCGTCACCGGTCATGGCCACCACCTCGCCCGCCGCTTTGAGCGCCTGCACGATGCGCAGTTTTTGCGCTGGCGCGATGCGGGCGCAAACGCGCACGTTGCGCATGCGCTGTTGCAAATCGGCATCGGTCAAATCATGGAGTGCGTCGCCGGTCAGTAAATCGTCGGTCGCCACCTCGAGCCCGGCTTGGCGCGCAATGGCCAGCGCGGTGGCGGGATAGTCGCCGGTGATCATCACCACGCGGATGCCGGCGCTGCGCGCTTCGGCCACAGCCTGCGGAATCTCGGCGCGCAGCGGGTCGGCCAGCCCGAGCAAGCCGATGAACGTGAAGTCGAAGTCGTGTGCGATGGCGGGCCAATCCTGACCCGTGAAGCGCGCGCGGGCCACCGCCAGCACGCGCAATCCTTTGGCGGCCATGGCCTCTACCGCGCTGGCAATCTGCTGTTGCGCGGCGCTGTCGAGGTGGCACAAATCGACAATGGCTTCAGGTGCACCCTTGGCGGCCACCACATGGTCCGCGCCCTCGGTGGCCTGCCAGACATGCGACATGGCACGCAGTTCCTGCGTCAGGCCGTAGGTTTGCAGCAGGGTCCAATCGTGGTGCAGGTGCTCGGTGTCTTGCAGAAAGTGTTGACCGAGCCGGTGGAAGGCTTTTTCCATTGGGTCGAAAGGGTCGGTCACGCTGGCCAATATGGAAAACTCCACCAGCGTGTGAAAGCATTCTGGCAAAGTGGCCGTGGTGGCGTAGTCGATCGCCAGGCTGTCGGCCTGGGCCTGGGCATTCGCCTGACATTGCGGCACATAAAGCTCGGCCACCGTCATGCGGTTTTCGGTGAGCGTGCCGGTTTTGTCCACGCACAACACGCTGGTGGCACCCAGGGTTTCAATGGCCGCAATGCGCCGCGTCAACACGTTTTGTTTGGACAGGCGCCACGCGCCCAAAGCGGGGATGACCGTCAGCACCACGGTAAATTCCTGCGGCAACAAGGCCATGGCCAGCGCAATGGCCGCCAGCAGGGCGCCAAGCCAGTCGCCGCGCATCAGCCCATAAGCCAGCAACAAAAACAGGCTGGCGAACAAGGCCAGCAGCGCCAAAACTTTGACCAGACGACCCATTTGCTGTTTGAGCGGCGAGACCTCTGCGCTCAAGCCGCCGAGCGTCTGGCCGATGCGGCCAATTTCACTGCGGCGTCCAGTGGCCGTGACACGCGCCAACCCTTGTCCGCGTACCAGCAAGGTGCCCGAGAACAGGGCAGACTCGGATTTGGATTCGGACTTAGGCGCGGCTGCTTCACCGCGCCGGTCGGTGCCCAGCGCGACCTTGTCCACCGGTATTGGCTCGCCAGTGAGCAGTGATTCATCCACCTGCACCTGGGTGGCTTGCAGCAGCACCGCATCGGCCGCAATGCGGTCGCCCTCGGCCAGCACCAGCACATCACCTGCGACCACCTCGCGCCCGGCAATGCGCTGCGCCGTGCCGTCGCGCATCACCAAGGCGCGCGGGCTGGTGAGGTCTCGCAAAGATTCAATGGCGCGTTCGGTCTTGCCCTCCTGGTACAGCGTGAGCGCCAGGACCACCAGCACCAGGCCGAACAACACCAGGCCCTCCTGCAAGTCGCCCAGCACCAGATACAAAATGCCCGCGGCCAGGAGCAAGGCGAACATCGGGTCGGACAGCGTCTCGCGCGCAATGGCCAGCAGCGTGCGCTTTTGCGCGTCGGGTAGTTCATTGGGACCGTCGTGCTGCAAGATTTGAGCGGCCTGTGCGTCACTCAAGCCGGCCAGGTCGGGCGCCTGGGCATCGTCAGCGGTTGCGCCCGTGCTTGAATTTGTTGCTTGTGAATCCATTGTCTTGCTATCTCAAACTTGATCAAGTCAGCCACCAGGAGCAAGGTTCATTTTCATCTTCCCAAGCGTGGCTCCCGTAAGATTGGCGTCAGACCCTGCCATAAACGTGTAAATTTGTAATTTATGTTAGCGAAAACCCCTACGAGTCACGTTGCTTAAGCCTTTTAAGATGACTACGCATTCAACACAAGGAGACTTCGATGCCATTTTCATCCACCACTAGGCAGCAGCTTTTTCAAATTGCCAAAGCAGGCTGCGTCGTTGCCGCCCTAGGTTTTACTTTCGCTAGCAACAGCTTCGCGGACGACGACAAACCCCGTCGCACCATTGCCGAGCAATACATTCAGGACCTGAAAGATGGCAAGATCGGTGCCGCTGGCGACGACGACCACGTGGTGCAAGAGCTGATCATCAAGCGCAGCATTCCCATCACCTACAAGTACATCAATACGTTGATGAACACGCCCAATGCCTTCGGCCCCGGCGTGGCTTGCACCACCTGCCACAACTCGCAAGACGCCAGCAAGAGCTACCGCGGTCTCGATTTGAGCACCTGCAAGGGCATGATTGAAGGCGCCACTGAAAAACCAAAGCACGCGATCTTCACACCGGGCACAAACCCGAAGCGCGACATCCTGGTTCGCCGTCTGCGTAACAACCGCATGCCTTTGGGGCTGGGTTTTGAAAACTCCACCTACACGCCCAACCACATGCTGGTCAAGCAATGGATTGCCGACGGCGCCAAGAACGACGACAACTTCACCAAGAACGTGTTGCCCCTGTTCAACTCCGCCAATGCCTTCGGCCCTGATACACCCGCTTGCACCGCTTGCCACATGTCCAACCAGGAACCCCCAAGCTTCCACGAGTTAAACCTGAGTACCCACGCTGGTGTCATGCTTGGTGCTGACTCCATTGCCAAGGGCGTTGACAAGGCCACCAAGGTGATCATTGCCGGTAGCCCCGAGAAGAGCTTTATCTGGCAACATTTGTCTGAAGACCGCATGCCACCCGGCATCAGCCCGTCTGAGCCGCGTGACCATCCCAACACCACCATTCTTTCTGCCTGGATCAAGCAAGGGGCCAAGTGCGACTGATGGCAACAGGCAATCTGAACCGCCGCCACTTTGTGGCGGCACTCGCAGCAGGTGGGCTTTTGCCCACCTTTGTTGTTTCTGCAACGATCCAGACACCTACCGTGGTGCGGCGCTGGGCCAGTGGTAACGCCACCTTGGCACCTTTGGCCTTGCTTGACGGCCATATCTTTTTTAACGGTGACAAGACCCTTGGGCGCATCGACCCCGACAACGCCGCCCTGACCTGGAACGTGCCGCACCATCTCAGCAGTAACGCCGTGTACCGGCCACGCGCTGCGGGCGGGCTGGTTATTTCGGGTGGTCAGCGCGAACTCGGTGGCTGGCAGCAGGCTGATGGCCAAGCGCTGTGGCTGCACAAAGCTATTTTGCAAGTGGGCACGCCTTTTGTGGACGCTGAGCACACTTATGTGGGCGATGGCCATTGGCTGCTGGCGCTCAACAACCAAAGTGGTGCCATCGACTGGCGCTTTGCCCCGGATACCGACGACTGCACCGCCGCCTATGCGCCCACGGTGGCGGGCGAGACGGTGTTCTTCGGGCCCGGCGACGGCGTGCTCTATGCGGTCAACCGGGCCGACGGCAAGCTCAAATGGAAGCTCGACGAAAAGAAAGAATGGCAATACGTGCGCCAAATGTACGTCACTGGCAATGTGCTGGTAGCGGGCACCTACACCGAGCTGCTCTATGGCATCAACATTGACACCGGCAAAGTGCTCTGGAAGTTCAAGGCAGGCAACTTCATCAACTCGCACCATGTGGCGGGCGACACTGCCTACCTTTGGTCACCTACGGGCTGGATCTACGCCATCGACGTGGCAAACGGCCGGGTGCGCTGGCGCCACCAAACCACCCTGTATGGCAACAATGCGGCCAATTGGGGCCACATGATGGCCGAGATTGTGACGTTTGAAAACCAGGTGTATTGCCTGGACATGAAGCAAGTGCTGCACGTGCTGGACGTAGCCGATGGCAAGGAGTTGCTGCGCATTCCCTTTGCGCACGACCTGCGTCCCACCGTTTCACCATTGCCGGGCAAGCGCGCCGTCATGGCCAGCGACACGGGCGAGGTGCAACTGGTGCAGTGGTAGGGATAACATCCCCGCCATGGCCAAAGAAAAAACCCACTACGTCTGCTCCGATTGCGGCGGCACCAGCCCCAAATGGCAGGGCAAATGCCCCAGTTGCAATGCCTGGAATACGCTGATTGAATCAGCGCCAGAGAGCGCAAGCCCTGTCAAAAACCGCTTTGCGTCGCTCGCCAAAACGGCTGAAGTGGCGGTGCTGGGCGACATCGACGCGGTCGATATGGCGCGCACGCCCACCGGCCACGAAGAGCTTGACCGGGTGCTGGGCGGTGGCATGGTCGAGGGCGGCGTGGTACTGATTGGTGGCGACCCTGGCATCGGCAAATCAACGCTGTTGCTGCAAGCGCTGGATTCGCTGCAGCGCAGCGGTCAAAGCACCTTGTACGTAACCGGCGAAGAAAGCGGTGCGCAAGTGGCACTGCGCGCGCGGCGCCTGGGGCTGGACGGCTCGCAGGTCAAGGTGCTGGCCGAAATCGGCCTCGACAAAATCCTGACCACACTGACGTCCATGCAACCCGACATTGCGGTGATCGACTCGATCCAGACTGTCTACTCTGACCAGCTCACCTCGGCACCGGGCTCGGTGGCGCAGGTGCGCGAATGCGCCGCGCACCTCACCCGCGCCGCCAAAGCCAGTGGCGTTTGCATTGTGCTGGTCGGCCACGTCACCAAAGAGGGCGCACTGGCCGGGCCGCGCGTGCTGGAGCACATGGTCGATACCGTGCTGTATTTCGAGGGCGATACGCACAGCAGCTTCAGGCTGGTGCGCGCCATCAAGAACCGCTTTGGCGCGGTCAACGAGATCGGCGTGTTTGCCATGACCGAAAAAGGTCTCAAGGGCGTCAGCAACCCGAGCGCCATCTTTTTGAGCCAGCACAGCGAGCCGGTACCGGGCAGTTGTGTCATGGTCACGTTAGAGGGCACGCGCCCGATGCTGGTCGAAATCCAGGCGCTGGTCGACAGCGGCGGTCCGAGTCCGCGGCGCTTGAGTGTGGGGCTGGACAAAGACCGCCTGGCGATGCTGCTGGCCGTGCTGCACCGCCATGCCGGGGTGGCCTGCATGGACCAGGACGTGTTTGTTAACGCGGTGGGTGGCGTGCGCATTTCAGAGCCGGCAGCCGACCTGGCCGTGCTGCTGGCCATCACCTCGAGCCTGCGCGGCAAGCCGTTGCCCAAGGGATTTTTTGCCTTTGGCGAGGTCGGCCTGGCCGGCGAAGTGCGGCCTGCGCCGCGCGGCCAGGAGCGCCTGAAAGAAGCCGCCAAACTGGGTTTCAGCGTGGCCGTGGTGCCCAAAGCGAACATGCCAAGAAACCTCAAGTCGAAAGACTTCGAGGGCCTGACGATTCACGCTGTGGAGCGTGTCGAGCAGGCGATGGAAGTGGTGCGAGGCCTGTGAAAAATCGGCGTAATTTCAAACAAGGTGAAGCAATCCATGACTTCAGGGTACATGGACTGCCGCGCTACGCTGGCAGGCTACCAATGACGACGTTTTTGAGGGTGCACCAATGATCGCTTCGCTGCCCCGCCCGCTGTGGTTGCGCGCCAGCACCGTGCTTTACGGCGCTGCGTTCTTTGCCTTTTTGTTTTTGCCGCTGCTCGTGGTCGCGGTGTTTGCCTTCAACGACGCACCTTACCCGGCACCGCCCTGGCGCGGCTTCACGCTCGACTGGTTCTTTGGCCATGACGGCGCCGGTCGCACCGGCTTGTTTGCCGACCGCGCCATGCTCGGCAGCCTGTGGACCAGCGTGGTGGTGGCAAGCTGGGTCACGCTGCTCTCAGTCTTGGTCGGCACCGCCAACGCCTTTTTGATCGAGCGCACCCAGTTTCGCGGCAAGCAGGCTTTGAGTCTGCTGATGCTGGCGCCGCTGGTAATCCCCGGCGTGATTCTGGGCATCTCAATTTTGGCGTTTGCCAGCCGCATTGCCAATCTGGCTGATGACCTGTGGGGGCTGGAGCTGGAATTTTTGCGACCCGGCTTGCCACTGGTGGTGCTGGGCCAGTTTTCCTACATCGTGTCGATTGCCACGCTCACCATCACCGCACGCCTCAAGCGTTTTGATGTCACGCTGGAAGACGCTGCCTACAACCTCGGCGCCTCGCGCGCGGCCGTGCTCTGGACCATCACCCTGCCGTACCTGAAACCCGCGCTCATCGGCTCGGCTGCAATCTCACTTTTGATGAGTTTTGAGAACTTCAACACCACGCTGATGCTGGTCGGCTCCGACCCACCGCTCACGGTGATGATGTACGGCCGCATGCGCGAAGGCGCCACGCCGGTGCTCAATGCGGTGAGTTTGCTCTTGATGGTAGCCTCCGCAGTGCTGGCGCTGACGCTGATGCGGGGCGCGAAAAGCAACAAGGCCGACGGCACAAGTTGACAAGAGCCCGTCCATCTGAACAGGCAAATGTGAAAATCATCCGAAGCAAAGAGTTCACCGCCACCCGTGCCTGGGGTGCCATCGACATTGCCAACATGAACGGCATCACCACCCGCCTGCATTGGACCGACCAGCCCTACCAATGGCACATCAACGACGGGCAAGAGGTGTTTGCCGTGCTGGATGGTCGTGTGGAAATGCGCTACCGCGAAGCGGGCGAGGAACGCGCCGTGGTGCTTGAGGTTGGCGACCTCTTTTATGCCTCAGTTGGCACCGAGCATGTGGCGCATCCCATTGGGGAGGCACGTATTTTGGTAATTGAAGCGGCTGGAAGTGTTTAGGGTTTTCTGCCCCGCCAGTGCCTACTCATCAGCCGCTTCAAGCTCCGGCCAGATATCCTCTGGCAGCAGAATTTGCGGGTCGTGACGTGAGGCCTGAATGGCCACGGTCAGCACCTCGGACATCACCAACATGGGTGGTGCAATCGACTTGACGCAGGCGGTTTTGCCAATTCCGGTCAGGCCAGACAAAACTGGAATGACTGATTTTTTGACTTCCGATCGGTCAATGACTGCACGGCCATGATCGGCCTGCTGCCTTGATCGGACCGCCTTGACATGTCGGTCGTAGGCCTTGGCAAGCATGATTTGCATTGTCGCGAAACGCGCACATTGCACGGAGTTGGCCAAGACGAAAGCAGGGTTTTGGGCGATTACCTGCTCGTCACCGCTTCGAAACCACTGCGCCTTGCGCGTTGGAAAAAACCAAAAAAACTTTGTTGCGCTGGAAACTACTCACTACTCACTACTCACTACTTGCTCAGACAATCAAAGCCGCCCACAGGCGGTTCGCTGCACGCTTGGGCGGCACCTTATCCTTCGCCAACTCTTCTCAAGATGGCATCAATCACCGCAGCCGAAATCCTGAAATCTGAAGCATGAAGACGTGCAAACACCTCTTTGGCATTGGGTATCAATCCGCGCACACGGGCCATGCCAATCACCGCCGCAGTTCCAGTCACCAGCAGACCATTTTCAGTCGCAATGGCACGCCCCAGTCGCTCGTCCATCACTAACAAACTGGGGCCTGCATGGGCCACGGCGATCCGGATGCAGGCGGTCTCACCCTCATCAAGTTCTGGCAATTCCGGCAAATCCGGCGTGGGGCCGCATACCGCCAACCATCCCGCCGCAATGGCTTGCGAGATGGCTTGTTCATCAGGTGTGCCGAACCCGCCCAACACTTCGGCATTGACTTCGGCCGGCATCCAGACAACGCCAAACAAGGGCTGCAGCCAACACAAGCCATCCACTCGCGCCAGCCCGATCAACGGGCTGGCATCCGTCAAGACAAGGCGAGCCATTGCTCAAGCGTGTCCATATCTTGCTTGGCATCCTGAGCGCTCCCGGTCACCACGGGAATGCCTAAACGCGACAAGTGCGACACAAACTGACCCAGCGGCCACTCCGCCAGCCGGGCGGCGCGGGCCAGCGACAAATGACCATCCCTGAACAATGCGGTGGCCAAGGCGGGCCTCACGCCTTTGGCATCCAACACCTTTGCGGTTTCAATACCGACCATCATGGCATCCGGTTTGTCGCGATTCATCACCAGCACAACGCCACGCTTGGCCATCCTGAGTGCCTCGCTGGGGTTGTTCTTTAAACCACTCACGCTGACAGTTTCCATGCCTACCTCCAATAGGAATAATGAGAGGGAAGCATAACAAAGACGTGTGTGCTTGGGCGACGCATGGTCTCAGAAATCCTTCTTGACCAAGAAACCACCTGCCACCTGCGCGTCGGCGGGCGATAGCGGGTCAAAGCTGGATTGCGGCATGGCGTTCGGCATGGGTCACCGGTTTAACTGACCCGCCGCCCCTGCCCGCCACATTCAGGGTTTGATCGCGATCTTCAGCACACCTTCGCGCTGGTTGGCAAACAGGTCGTAGGCAGCCACAATGTTTTCCAGTTTGTACTCGTGCGTCACCATCACGCCCAGATCAACCCGGCCAGACGCCACCACGTTCATCAGGCGGCGCATGCGCTCCTTGCCACCAGGGCAAAGCGCCGTGTTGATCTTGTGGTCGCCCAAACCGGCGGCAAAGGCCGACATGGGAATGGTCAGGTCTTTGGAGTACACGCCCAGGCTCGACAAAGTGCCACCCGGCTTGAGCACGCGCAGAGCCGATTCAAACGTGGCCTGCGTGCCCAGCGCTTCAATCGATGAGTCTGCACCGCGCCCGCCGGTGAGTTGCATGATCTCGGCGACCACGTCGCAATGGTTGAAATTGAGGGTGATGTCAGCCCCCATTTTTTGGGAAATGCCAAGCCTGTGGTCATTCCCGTCGACGGCGATGATGGTGCTGGCGCCCAGCAAACGCGCGCCCGCGGTGGCACAGAGGCCAATGGGCCCCTGAGCAAACACCACCACCGTGTCGCCAATGCGGATGTTGGCGTTTTCTGCACCCTTGAAGCCAGTGCTCATGATGTCCGGGCACATCAGCACCTGCTCGTCCGTCAAACCATCGGGAATGGGCGCCAGGTTAGCCTGGGCGTCGGGCACCAGCACATACTCGGCCTGGGTGCCGTCAATCAGGTTGCCAAAGCGCCAACCAGCGGTGGCCTTGTAGCCATGGCAGCCACACAAGCCCAACGGGATGAGGTAACTGCCGTCCTGCGACGCTGCGCCGTCTTGCGCAGCATAAGAATTGAAGTTGGGGCAAATCGCACCAGCAATCACGCGTTGGCCTTCTTTGTAGCCTTGCACGGCACTGCCCAGTTTTTCGATCACACCAACTGGCTCGTGGCCAATGGTCAGGCCTTTGGCAACCGGGTACTCGCCCTTGAGAATGTGGACATCGGTGCCACAGATCGTGGTAGTGGTGATGCGCATCAAGGCATCGTTGGGGCCGATGTCAGGAATGCGTTTGTCAACAATTTCAATGCGCCCGGGCTCAACAAACACAGCGGCTTTCATCATGGATGACATAAAAAACTCCTTGGGTTTCAACACCGGGCACATGCCCGGCAACCCACTTTAGGCGACGACATCTGGATTGAAGGTGCGCTAGCCAACACAGTGATAAACCAGCGCCTATCCACAGCCGCCCCTGCGGTAAGCTTAGCGTCCGCAGTTTGTTTGGCACGGCGGGACAGGATGGAGTCGAAGCTTGCGTGGTGAAGGCATCGACCGATCTGTATTCCGGCCAGGCCTCAGAGATCACAGCGTATGACTTCAATTTGGCAAGATTCAAGAGTTGATCGCCCGCGTTCCGGCTTGGTCAGGCAGCGATCACCGGCGCGAGGCCCTTCCCCGAGATCATTGGCAAACTCGTCGATGAAGGGGCAATTACGACCATGTTGGCTACGCATCCCTCGAATTCCACTTTTACGGCGCTGCAAGTGGGGTGGTTGTAGTGCCAGAACCTGAATTCAGCTTGTCATATTACGCCGGGCGTAATACACTGCCGGCATGATCCAGTCGTTCAAGTGCAAAGACTCCCTGGCGCTGTACGAGGGCAAGAGCCCGCGTAGGTTCAAAGTGTTCCAGTCAGTGGCAGAGCGGAAACTCTCTCAACTTGATGCAGCTCAAACGCTGGATTTCATGAAAGCGCCGCCAGGCAACCACTTGGAAGCCCTCAAGGGTGACCAAAAGGGGCAACACAGCGTGCGCATCAATGATCAATGGCGAATCTGCTTCGTGTGGACCGATACAGGTCCGATCGATGTGGAGATAGTTGACTACCACTAAAGGAACAAACATGGCACTTCCAGTGAATCGCATGCGCCCCGTTCATCCTGGTGAGGTCCTGCGTGAAGACTACCTTGCACCACTCGGACTGAGCGTCAATGCGTTGTCAATTGCGCTGGGCGTACCCGCTACCCGAATCCACGAGATCGTCAAGGAGCGCCGAGCTGTCACGGCAGACACCGCCGCGAGGTTGGCAAAGCACTTCGGTGGCGACGCAACGTCATGGCTTGTGATGCAAGCCAATTACGACTTGAAAACACTTCCCACGCTCAGCGATATCGAGCGCAAGGTGGCAGTTCGTGAGCAGCTTGCGGCCTAAAACAGGTGCCACCTTAATTCGAGCGTTAGGCGGCACACTTACTTTACGTACAGCACATGAAAACTATCGGATTGATTGGCGGAATGAGTTGGGAATCAACCGTTTCGTACTACAAAATTGTGAACGAAGTTGTTAAGCAAAGGCTTGGCGGCTTGCATTCAGCCAAAGTCATTCTTTACAGCGTTGACTTCGCTGAAATCGAACGAATGCAGCATGACGGCGACTGGAGCGCAGCGGGCAGATTGCTTGGCGACGCGGCCCGCGCGTTACAAGCAGCAGGCGCCGATTTCCTGGTGTCCACAACATTTTCCTTTTTCAGTGGTTTACCGAATTCTTGCGGACGAGATCATCATCATCGCAGTGGCTCCAGACGCCCGTGAGCCTGGTTACTGCCGCAGCCGAAAAACCGATGTCCAAGCAGTTGAACGCCCCGACCCTCGCGGTACATCATTAATGTTAAAGCGCTAAATCAGGGGATTCGCATGACCGTTGCCTGTTGATCTTTATGATCGCTTCAAGCCTTCTGGAGTCATTCACCTCCACAAGCCTGATGGCCCCTGACGCTGCCCAAAAAACCCCGCAGCGCATACCAACTGGAAGCCACCTGCCATTCGGGCGCCCCAACCAGCTCAACCGTAGCGGTACGGTGGGCCTGCCTTTTCCATGGCAGCGTTGTAATCTTTCAGGATCTGGACCACCTTGGCCTTTAACGGGCTTTCCTTGGCAATTTCATCCCAAAACTTGCGCCCGGCCAGCTCCACTGTTTTCCACTCGGCATCTGGAATGGTGGTGAGCTTCATCTTTTTGCCTTCGACCCGCAGCTTGGCCTCGCCGCCCCAGTACCAATGCTGGCGGTAATAGTGTGAACTGTCGAACGCGAGCCGTAGCAATTGCTGCAAATGCGGCGGCACTTTGTTCCAACTGGCCATGTTGGCGTAGAAAGAACCAATCCAGGCGCCAGAAATATTGTTGGTTAAAAAATTGCCGGTCACATTGGCCCAGCCGACGGTGTAGTCTTCGGTGATGCCCGACCAGGCCACGCCGTCGAGTTCGCCGGTTTGCATGGCAACCTCAACATCTTCGTAGGGCAGCGTCACTGGGATCACACCAAACTGCTTGAGGAACCGGCCGGCGGTTGGAAAGGTGAAAATCTTTTTGCCTTTGAGGTCTTTGAGGCTGTAAATGGGCTTCTTGGTGGCAAAGTTGCACGGGTCCCACGAGCCTGCTGAAATGTGTTTGACCCCCACCTTGGCGTATTCCGCTTCCCAAATCTCGTTCAGGCCCCACTGGTTGAACAGCACCGGCACATCCAGACTGTAACGACTGGCAAAGGGGAAATAGCCACCAAAAACAGTCACCTCGGTGGGCGAGGCCATGCTGTCGTCATCTGACTGTACGCAGTCAATGGTGCCGCGCTGCATCGCCCGAAACAACTCGCCGGTGGGCACCAACTGATCTGCGTACGACAGCTCAATCACCATTTGTCCGTTGGCCGCCTTGTTGAAGGCATCCACGGCAGGCTTGATGACGTGTTGCCCTAGCGCAGCGCCAGCATAGGTTTGCATGCGCCATCGAATCGGTGCCTGTGCATGAACCGCAGGGGCGGCCAAGGACACCGCAGCGACGCTGGCGAGGCCCGCATTTTTGACAAAGTTGCGTCTTGAAGTCATCTGATTCTCCTGTCAACAGTTGGGCATCTTTGCCCGGATTTACGCCGCACCTTGCCCGGCTGGCAAGGTACTAACGATCTATGCAACGCCAGGCTGGCGCTGCACCTCAAGGGTTGCCGTACACATAGTTGGGCAGCCAAAGGGCGATTTGTGGAAAGGCCATCACCAGCACCAAAGCCAGCACCATGACCCCGACAAAGGGCCAGATGGAGGCGTAGATGTCGCGGATCGTGATGCCAGGCGGTGCCATGGCGCGCATCAAAAAGAGGTTGTAGCCAAAGGGCGGGGTCATGTAGGCGATCTGGCAAGTGATGGTGTACAAAATGCCGTACCAGATCAGGTCAAAACCCAGCGACCCCACCAAGGGCACATACAGCGGCGCCACAATGACCAGCATGGCGGTGTCGTCCAGAAAAGTGCCCAAAATCAGATAAGAGAGTTGCATCAAAATCAGGATGCCCCACGGGCTCAGCCCCAGTTGCCCGATGAAGAGCCCCTCGATGGCCTTGACCGCACCCAGGCCGTCAAACACAGCGCCAAAACACAGCGCGGCCAGAATGATCCACATGAACATGCAGGATATTCCCAGCGTCTGGCGCACCGAGGTTTCAAACACCACCCAGGTCATGCGACGCCTGACCACGGCTGCCACCAAGGCGGTCAGGGCACCGATGGCCGAGCTCTCGACCAAACTTGTCCACCCCTTCACAAATGGCACCATCATGGTGATAAAGATGAGGATGGGCAAAGCACCTGCACCAAGAAGACGCAGCTTCTCGGCGATCGGCACAGCACGTTCGGCGAGCGGCAAGGCTGGCCCCAGGCTGGGGTTGAGCTTGCAGCGAATCACGATGTAAAGAACAAACAGGCCCGCCATCATGAGCCCGGGAAACAAACCGGCCAACCACAACTGCCCCACCGGCTGGCGCGCAATCATGGCGTAAAGCACCAGCACCACCGAGGGCGGCACCAAGATGCCTAGAGACGAACCCGCCTGAATCACCCCGGTCACCATGCGCTTGTCATAGCCGCGCCGCAGCAGCTCGGGCATGGCAATGGTGGCACCAATGGCCATGCCCGCCACCGACAAGCCATTCATGGCCGAGATCAGCACCATCAAGCCAATCGTGCCCACGGCCAAGCCGCCATTGAGCCCGCCAAACCAGACGTGGAACATCTTGTAGAGGTCATCTGCAATCCGGCTCTCAGAGAGCACGTAGCCCATAAAAATGAACATCGGCAGTGTCAACAGCGGGTACCACCTCATCAACTTGATGGCCGACGAAAACGCAATGTCCACCCCGCCCACGCCCCACAAGGCCATGGATGCCGCTGCGCCGACAAAACCAATGGCCGCAA
Organism: Comamonadaceae bacterium CG_4_9_14_3_um_filter_60_33; assembly: GCA_002789915.1. Classification (GTDB taxonomy): domain Bacteria; phylum Pseudomonadota; class Gammaproteobacteria; order Burkholderiales; family Burkholderiaceae_C; genus Rhodoferax. The sequence continues at coordinate 220 of PFUD01000172.1, read as the reverse complement.
ACACCCGCTGCCCGGTGAACAGCAACAGCATCAGGGACGAAAACATCAACAGCGCAATCATTTCGTAAGACATCAGATTTCCTTGTCCTGAATGCGCGCGATGTCTTTGAAAAATTCTGCCGACGCCTGCAAGATCATCAAGATGATGGCCAGGCACATGACCACTTTGATGGGCCACATATAAGGTCGCCAGGCCGATGAATTGGTCTCGCCGTATTCA
>PFUD01000089.1 GCA_002789915.1 Comamonadaceae bacterium CG_4_9_14_3_um_filter_60_33 | reverse complement strand
GCCGCTCCAATTGAGTAACCGCATACCGCAACCTCGAGGGCGATTTTCTGCTGCCCTAAATTTGAAGACCCGCTTACGCTGCTGACCGATCCTCCGAAAGCATCAAGATTTCCTTGATTCACCGCACAGGTCATCCGCTCAGATTAGGACATGAGTTCCAGCCTATTTCCGGGCAATTGCCAGTATGAGGCGGGGGTCCATGCCCCAATCTGTGCCATCACCAAGATCGGCCAGAACTCAACGCCACGCCAAACGCGGCTGCTAACCAGTTCAATGTCTGAAATGGCGCACGCCCGAATAGACCATGGCGACGCCGCGCTCATTGGCCGCATCGATGACTTCCTGGTCGCGCATCGAGCCGCCCGGCTGGATGACGCTGGTGGCACCCGAGTCCACCACCACATCGAGGCCGTCACGGAACGGGAAGAAGGCATCACTGGCCACCGCTGTGCCACTGAGCGACAGTTTGGCGGCTTGAGCCTTGATGCTGGCAATGCGCGCCGAATCGAGCCGGCTCATCTGCCCCGCGCCCACGCCCATGGTCATGCCACCCTTGCAGAAAACGATGGCGTTGCTCTTGACAAACTTGGCGATCTTCCAGGCGAACATCAGGTCTTGCAACTGCTCTGGCGTGGGTTGCAGCTTGGTGACGACCTTGAGGTCGGCGAGCGTAAGGATGTGGTTGTCAGCGCTTTGCAGCAGCAGGCCTGAGCCGACGCGCTTGCTCTCGACGGCATTGCGGCCGTTGTCCCAGTCAGAAGTGCCACCCGGCGGCAGCGCGATCTTGAGGATGCGCACATTGACCTTGCTCTTGAACACGGCCAGCGCCTCGGGAGTGAAGTCTGGCGCCATCAGCACCTCGATAAATTGCTTGGACATTTGCAGGGCAGCGCGCTCGTCGAGCGTGCAGTTGACGGCAATAATGCCGCCAAACGCGCTGGTCGGGTCGGTCTGGAAAGCTTTGCTGTAAGCCTCCAGCGCATCGGCACCCACCGCCACACCGCAGGGGTTGGCGTGCTTCAAAATCACGCAAGCGGCGCCGTCTGCTGAAACGTCAAAACTCTTGACGCATTCCCAAGCAGCGTCGGCGTCGGCGATGTTGTTGTAGCTGAGTTCCTTGCCCTGCAGTTGCACGGCCGTCACCAGCGAGCCGGGTGCCGGATGCAAGTCGCGGTAAAAGGCGGCGCTTTGGTGCGGGTTTTCGCCATAGCGCAGGTCTTGCAGCTTGACAAAGCAGCCGTTGGACTGATCCGGGAACCGCTTGCGCGACGGCGTGGCGTTGCCCTCTTCAAAGTTGAGCGACGACAGATAGTCGCTGATGGCTGCGTCGTATTGCGCCACGCGATTGAACGCCGCCACGCTCAAGGCAAACTTGGTGGCCTGGGTGAGTTGGCCATCAGCTTTGAGTTCGGCCAACACCTGCGGGTATTGCGACGCATCGGTGAGCACGCCCACGTCTTTCCAGTTTTTGGCAGCGCTGCGCACCATGGCCGGACCGCCAATGTCGATGTTCTCGATGGCGTCTTCCAGCGTGCAGCCGACTTTGGCCACAGTGGCCTCGAACGGGTACAGGTTGATGACCGCCAGGTCGATGGTGTCGATGGCATGGGCCTTGAGTGCAGCCATGTGCTCGGGCAAATCGCGTCGCGCCAGCAGGCCGCCGTGCACCTTGGGGTGCAGGGTTTTGACGCGGCCGTCGAGCATTTCGGGGAAGCCTGTAACTTGCGCCACTTCGGTCACCGGCAGGCCAGCGTCGGCCAGCAACTTGGCGGTGCCGCCGGTGGAAATCAGCTTGATACCCAGCGCGTGCAGTGCTTGAGCGAATTCAACGATGCCGGTTTTGTCTGAGACTGAAATTAATGCGTTCATGAGGATGAAGTAAGTGAGTTAAAAATGGGGCGGGTTCATGAATTTGTCATTGCGAGCGTAGCGCGGCAATCCATGGCTTGCGGGTGCATGGACTGCCACGGCCTACGGCCTCGCAGTAACGGTGGCACGCTCGCAAGGAGGTCTCAGGCAGGATCGATGAGCTTGTGCTCCAGCAATTTTTTGCGCAAGGTGTTGCGATTCAGACCCAGGTATTGGGCCGCTTTGGACTGGTTGTTGTCAGCGCGCTGCATCACCACTTCAAGCAGCGGTTTCTCTACCACCGTGAGCAGCATGTCATACATGCCGTTGGGTTCGCTGTGGCCCAGATCGGTCAGGTAATTCTCCAAATTGTTGCGCACACAATCTGCAATGTGCAAGGGTTTCATTGAAGTGCCTCCTTCTTGTTATTAAGTTCGCTATCCACGTCATGCGCCTGGCGTGTCGGCTTGGGCAGACGATCCATGCGCGCGTTGATCTCGTCAAAAAATTCCGCTACCGCAGTCCACTGCGTCTGGCAGTCCGGCAGTGTATTCATGCGGTCCCGAAAGGCCGCGCCATCAGGCAAGTCTCGCACATACCAGCCAATGTGTTTGCGTGCGCTTAGCACGCCCATGAATTCGCCGTACAGCTTGTAGTGATCTTGCAGATGGTCGAGCAACAGGTGCTTGACCTCAGCCACCAGCGGCGGCGCCAGCGCCTCGCCGGTGGCCAGAAAGTGGGCGATTTCCCGAAAAATCCAGGGCCGCCCCTGCGCTGCGCGGCCAATCATCACGGCATCGGCTCGGGTGGCTGCCAGCACCGCACGCGCCTTCTCGGGACTGTCAATGTCACCATTGGCCACCACCGGAACGCGCAGCGCGGCTTTGACAGCTGCAATGGTGTCGTACTCGGCGCAGCCACGGTAGCCCTGCTCGCGGGTGCGACCGTGCACGGTCACCATCTGCACGCCGGCAGACTCGGCAGCCCTGGCCAACTGCACCGCGTTTTTGGCCGAGTTGCACCAGCCAGTGCGCATCTTGAGAGTGACTGGCACGCCCAGCGGCGTACAGGCCTGCACCACGGCCGACACAATTTGGAGGGCCAGCGTCTCGTCCTGCATCAGGGCCGAGCCGGCCCATTTGTTGCACACTTTTTTGGCCGGGCAGCCCATGTTGATGTCGATGATCTGGGCGCCGCGGTCGATGTTGTAGCGCGCCGCATCCGCCATCATGAGCGGCTCGGTGCCGGCAATTTGCACGGCAATGGGGCCGGGTTCGCCGTCGTGGTTGGCGCGCTGCGAGGTCTTGAGTGAACGCATCAAATCGGGCCGGCTGGTCACCATTTCGCTCACAGCATAACCCGCACCCAAGCGCTTGCACAACTGGCGAAACGGCCGATCGGTCACGCCCGCCATGGGGGCGACAAAATAGCGGTTGGGCAAAATAAAGGGGCCGATATTCATGCGGAAACGATCAAAGCAAGTAGCAATGCAAAGAAAAAATAGATCACGCTGGGGTTGGGGATAAGGGATTCTAGCTGCCCAAAATTTCAGCAAATGAAATAAAGCACGATCCTTACGACTCCGCTGCAAAACCTATACTGCGCCACCCATGGAACTCTGGATTGATCACCTGCTCGCCTTGCTGGCGCTGCCCAAATACGGACTCAGCACGGTCTTTGTGGTGGCGTTCGTGTCAGCCACCCTACTGCCGCTGGGCTCGGAGCCAGCGGTGTTTGGCCTGGTGGAACTTAACCCGTCGATGTTCTGGCCGGCGATTGCCGTGGCCACCGTTGGCAACACTTTGGGCGGCGCCGTGACCTGGTGGATGGGACTGGCCTCGCACAAGGTGATGGACAAATACCAGCACTCCAAGCACCACCTGCGCGCGCTGGCCTGGCTGGAGCGGCTCGGCCCCAAGGCGTGCCTGCTGGCCTGGCTGCCCGTGGTGGGCGACCCGCTGTGCGCCGTGGCGGGCTGGCTGAACCTGCCGTTTTGGCCTTGCCTGGGTTACATGGCCATTGGCAAGTGCGCGCGCTACATCACCATGACGGCGGCGTTGATGGGGGCATTTGGCGCCTAGGCAGTGGAGTCATGAGCTGAACAGGAAATTCATCACGTCGCCATCCTTGACAACATAGTCCTTGCCTTCAGCGCGCATCTTGCCTGCGTCCTTGGCGCCCTGCTCGCCCTTGAAGGCAATGAAGTCGTCATAGGCAATGGTTTGGGCGCGGATGTAACCCTTCTCGAAATCGGTGTGGATCACGCCCGCCGCCTGCGGGCCGGTGTCGCCTTTGTGGATGGTCCAGGCGCGCACTTCCTTGACCCCGGCGGTAAAGTAAGTTTGCAGCCCCAGCAGGTCGTAAGCCGCGCGGATCAAGCGATTCAGGCCGGGCTCGTGCAGGCCGAGTTCCTCCAGGAACATCAGGCGATCTTCGTCGCTCATGTCGGCCATTTCGGCTTCGAGCTTGGCGCTGATCGCAACCACTGGCGCGTTTTGCGCGGTGGCGTAGGCGCTCAGGCGGTCCAGAAACGGGTTGTTCTCAAAGCCGTCTTCGGCCACGTTGGCGACGAACATGGCGGGCTTGGCGGTGATCAGAAAAAACTGTTTCAGCAGCGGCTGCTCTTCCTTGCTGAAGTCCAGCGCGCGCACCGGCTTAGCCTCGTTCAGCGCGGCCTGGCAGCGCTCCAAAATGCTCACCAGCTTGGCGGCCTCTTTGTCACCGCCCGATTTGGCGGCTTTCTGGTAACGCGCCAGTGCCTTGTCCACCGTGCTCAGGTCGGCCAGGCAGAGTTCGGTCTGGATCACCTCAATGTCAGAGATCGGGTCCACCTTGCCCGACACGTGGATCACGTTGTCGTCTTCAAAGCAACGCACCACGTTGATGATGGCGTCGGTCTCGCGGATGTGCGCCAAAAACTTGTTGCCCAATCCCTCACCGGTGCTGGCGCCGGCCACCAGACCGGCAATGTCGACAAACTCAACAATGGCGCGCTGCACGCGCTCGGGGTGCACGATGGCCGACAGCGCATCCAGGCGCGGGTCGGGCACCTCGACAATGCCAACATTGGGCTCGATGGTGCAAAAGGGGTAGTTTTCAGCCGCGATGCCGGCCTTGGTCAGCGCGTTGAACAGGGTCGATTTACCGACGTTGGGCAAGCCCACGATGCCACATTTCATAACAAATCCTAAATCAAAACTTTAATGAGGTCAGGCCGCGAAAATGCCCTGAAAACCTGCAAAAACAAGGGGGTGAGTGTATGCGATGCGGTTTTTTGGCTGCCCATCAGCGCGCCCGGAGCGCGCTTCTACAATCCGCGCCATGACACACCATCTTGATATTTGCATTCGCGGCGGCGGCATTGTGGGGCACGCGCTGGCGCTTCTTCTGGCGCGCGACCGGCTGCGCATTGGTCTTTACGCCCCGCAAACGCCAGCTGATCGCAAGGATGACAGCAAGCCTGACGTTCGCGCTTATGCGCTCAACGCCAAGTCTAAAGCTTTGCTCGAATCGGTGCGATGCTGGCCCGACGCCCTGCACGCCACGCCGGTGATGGACATGCAGGTCAAGGGCGACGACGGTGGCGCCGTCAATTTTTCGGCGACTGAGCTGGTCGTGCCCGCCCTCACCTGGATTGTCGATGTGCCCACGCTCGAAGCCCAGTTGCGCGAGGCAGTGCGTTTTCAGCCGCACATTGAGGTGCTTGACGCCCCACGCCCGGCCACGCTGACAGTGGTGTGCGAAGGCAAGGCCAGCCGCACGCGGGAAGAATTTGGCGTCGAATTTATTGCCACGCGCTACCCGCAACACGCCGTTGCCGCACGGCTCAAGTGCGAAAAACCGCACGGCCAAGTCGCACGCCAGTGGTTTACTCAGGGCGAAATTTTGGCCTTTTTGCCGCTTGACGGCGCGCAGGGCGACACCGTGGCCGTGGTCTGGTCGGTGCGCGACGGCCGCACGCAAGAAGTGCTTGATGACAGCGAAGACAGCTTTTGCGAACAGCTTGCGCAGATCAGCGAGGGCGTTTTGGGCAAGCTCAGCCTGATCAGCCCACGCAAAGCCTGGCCGCTGCAGTCGGCACAGGCCAGTCGCTGGATTGGTGTGACGAATGGTCAAAGCTGGGCGCTGGCGGGTGACGCGGCGCACACGGTGCACCCGCTGGCCGGACAAGGCCTGAACCTGGGTCTGGCCGACGTGGCCGAACTCACCGAAATTTTGCATGGCCGCGCTTATTGGCGTCCGGTCAATGATGCCAAACTGCTGCGCCAGTACGAACGCGCCCGCAAAACCGAAGTCACTGCCACCGACGCCGCCATGACCGCCTTGCAGCAATTGTTTGACAAGCGGGGCAATGGCTGGCAAAAGGTTCGCAACTGGGGCTTGTCAGGTTTTGAACGTCTGGGCTTTTCCAAGCACTGGGCGGCGCGCCGGGCCATGGGTCTCTGACGCGCCAGGCCACGAACTTATTCCAAGCCAGCTGCTCAGACAGCGCTTGACTCATCAACACTGGACGCCCATGAAACGACTCCTTTCCCCACTGATCGCCGGCGCCATGCTGTTGGCCGGCACCGCTTGGTCGCAAGAAGCCGCCATCCGCAAAAATCTGGGCGAGCGTATCCCGCAACTTCGGCAGATTGACGAAGTCAGCAAAACGCCAATTGCAGGTCTGTTCGAGGTGCGCGTCAATGGCACCGACATTTATTACACCGACGCCGAAGCCAATTACCTAATGCAGGGCAATCTGATTGACACCCGGCTCAAGCGCAACCTGACCGAGGAACGCATCGACAAACTCACCGCCATCAATTTTGCAAATTTGCCTTTCAAGGACGCCTTCACCATCGTGCGCGGCAACGGCAAGCGCAAGCTGGCGGTGTTTGAAGACCCCAACTGCGGCTACTGCAAGCGTTTTGAAAAAGACCTGCAAAAAGTCAACAACGTCACGATTTACCTGTTTTTGTACCCGATCCTGAGCCCCGACTCGACTGAAAAATCCAAAAACATCTGGTGCGCCAAAGACAAGGCCAAAGCCTGGCAAGACTGGATGGTGCGCGATGTGACGCCAGCCGCTGCCAGTTGCGACAGCGCAGCCATTGCCCGCAATGTGGAGTTGGGTCGCAAGTTCAAGATCACCGGCACGCCCACGCTGGTGTTTGCCGACGGCAGCCGGGTACCCGGCGCCATTGGTGCCGATCAAGTTGAAAAACGTCTGAACTGATGGGGTCGCTGAAGCTGTCCAGGAGCCCGGCCACTGTGGGTTATGTGGTGCGCGCGCTGGACCTGCACGCACATCTGTTCGAGGTCACCCTCACCATTACCCAGCCCGCTGCCGATCAGGTGGTGAGTTTGCCGGCGTGGATTCCGGGCAGCTACCTGGTACGCGAGTTCGCCAAACACCTGCAGGGCCTGCAAGCGCGCCAAGGCAACAAACTGGTCGCGATCACCCAGCGCGACAAATGCAGTTGGCAAATCCACGCCAAAGCGGGCAAGGCGTTGGTACTCAGTTACCAGATTTATGCCTTTGACAGCTCGGTGCGCACCGCCTGGCTCGACACCCAGCGCGGTTTTTTCAACAGCACCAGCCTGTGCCTGCGCGTGCATGGCCAGGAAGACACGCCGCACCACTTGACGCTGATTGATGCGGGCCTGCCCGAAGACTGGCAAGCGGCCACGGCTTTACCTGCCCAACGCGTATCAAAACACGGTTTTGGCGACTACCTGGCTGCCAGCTACGACGAACTGGTGGACAGCCCGGTTGAACTGGGGCCCTTTTGGCGCGGCGAGTTTGTGGCAGCCGGCATTCCGCACCACTTCATCGTCTCGGGTGCACCGGCCAGTTTTGACGGCACGCGCCTGCTGGCCGACACCCGGACCATTTGCGAAGCCGAGATCAGCTTTTGGCACGGTAAGCAGCCGCATCAGGCACCGCAACGCCACTACCTGTTCATGCTCAATGCGGTGCATGACGGTTACGGCGGGCTGGAACACCGCAATTCGACCGCGCTGATCTGCAAACGCGCCGACTTGCCGCGCCACGGCCAAGCCAAGGCGGGAACGCCATCGGACGGCTACACCACCCTGCTGGGCCTGATCAGCCACGAGTACTTTCACACCTGGAACGTCAAGCGGCTGCGCCCGGTTGAATTTGCCCGCTACGACTACGCTCAAGAAAACTACACCGAACTGCTGTGGTTTTTTGAAGGCTTTACCAGCTACTTTGACGACCTGCTGCTGCGCCGTGCCAAGCTGATCGACAACGCGCATTACCTCAAACTGCTGGCCAAGACCATCAACCAGGTGCTGCAAACACCAGGGCGCCAGGTGCAAAGCGTGGCCCAGTCCAGCTTTGATGCCTGGGTCAAGTACTACCGGCAAGACGAAAATACCGCCAACGCCACCGTAAGTTATTACACCAAAGGTTCGCTGGTGGCCCTGTGCCTTGATTTGAGCCTGCGCCACGGTGGCAAGACCAGCCTGGATGCGGTGATGCGCGCCCTGTGGCAGCGCTGCCAGGGCGGCCCCATGACGCA
>PFUD01000014.1 GCA_002789915.1 Comamonadaceae bacterium CG_4_9_14_3_um_filter_60_33 | reverse complement strand
AACGACAAGCAAGCGCCGGCGGGTTTTGCACAGCTGGCGCGCGCCTGGTAGCGCAAAAAGCTTGTTCGTGAATAAGCTGCCCACGTTATTGGTGAAATCCTCATAAGGCCCGTCATGCTGTTATTTCGCTGGCTGTTATTGTTGATGTTGTTGGCGGCGCTGGTGTCGTTTGCTTTTTATGCGGCCACGGGCGACCTGCGCTTCAAGCGCAGCGGCTGGCTGGTGCTGAAATGGGCGCTGTTGTCGGCGTTCGGCTTTTTTGCCGTGCTGATCCTGGAAAGGGTGCTGTGAGTCCAGCTGGAGCGTCGGCGAGCTGCCGAATTTTTTCTGGCTAAACTTGTCCGAATGCATGTCGCGGACTTCTTAGATTGGCAACTTCAGTTTCATGAAAAAAATCTCATCCTCCCTTTTGCGCAGACTTCAGCGCGGCTTTACCCTGATCGAACTGATGGTGGTGCTGCTCATCATCGGCGTGCTCGCGGCGCTGATCGTGCCCAACGTGCTCGACCGCGCTGACGATGCGCGCGTCACGGCGGCCAAGACCGACGTTGCCAACCTGATGCAGGCCTTGAAGCTCTACCGCCTTGACAACATGCGCTACCCCACAGCCGAGCAGGGCCTGCAGGCGCTGCTGGTCAAGCCCACCACGCCGCCGATCCCCAACAACTGGAAGAATTACCTAGACAAACTGCCGCAAGACCCCTGGGGTCAGCCCTACATTTACCTCAACCCCGGCATCCAGGGCGAGGTTGATGTGATGTCGTATGGCGCCGACGGTCAGGCCGGTGGCGAGGGCCGCGATGCAGACGTTGGCAGCTGGCAGCCCTGAGTTGTCACGCTGGTGCCGGTCATCAAGGCCTGCGGCGGGCTTTACCCTGCTGGAACTGCTGGTGGTGCTGGCGATTGTGGCCATGGCCTCGGCGGGCATCGGTTTTGCCATGCGCGACGGCACCCTGACTCGGCTCGAGCGCGAAGCACAGCGCCTGTCCGCTTTGTTTGAGTCAGCGCGGGCGCGCTCGCAGGTGAGCGGCGTGCCGGTCCGCTGGCAAGTGACGCCGCAGGGGTTTGCCTTTGTCGGTTTGCCGCCGTCAGAGCTGCCAGAAGACAATTTGCCGCAAACCTGGCTCGACCCGGACACCTCGGCTGCCATCGACACGAACGCCGTCATTGCGAGCGCAGCGCGGCAATCCACCCTCTTGCTCGGCCCCGAGCCCATCATCGAGCCGCAAGGCGTGACGCTGTTCTCAACCAGCGAGCCAGCCAAAACTGTGCGCCTGGCCACCGATGGCGTGCGACCGTTTGCGGTGCAGACCAGCTCACCATGAAGCAACGCGCGCGCGGTTTCACACTGGTTGAGGTGCTGGTGGCGCTGGGCATTGTGGCGATTGCCCTGATGGCTGGTTTGCAGGCCACGGCGGCGCTCACCAAGTATGCGCAGCGTCAGACCAACATGGTGCTGGCGCAGTTGTGCGCTGAAAACGAGCTGGTCAGAATTCGCCTGCTGCAGCAGATGCCCGATGTCGGCGACAGCAGCGTGGCGTGCGAACAGGCCGGGCGCAGCCTGACGGTGGCGCTGGGGGTGCGTCCCACGCCCAACCCCAACTTCAGGCGCGTTGATGCCCGGGTGATGGACGGCGAGGTGCCAGTTTGGCGCCTGACCACGGTGGTGGGGCGCTACTGATGCAGCGCAAAACCTGCTGCCGTGGCTTTACCTTGATCGAGCTGTTGGTGGCCATCAGCCTGATGGCCTTGATGACGGTGCTGAGCTGGCGCGGCCTCGACGGCATCAGCCATTCGCAAATCCGCTTACAGCAGCAGTCCGACGACGTGCTGGCGCTGCAGGCCACGCTGGCGCAATGGGGCGCCGACCTCGACGCCATGGCCGAGCAACCCGGCACACCGAGCCTGGACTGGGACGGCCGCGCCCTGCGCATTCTCAGGCGCAGCAGCGCCGAACCGGGCGAGGGCCTGCGGGTGGTGGCCTGGGCCCAGCGCAGTCTTGATGGCCAGGGCCAGTGGTTGCGCTGGCAATCACCGCCGCTGCTGACACGCGGCGCGCTGGAACTGGCCTGGCAAAAAGCGCAAGTCTGGGCGCAAACCCCCGGCGCTGACGACCTGACACGCGAGGTGCGCACGGTGGCGCTGGACCAATGGCAAATTTTTTATTACCGCGGCAACGCCTGGAGCAACCCGCTCTCCAGTGCCGACAACGCGGCCGCAGCGCCCCGTTCGGCCAGCGCGCCGAGCCCGGGCGCAACATTGGCCGTGCCCGATGGTGTGCGCCTGGTGCTGACGCTCTCACCAGGCCAGGCAATCAACGGCACGCTCACGCGCGATTGGGTGCGCGGCACGATCGGGGGCGGTAAATGAGGGCCCAGCGCGGCGCCGCCATCCTGACCGCCATGCTCACCGTGGTGCTGGTGGCCACGCTGGCCTCAGCCATGCTGTGGCAGCAGTGGCGCGGCGTCGAGGTGGAATCGGCCCAGCGCACCCGCGTGCAGTCGGCCTGGATTTTGACTGGCGCGCTCGACTGGGCGCGCCTCATCCTGCGTGAAGACGCACGCCAGGGCGGCCCCGACCACCTGGCCGAACCCTGGGCCGTGGCGCTGGCACCCGCTCGCCTGACCACTTTTTTGGCGGCGCAGCAGGGCCAAGCGCTGGTAGGCGACGACGACAGCAGCGCGCAAGACGCTTTTTTGGCGGGCAGCATGCAAGACCTGCAGGCGCGCCTGAATGTGACCAACTTGCTCGACAACGGCAAACTGCACGAGCCCAGCGTGGTGGCCTGGGAGCGCCTGTTTGGGCAACTGAACCTGCCCGGGAACGAACTGACTACTTTCACGCAGCAACTGTTGCTGGCCCATGCCCCAAGCCTTGACGCGCAGAACACGGCCATAGCGCCGCTGCGCCCGCAGTCGGTGTCTGATCTGGTCTGGCTCGGGCTGTCACCCGCCACCCTGCAAGCCCTGCGCCCGTTTGTCACGCTGCTGCCGGCGCGCACGCCGGTCAACCTCAACACCGCAACGCCCGAGGTGCTGATGGCTAGCCTCGACAACATGGACATGGCGCAAGCGCGTGCGTTGGTCGGCGCGCGCGACCTGCAGCACCTGAAGACGTTGCCTGACGCCGAGAAGCGCATTGGAGACTCTGAAATCAAGCTCAATGCCGGCCTGCACGCAGTGGCCACTCGTTTTTTCAGCGTGACCGGGCAACTCCGGGTGGGCCAGACGATGCTACAGGAGACCTCGGTGCTGCAACGCGATGGCATGAAGGTCAAAATCTTGAGCCGCACCCGCGAGGTGGTCCAGTCGCGCGAGCCCCTCATACAATGACCCGCCCCAGCCCACCCGTATGACTTCCCTGATCATTGCCCTGCCCATTGCCAGCGCCGACGCCTCTGCGCAGTACGACTACGTGCTGAGCGCAGACGGCAGCGCGCCCACCGGCTACGCCAGTGTGCCGCTGGCGCTGCTGCCCCATGAGCGCCAGACCGAGGTGGTGCTGCTGCTGCCCATGTCGGCTTTGTCCTGGCATCAGGTGCAGTTGCCCAAGGGCAGCCTGGCGCGTGGCTTGATGGCCGAGCGTGGTGCCGGTCGCCTGCGCGCTATTTTGGACGGCCTGCTCGAAGAGCGCCTGCTTGACGACCCGGCAAACTTGCATCTGGCGCTGCAGCCCCAGCCGGTGGCCGAGGCGCCGATTTGGGTGGTGGCGTGCGACAAGGCCTGGCTCGGCGCGCACTTGCAGGCGCTGGCTCAAACTGGCTTGGTGGTCAGCCGCATCGTGCCCGAGTTTTCCCCCGAGATGCTGGCGCACACGGCCTATGTGGTGGGTGACGAACAGCATCCGATGCTGCTGGGCGCCAACCTGGTGCCGTGCCCGCTGTCGGCTGCCATGGTCGCCTGGCTCGACAGCGCGGCGGCGCAAACTGAACCGCCTGAAGTCGTCGCCGAGCCAGCGGTTGCCGCCCTGACCGAGAGCCTGTTCAAGCGCCCTGTCACCCTGCAACAGCGACCCGAGCGGCTGCTGCAGGCGGCGCAAACGCCCTGGGACCTGGCCCAGTTCGAGCTGGTCAACGCCAACCGCGATCGGGCCTGGGCGCAGCTGGCGCTGATAGCTAAAAATTTGCTGCGCGCTCCGCAGTGGCGCGCGGCGCGGCTGGCGCTGGTGGCGCTGGTGCTGGTCAACCTGGTGGGCCTGAATGCCTGGGCCTGGCGCGAGCAGGCGGTGCTGCAAGCCAAGCGCCAGGCGGTGCGTGCGGTGCTCACGCAAACTTTCCCCAAGATTCCCGTGGTGGTCGATGCGCCGCTGCAAATGGCGCGCGAAGTGGCCGCCCTGCAGCGCGCCAGCGGCGCGGCAAGCGACGCTGACCTGGAGGCCATGTTGTCGTCTTTAGGCGCGGTGCTGCCGGCCACGCAAACCTTCACCGCGCTTGACTACGCCGCGCAGGAGCTGCGCGCCAAGGCACCGGCTGTGGCTGATGCAGAGCAGACGCGGGTGGTGTTGGCGCTCAAGCAGCAGGGCCTGGCAGCCCGCTGGGACGGCGCGCAGTGGCTTGTCAAGGCGGGGGCCGCACCATGACGCTCTTGAAAACTTTGCAAACGCGCTGGCACAGCGTGTCGCCGCGCGAACAGCGCTTGGTTGTGCTGGGCGGCGTATTTGTCAGCCTGGCGCTGCTGTGGTGGCTGGCGCTGGCCCCGGCGCTGGCGGTGCTGAAAGCCGCCCCGGCGCAGCACCGCGCGCTTGACGCCCAGTTGCAGCACATGCTGCGCCTGCAAGCCCAGGCCAAAGCCCTGCAGGCGCAGCCCGTGCTGTCGCCCGACCAGGCGCGCCGGGCGCTTGATGCCGCACTGTTGCCCTTGGGTGGCAGCGCGCAGATGAACGTGCAAATTGACCGCGCCACCGTCACGCTCAAGGCGGTCAGTGCCAGTGCGCTGGCGCAATGGCTGGCCACAGTGCGGCAAAACGCCCACACCGCGCCCACCGAGGCGCGCCTGGTGCACAACGCGGCTGGCAGTTGGGACGGCACGCTGGTGCTGAACCTGGGGGCGCGGCCATGACGCGAAAGTCTGCCGTCACACCTTGGCGCTGGGCTCTGTCCGGCGCACTGCTGGGTTTGCTGCTTAGCACGCTGGTCTTTGCGCCAGCGCGCTGGCTGTCAGCCTTGGTGCAGCGTGCCAGCGCCGGCCAGGTGCTGCTGCAGCAGGCCAGCGGCACGGTGTGGACGGGCTCGGCCCGCGTCACGCTCACCGGCGGTGTCGGCAGCCAGGATTCAGCCACGCTGCCCGGGCGACTGGGCTGGCATCTGGCACCTGCCCTGACGAGCGCCCGGCTGACGTTGAATGCCGACTGCTGTCTGCAGCAAGCCTGGGCGATGCACCTGCAGCCGCGCTGGAACGGCCTGCGCCTGACGCTGTCAGACGCCCAATCGCAGTGGCCGGCTAGCCTGTTGGCAGGCCTGGGCACGCCCTGGAACACGGTGCAGCCACAGGGCGAACTCAACCTGAGCACGCAGGGCCTCACCCTCGACTGGGCGGCAGGGCGCCTGCAACTCAGCGGCGCGGCGCAACTCGACGCCATGAACCTGTCATCGCACCTGTCCACGCTGCGCCCCATGGGCAGCTACCGTTTCAGTTTGACGGGCGGTGCGCCGGTGATGCTGGCCCTGACCACGCTGCAAGGCAGCCTGCAAGTCTCAGGCAGCGGCCAATGGGTGGGCGGCCAACTGCGCTTTAATGGCGAGGCCAGCGCCGTAGCCGAGCATCAGGCGGCCCTGTCCAATCTTCTGAACCTCATCGGGCGGCGCAACGGCGCGCGCTCCATCATCAAAGTGGGTTAACCCAGAATGAATCAATTGAACTCTTTCAGAACTCCGCGCACCATGGTGTCAGTTGCGATTGGCGTCCTGCTGGTCAGTGTCATGGCGATGTCTCCCCTGAATGCCTTGGCGCAAACCTCAGCCAGGTCGGCTGAACCAGTCACGCTGAACTTCAACAACGCCGAGATCGACGCGGTGGCGCGCACCTTTGCCAGCATCACCGGGCGCAATGTGGTGGTGGACCCGCGCGTTAAGGGCACCATGACGCTGGTGACTGACAGACCCGTGAGCCGCGCCGCCGCCATGGGCCAATTTGTGGCGGCGCTGCGCCTGCAAGGCTACACGCTGGTGGAAACCGAAGGCCTGTACAAGGTGGTGCCCGAGGCCGATGCCAAGCTGCAAAGTGCCCGGGTCAACGTTCAGCAAGGCGAAGACGGCCGCCTGCCAGCGGGTAACCAGATCGCGACGCAGATTTTCAAGCTCAATTTTGAGTCGGCCAACAACTTGGTGCCGGTATTGCGACCGCTCATCAGCCCCAACAACACCATCAATGCCAACCCCGGCAGCAACTCGCTGGTGATCACCGACTACGCCGACAACCTGCGCCGCATCGGGCGCATCATTGCCGCCATGGACGTGGCCAACGCCACCGATGTTGAGGTCATTGCGCTGCAGCACGCCATCGCCGTTGACCTGGCGCCGCTGGTGCTGCGCCTGCTGGGCGCCAGCACTTCGGGCGCGCCACCCGGCCAGCTTGATACCGCGTTCAAAACCACGCTGATTGCCGAGCCGCGCTCCAACAGCCTGGTTTTGCGCGCCGCCAATGGCGCACAGCTGGCGCTGGCGCGCTCGCTGGTGGCGCGGCTCGATCAGCCCGAAGCGGGCAGCAGCAGCAGTGGCGCGGCCGGCAATATTCATGTGGTCTATCTGAAAAATGCCGATGCCACCAAAATTGCCGCCACGCTGCGCGCCGCAGTCAGTGGTGGTTCGGCGCCTACAACACCTACGGGTGCGCCCGGCGCTGCGGGTGCAGGCGGCGTGGCTGCGGCGCAAGCCACCACCGGCGGTCAGATACAGGCCGATGTGGCCACCAACTCGCTCATCATCACCGCGCCCGAGCCGCAATACCGCCAACTGCGCGCCGTCATCGACAAGCTCGACGGCCGGCGTGCCCAGGTGTTCGTTGAGAGCCTGATCGCCGAGGTCAGCGCCGACCGGGTGGCTGAATTCGGCATCCAGTGGCAGGGCGCCCTCGGCCAGGCCGGCGACACCATCATCGGCCTGCTGGGCACCAATTTTGGCGCCGGTGGCAAAAACATCATCGACTTGGCGACCGGCAACGGCGCTGTGTTGCCCGCGCGTGGCCTGAACTACGGTGCTGCGCGCAAGACCAACGGCGTTTATGTGCTGGGTTTTCTGGCCCGTTTCCTGGAGGAAAGCGGCAGCGGCAATGTGCTCTCCACCCCCAATCTGCTGACGCTCGACAACGAAGAGGCCAAGATCGTGATTGGCCAAAACGTGCCTTTCCCCACCGGCCAATTCACCAATACCGGCAGCAACACCGGTTCGGTCAACCCGTTCACCACCTTCGAGCGCAGGGACGTCGGCCTGACGCTCAAGGTCAAGCCGCAAATCAGCGAAAACGGCACCGTCAAACTGGCCATCTACCAGGAGGTTTCGAGCGTGCTGGCCTCCACCCTGAACGCCACCAGCGGCCCCACCACCAACAAGCGCACCATCGAGTCCAACGTGTTGGTAGAAGACGGCGCCATCGTGGTGTTGGGCGGCCTGCTGCAAGACGAATACTCGGGCAACCAGGAAAAAGTGCCGGGGCTGGGCGACGTGCCGCTGTTTGGCAACTTGTTCAAGAGCGAAAACCGCAGCCGCAAGAAAACCAACCTGATGGTGTTTTTGCGCCCGGTGGTGGTGCGCGACGCGCAGGCCACCGACCAGCTCTCGATGGATCGCTACGACCTGATGCGCGCCGGCCTGCAAAATGCCCAGCCGGTGCCGAGCGTGCTGGCGCCGATCAACGAGGCACCGCTGTTGCCGCCGGCGCCGGTCAGGTCGGAGGACGGCTCGCCGGCCCCGATGATCACGCCCGGCCAGTAGTCTTTAGCACCAAACCGGCCCATGCGTTACCCCCTGCCTTACGCTTTTGCCCGCAGTCACCAGCTTTTGCTGGAAGAAGACGCTGGCGCCTTCGCCCTGCTGGTGCATGCTGACTCGGCGCCCAGTGCCGTCGGCGAAGTGCTGCGCAAATACCCGCACAGCGCGTTGCAGACTCTGGCGGCCAACGCGCTGGTCCAGCGCATCAGTGCTGCGTATGCGCAGGGCGAATCGAGCGCCGCAGCCGTGGTCACCGAGGTTGAGAGCGACGCCGACCTGACGCGCATGATGCAGGAGCTGCCCGCCATTGAGGACCTGCTCGAAACCAGTGATGACGCGCCCATCATCCGCATGCTCAACGCGCTGCTGACGCAGGCCGCGCGTGACGGCGCCAGCGACATCCACATCGAGCCCTACGAGCGCCACTCAAGCGTGCGCTTTCGCGTCGATGGCACGCTGCGCGAGGTGGTGCAACCCAACCGCGCGCTGCACGCCGCGCTGATCTCGCGCCTGAAAATCATGGCCGAGCTCGACATTGCCGAGCGCCGCCTGCCGCAAGACGGCCGCATCAGCCTGCGCATTGGCACCCGCGCCGTCGATGTGCGCGTGAGCACGCTGCCCAGCGCCCATGGCGAGCGCGCCGTGCTGCGGCTGCTAGACAAATCCGAGGGTGCCTTGAGCCTGGAAGCCCTGGGCATGCAGGGTGAGGTCTTGCGCCGCTTTGAGCACCTGGTGACGCAGCCGCACGGCATTGTGCTGGTGACCGGCCCCACCGGCTCGGGCAAAACCACCACGCTCTATGCCGCGCTGCAACGGCTCGACGCCGCCCACAACAACATCATGACGGTGGAAGACCCGATCGAATACGAGCTGGCGGGCGTCGGCCAGACCCAGGTCAACCCGAAAATCGACCTGACCTTTGCCAAGGCCCTGCGCGCCATCCTGCGGCAAGACCCCGACATCATCATGATCGGCGAAATCCGCGACTTCGAGACCGCGCAGATCGCCATTCAGGCCTCACTCACCGGCCACCTGGTGCTTGCCACGCTGCACACCAACGACGCCGCCAGCGCCGTCACGCGCCTGACCGACATGGGCGTCGAGCCGTTTTTATTAAGCTCCAGCCTGCTCGGCGTGCTGGCCCAGCGCCTGGTGCGCAAGCTGTGCCCGCATTGCAAAGCGCCGTCAGTAATAGTCAATTTCCCCGAATACCACCCTGTCGGCTGTCCCCTATGCAGCCAAACCGGCTACAGCGGCCGCAGCGGCGTGTTTGAGTTGCTCGTCACCGACGACGCCATCCGTGCCCAAATCCACAGCCGCGCCAGTGAGGCCGACATCCGCGCCGCAGCCATCGCCTCGGGCATGGCGCTGATGCGCGAAGACGGCGAGCGCCTGGTGCGCTTGGGGCTGACCTCGCGCGAAGAGCTGCTACGCGTCACGCGCGACTGAGCTCATATCATCTAGATTTGACCGGAGGCCCCATGACTGCCCGAGACATCGAAGCTGCGCTTTTGGCCCGCTGCACCGCCATTGCCATGGACGCTGCGCACACTGCACAAGATCAGCGCGAGGCCAACGTGTTTCAAACGGCAGCAATGGTCGTGCGCTCGCAATTTCCGCGCGAGTCCACGAACCTGATGCGATCCAGTGAGCAGTATTTCGCCATGCATCCTGATGAAAAATTAGCATCAGTCGATGTCGTCAGGCAGGGCTGGGTTACCAGCTTGCCACGTTTTCGTGACATGCTGGTTCGCCAGCTCCATGGGCATTGATGCCATGCCAACGCGCCCAATGTTCCATACCGACACTGCGCTGGCAACAGGTCTGAGAGAACTTCTCCGACAGCTTGAAGAGCGCCTTGCACTTCGCAGCCCTGTCAATGTGTATTTGGCGGGCGGGATGGCGGTGCATCTCTTTACAGGCAGCCGAGTGACGACGGATGTCGATGCTGAATTTGGCAGCCGTGTTTTTATTCCGAGCGACCTTATTGTGGACGTGACGCTGGAAGACGGAGCCCGGCAGGCAGTTTACTTTGACACCAACTACAACGCGTCTTTTGCGCTGATGCACGAGGATTACCTCGATGATGCCATTGCGCTTGACTTGGGCACGGCGCACATCAAGTTGCATGTTCTTTCGCCGCTTGATCTTGCCGTCAGCAAAATTGCCCGATTTGCAGACAACGACAAGGAAGATATTGCTGCGTTGGTGCGCCTTGGTTTGACCACTGCCGACGAGATTGAGCACCGCGCGACCAGCGCATTGTGTGGCTATGTTGGCGGCTTGGCCATGTTGCGCCTGAACCTGCGAGACGCGCTTGCGCTGGCCCGTCAAGTTGAAGCTGAAAAGTCCGTTGTGCAAACGCGTGAACAATAGATGAAGTTCAACACTAACTAATTAACAAACGAATGCCGGTCTATTCCTTCGAAGCCATCAGCGCCGCCGGCGACACCCGCAAGGGCGTGATCGAGGCCGACTCGGCCAAGGCTGCGCGCGGTTTGCTGCGCGCCCAGGCGCTGGTGCCGCTCAAGGTGGAGGCTGTCAGTGCCCGCGCTGGTGACCCGGCGCAGATGGGCAAGCGCGGGCGGCGCGGCCGGGTTTTCAACGCCACCGCGCTGGCCATCTGGACGCGCCAGCTCGCTGGCCTGGTGTCGTCGGGTTTGCCGCTGGAGCGCGCGCTCTCATCGCTGTCGGATGAAGCCGAGAAAGCGCCCGAGCGCGAGCTGGTCGCCATGCTGCGCGCTGAGGTCAATGGCGGCACGCCGTTTGGCAAGGCACTGGCCCAGCACCCGCGGGAGTTCTCTGATATTTTCGTCGCAGTGATCGGCGCCGGTGAGCAAAGCGGCAACCTCGGGCTGGTGCTGGAGCGCCTGGCCGACGACCTTGAAGAACAGCACGCCCTCAAATCCAAGCTGATCGGCGCGGCCCTGTACCCAGCCATCGTGTCGCTGGTGGCTGTGGTCATCGTGCTGTTTCTGGTGACCTACGTCGTGCCGCAG